>CAYXKH010000297.1:0-3233 GCA_964465255.1 uncultured Isosphaeraceae bacterium
ACCGAGCCGCAACAGCGACTCTTCCTGTCGTTCATGGAGTCGTGCGAGATCTGCTATCGACTGCGAGAGGCCTACGAGAGCAATCGCCCCGAGTTGGAAGAGGAGTACATCGTCCCTGCGGCCCTCCCGCGCGAGGGCGAACAGATCGTCCAGGACGAACTTCGGTGGGTGTTCGGCGAAAAGCCGAGGTTCGAGCCGACGATGATCCTCGGGGAGCAGGCGAATGAGCTGACTCGGCACGACGTCGTGAAACTCCTCGTCAAACTCGGCCGGATGTGGCGAGGTGCTGCGATCATGTGGAAATGGGGCGGCTGCATACGCACGTTCGCAGGGAGACCAGACAGTCCGCGCTCCGGCGGTGTGTCGCAGGGCACGCCGACGTTCATTCAGTTCTCCTGGACGCCAAAGGAGGCTGGCGGTTTCTTCGGGACGATGAAGGTTCGGCAGATCGGCCCGAATGCCGAGTTTCTGGGCCGTTTTCGCAACGCGTGTGAGGAGGTATGGGGAGAGCGTAACGTCCGCCTCGGCTGGCCCGACGCGAGGACCGACTCCTCCCACGCCGAGCAGGAGCAAGATCGTCACGATGCGGTCGGCGACTCGCTCGCCGAGATCGAGCTACCTGCACTGAGAATCGATGCGCCTCGTGGCCTTCAGCAGGTGCCGCTTGAGATCGGCTTCACCTTCGCAGGCAAGGACGGTTTGGATCCGCCGGACAACAATCGGGAGCTGTGGCCAGAGCAATTGATGAAGGCGTTGGCCGGTGGTCACTATCCAAGTCCCAAACACAGTGATAAGCAAGCAGTGGAGGACGGCATCCTCGCGAAGGTAAGCTGTTATCGCGATGCGGGAGCAGGCGATCAGGCTAGACGGACCTATGCGAAACAACTGGTGAGTCGCGACTTCGTCGTAGTGGTGCTGAGCAAGAAGTACCTGTTCAGTGAGGCCTGCATGTACGAGCTCTATGAGCTGTGCCAACGAATGGGGTCAGGTAGCGATGCGGTTCCGAAGCGCGACAGCACTCTCTGCAAAGTGTTCTCGCTTCCATGTGGCTATCTCTCGGAAAGCCAGTCCCTCAATGGCAAGCCGGAGCTTGAGCAGGAGGTCTCGACATACTGGCACAACGCGGTCAGAACCTACATGCAAAACAGCCGTCGCGCCGTTCATGGCGGCCTACTGCAACGACTGGCCAGCTGGTTCGTGCGAGCAATTGGTCTTGACCATCCCTCGCGATCAGAGCCGGAACTGGAGACGCTTCGGAATGCTGAGCAGGCGTGGTACTTCCCCTTGATCAAGTCGTTCGAAAATCCGGATACTCTCAAGAAGCTCCTGTCAGCTCTCAAAAGCGCGTGGGGCACGGAGCGATTGTCGGCGAATGCGCCAAGTTCCGCCGCAGTCGAGCAGAAGGCGTTGGAGATCATGAGGGGGAACTTCGATCCGCCTCGACTGAAGAGGTTTGCCGCGTCAGCGTGGAAAGTGTCTGAAGGCGGATCGGAAGGGGCGACCCCCGAGGAGACCACGAAGGCGAGGGAGCGGGCGGTCGGGCTCTATCTGCTCGCGCATGACCTAACGATGGTCGATTCGGATGAAAAGAAACTCGTTGCGTTCAATACTGTCGACGCAGATCAGGCACTTTCGACAAGCCTGGAGCCGCTGGTGGCCTGGGCGAAGAGCCGCCTTGTCTCGACCGAGGCAAGCGTATCGGCTGCGGCGAAGAACATCTGATGCTTCCCACCCCCAGCGCCATGATTGCGCATCTCGATCGCTTCGTGCGCGGGCAGGCACGCGCGAAGCAGGACATCGCCGTCGCCGTGTACAACCATTACCTCTCGCAGGCGTGGCGCGATCGGGAGGGGCAGGACCTCGGGCGATACCACATCCTCATGATCGGGCCGACGGGCGTGGGCAAGACCCTCCTCGTCAGGACGCTGGCCGATTTTCTCGGCGTGCCGGTCGGATTCTCAAGCGCCACAGGACTGGTCGAAGCGGGCTACAAGGGAAACTCGGTCGAAACGATCGTGCGTGCGCTTCTCGAACGCGCCGGTGGCGATCCGCGGCGGGCGGAGAAGGGCATCATCTTCATCGACGAGATCGACAAGATCCGCCGCGCGGAAGGCGTCGAGCGCGACGTCAGCGGCGAAGGGGTGCAGAACGCACTCCTCACGCTGCTCGATGGCAAGATCTCCGAAGGGCATGAGTCGTCGACGCACGCGGCCATCGACACCGGGCGCATTCTGTTCATCTGCACCGGCGCCTTCGTCGGCTTGCAGGCAATCGTCGAGGGGCGGGTGGGAAGCGGCCGCAGCCCCTTCGGCTTCCGCGCCCGCGCCAACGAGGAGCCGTCGACGATGCCCGATGCACCGATCTACGAGGCCCTCTGCCAGGCGGAGACCCGCGACCTTGTCGCGTTTGGCATGATCCCGGAGTTCATCGGGCGCTTCGCGACCGTCGCGGTGCTGCACGAACTTGCCCGCGACGATCTGCGTGCCATCGTGAGCGAGCGCACCGAACAGTCGGCACTCGAGCGGGCCCAGAAGCTTGCGAAGCTGCACGGCATCGATCTCGTCTTCGACGACTCGGCCCTCGACGCGATTGTGGAAGCGGCACTGGTCCTGGGCACCGGGGCCCGCGGCCTGCATCGCCTGATCGGCCGGGCAGTCGATCCGATTGACTTCCGATGGCCGGAGCTCGCGGCCGATGGCATCGCACGCGTCGTCATTCGCCGCGACACGATCGAGAATCGCGGCACGCCGGAACTGGTCAAGGGAGTTCTCACGTCGGAGCGGCTCGACGAGAGGTTGCGCCAGGAGGCCTTGGCGATCCTGCCGGCCTTGCCGCGGACGGGCCGCAAGGCCTCGCGGAAGATCCTTGGGGCAGAAGGAGACGTGCGATCAGGGTTCACCGACACCCGCGGCTGGACCGATGAGCGTTTTCGCTCGGGCATTGAGAGTGGCAAGGCCGAGCACCTCGGGTGGGGCGAAACGACCGGCAGTGCCCGGACATGGTGGGAAGCCTTTGAGAAGGAGAACGAGCATCGCCTCGCCATCGTCTTTCGGCTGGTCGAAGAGTTGCGCAACCGCAATGCCACGATCACCGAGTTCTTCCTCGCCTACATCTACTCGGCCACCGACAACGTGCAGGCGAATCTGCACTACCTCGACTACACCCGCCTGAAGAAGGACGCGGAGGCGAAGAAGCGGAAGAGCACGTAGCGCCTCTGGCGAAGAGCCTCGCCG
>CAYXKH010000298.1:0-3163 GCA_964465255.1 uncultured Isosphaeraceae bacterium
GAATCACGACTCGGAATCACGACTCGGAATCACACCCTTCCTGCGCATCTCCCCCGCGCACGCGCACTCCGTCCTCCTACCCTCTGCCCGTGACGCTGCTGCGGCCCATTGCGGTGCTGGGTGAAGTGATGATCGATGCCATCGATGGCTTCGGTCGGTTCGTGCGTTTTGCCCTGGTCACCTTCTTCTGGATCTTCACCAGCCCGTCGAAGTGGCTGCGGATGCGGTTGATCCTGCCGCAACTCTTCACGGTCGGGGTCGCCTCGGTGCCGGTGGTGGCGATCACCGGAGCGTTCATCGGGATGATCCTGGCCCTCGAGGGCTATCAGCAGTTCTACGCAATCGGCCTTCAGGATCGACTTGGTGGCGTCATCAACATCTCGGTGACCAAGCAGATCGGACCGGTGCTCGCGGCAGTGATGGTCGCGGGACGCGTCGGTGGTGCGCTGGCGGCGGAGCTTGGCACCATGCGGGTGACCGAGCAGCTCGATGCGATGCGGGCGATGGCCAGCGATCCAGTTCCCTATCTGGTGGTGCCGCGATTTCTCGCGTGCCTGATCATGACGCCGATCCTGACCATCTACTCGGACATCCTCGGCGTCTGGGGCGGCTGGCTGGTGACGGTGAAGTTCTACGGCGTGCCCGCCTCCGACTACTGGGAGTTCACGGCGTCGTTCGTGGGCTGGTGGGAACCGACCACGGGCGTGGTCAAGAGCCTCTTCTTCGGGGCCAGCATCGGGCTCATCGCCTGCTACAAGGGATTCAACTGCGGAAGCGGCGCCGCCGGCGTCGGTCGTGCGGCCACCGACAGCTTCGTCGCCAGTTTTCTGGCGATCATCGCCATCAACCTGGTGCTGGCGAAGTTCCTCAACACAATCGGTGAAGTGCTCATCTACGAGGGCGGATACTCGGCCTTCGACTGAATCGGGCGACAGGTTCGGCCACCGCGGCTCGCAACCCGCTGGCCGTCGCTGCGGTTGAATCGGATGCGAGGCTCGGGAAGATCCGCCTCGCCGCGCACTCCCGCTTACGGAGTTCTCCCCGTGCTGCTGCTCGCTCGCATCATCCTCCCGATCCTTCTCCTGGTGCAGTCGCCGCAGGTCATGACCTCGGGACGCCCGCCGATCAATGCCCTCCAGCGCACCGATCCGAAGGTCTATGACATCCAGTTCGGAGTCAACCTCTTCACCGAGATCCCGCCGGGCGATGCCTCGCTGCGATTGGCCATGTCGGTTGAAGACGCCCCGATCGTGCTGCCGATCATCAGCCGCGGCCCATGGAGCAAGGCGGATCTGACGACCGTTGCCGGACGGGTCTGGATCGATGCCCGCGGTGGTGCCACGCTCACCCCGCGACTCGATCCCAACAAGGGCTTCGGGATGACCTTCGCGGTGCTGTCGGTGACCGCCCGCGCGGCCCAGAGCATCCGCTGGGAGATGACCTATCGCATGCAGTGCTGGAGAAGCGCTCTCGACGATCGAGTCGCCGCCCGCGCCACCTGGCCGCAGGCCTGGCCCGAGGAGTGCCAGGACAGTCTCAAGCCGCAGCTCTTCATCGAGTCCGACGATCAACGCTTCATCGACTTCGTGGCCAAGGTGAGCGACGGCCAGCTCCGCAGCGTCCCGCCCTTTCTCGCGGCCAAGGATCTGATCCGAGCCACGATCAATGCCCTGCGAGTGAACGGGAACGGACTCGATCGCGGCCTGGCCGGACTGCTCCGCGGCTTCGAGATGGTCGGTGCCGCCAAGGCCATGGAAGCAGGCGTCGGCAGCCCCGCCGATCTGGTGGCCGCGTGCGTCGCGGTGCTTCGCGCCGGCGGCATTCCCGCGCGGGTCGTGGTGGGCGTCGACCGCAACCTCGAAGACGGCAAGCGACCACCGCTCAGCGCCTGGGCCGAGTTCTATCTGCCCGATTCGGGCTGGGTTCCCTTCGACCCGATGCGCATGCGCGGCAACAACATCGCCCGCCTCAACGTGCGCGACCCGTGGCCGTGGCTGGGAACGATCCGAGACATGAACGACTGGATTCCACTCTCCTATTCGTTCCACCCGCCGAACGCGGCCCTGATCACCCACGGACGCCCCTGCGTGTGGGGTTGGGACCCACGGCCGGCGGGCGTACCCGGACCGACCCAGCAGTACGTGACGATCTCGACCGTCTCCCGCGGCAACGGCGTCGAGGACCCGCAGTAGAGATGAGTGATCTGAAGAGGAATGGCGCGGGGGCTTCGGCCCTTCCGCGTGACGGTGCGAGAGACCCGCGTGCCCGGAGCGACGCCATGAGAGACGTTCGTCGAGTGCCTGGACTTGCTGCGTAGGTCGGGATCGTTCTGCTCGCCATCGCGACCGGGACCCGCGCGTCAGCCGCGGCGATGCCAGCGGCCCCCGGCGACTCCGCCCCCCCGACGGCGAATGCCGCCTCTCTGTACACGCAGGCCATGAAGTTGATCCAGTTCGACGCAGGGGCCGAAACCTACGGCCTCGGGCTCACTCGCGACGAGTGGAACCGATTTCACATGGTCGAGGGCGTCGAGGACCTGACTGAATCCGATCGCGAACTGATTCGCCGGGCGCAACCGGCGCTTGAGCTCGTGCGGCAGGCGGCGGTGCTGCCCCGGTCCGACTTCCAACTCGATCTGAGCCTGGGCCACAACAACCTGCGACTCCCACACCTGGCCCCGATGCGGCAGTTCGCTCGGATGCTGCGCGTCGAGGCTTGGCAGCGGGTCGCTGCCGGCGACGCAGAGGGCGCGGTGATCGCCATGGCGGTTGCCAACGCCGCGCTCTGGTACCGCCTCGCCGCCCGCGCCGCCCTCACCATTCGAACTGATGAACAGGCGACGCTGGAGGCATTTCGCGTGACCGGCGGCGCCGTCGACGAGACGGTGCGGGCCGAAGCCGCCCGGATCGTCGAGCGGCATCGTGACGCCATCCTTCGACCGCTGCTCGAGGGGTCGCGGTCTCGACGCTGCCAGTTCGTCGAACCGATTGGGCGAAACCTCACGATGATGGTCGGTCTTCCGGAGTACGCCGCGGGATTGCGGGCGGCAGCGCGGCTGCTGCGCGTCGCCCAGTTGCTCGAGCCGGCGGACGCCGCGGCGGTGCCCTCGCCCGCGCCTGCATCGCCTTCTTCACGTCCCGGTAGAGAACTGCGGGTGTCTGTC
>CAYXKH010000299.1:0-3099 GCA_964465255.1 uncultured Isosphaeraceae bacterium
CAATCCAATCCAATCCAATCATCGCCCCCCGCGCACCCGCGCTGCCTCACCCCCAACTGCTCAGGAGCGTTCCCAGATCGGCGGCATCGACGACACCGTTGCCGTCGAGGTCCTCGGGGCAACCGCGGCATCGGCCCCAGGCCGAAAGGAGCTGGCCGAGATCGGCGCCGTCGACCACGCCGTCGTTGTTGAGGTCGGCGGGATTCGGCTGGGTGAGGACGAGCATCGCGGTGTCCATGTCGACCGGGGCGCTCTTGCCCTGGCTCACCCACGCGTCGTAGGCGACCTGGCCGAGCCCGTTGGTGACGTTGGCATCGCGCAGGAACTCCATGTATTCGCGCGACGAGGTCTGGTAGTAGAGGGTGACGACGACCTTCGTCGCTCCGGGCGGAATCGTGAAGATCGTGTCGTCCCAGTGCTGGCCGTCGGCGTACGCGTAGCCGACCGGCGCCGCCTGCACCGATTCGAACTCGGCGTTGTCGAAGCCAATCGGCGGGATGCGGTTGTCGAAGAGGATCTTGTTGTTGAGGGCGAGATGGAAGCTCTTGCCGCGGGGCAGGCCGGTGGCCTTCGCCGTGGCGCCGTCGATCCCGTGCTCGGCCTCGTAGACCTTGGTGTCCTTGCGGTTGAGAGTCGAGGTCTTGAAGTCGTACGCCCCGTGCTCGCCCACGAGCCGATTGGCCTCGTTGAAGAACTTGACGTTGAGCCACATCCGTCGACCCTCGGGATATCCGGTGGGGAGCTTGTGGCCGCTGTAGTTGGTCACGCGGATGGCGATCTCCTCACCCTTCTGCGCAACTTCCATGTCGGAGGCGTTGCGGAGCATCTGGACGACCCGCGCCCGGGCCGCGTCGACGCGATCGGGGGTGAGGCCCAGGAACTCCGCCTCTTCACCGGCGAGCTCGGCGACGGCGCCGATCACCCAGGTGTTGGACCCCGAGAAGCTGTGCTGGGGAACCTTGCGCGAGAAGTAGGGGGGGTCGGTGTAGAAGAAGCACGCCCCACCCTCGAAGAGCGGCATGTGGCAGTCCTGACACGAGGACATGATCCCGGTGGGGTGGTCGCCGCCGAAGCGCCCATCGGGAAAGAAGACGCCGTCGGTGGCGAATTCGCTCTTCTGCCACTCGCTGTATGTGCGCTGCTCCGGATACATGTCGCGCAGATCCTGAGTCGGATGCGGCGTGTCCACGTCGTTGAGCGCGTAGGTGCCGTCGGGCTGGCGCGTGTAGGTCGGCGTGCTCACGTCGTGGCACTGGCCGCAGAACTCGCTCTTGAGGTGGAACGGCGAGAAGATCAGAGAGACCGGTTCGCCAAAACCGTTCAGGCCGTGCAGATTGTCGGGCACGTCATCGAGCGGGCCGCGGCGCACGTCGCGAGGATCGACGATGAACTGGGCGTTGCCATGCGAGATCGGCATGAGCCCTTGGGCGGCGAGGGCCTCGAGCACCTCGACATCGGGAGTCGGATCCGGGTTGGGCTCGAGTTCGCTCGGCGGATAGCCGACGGCGCTGTGCGGACCGAGCTCCGGGTTCACCGCACGGTGGCAGAAGTGGCAGTTCACGCCGTCGAAGTCGTCGAGGACGAATTCGGAGAGGTCTCCGGCGGTCGACACGCCGCGAAGCCAGGCGCCCGGAGCGTGGCAGCGGATGCAGAACTCGCCCGCGAAACTGGAGTCCTGATTGGCGATGGTCAGCGCGGCGTGGAAGACGGGATCGCGCGCCGCCTGCCCCTTGAGACTCACGACCCAGGAGTCGTACGGGGCCACGTCGATGCTGTACCCGGAGTGGCAGAAGGTGCAGTTGATCGAGGACTGCACCGGCTCGAAGAGGAGCGGGTTGGTCTCGGGCTGCGTGCCCGGCATGAAGAAGTCCTCGCCCGTCGTGGGCAGCGTGATCTGCCCGCCTTTGCCGCCGCCACCTCCTCCGCCAATGACGGCGCTGGCAATCAGCGCACTGCCCCCGAGCGAAGCCAGGGCAATGACTCGACGGAAGATCCAGGCGCGGCCATCGGATCGCTGGGTGGAACGGGATGACATAGGGCGGGATCGCGACATGGATCAGGACTCCAGCGCCGATCGACGGCGCGTGGCAAATAGGAGAAGGTTGCTGGGGCGACAGCAGAGCGCGAGATGGGCCATGGGACGATACAGGTCGCGGCGCGTCGGGGTCAACGAATTCCCGTTACACTCGATTCGTGCGGCGTTCTGCCACGAACTCGATGGAGCACTCGATTGAGCAGTGGGCGAGCGCCGCGGGCCATCGGCCTGGCGAGGTGCACCCAAACGGCTCGAGCGCCGCGAGCGGCGTCCGACGGGCGTGCGCTGCGGCGATGCTGTCGATCTCTGTGCTGCTGAGCGCATGCGCCGGCCCCACTTCGGTGCTGGACGATGCCGACACGCTGCCGGTCGATGCGTCCCGATACAACGAGACCTTCGAGGCAGCGGTCGCTGCGGTTCGCGCAAAGGGCTACACCACCGCATTTCGGGACCCTGAGGCCGGCGTCATCGAGACGGAACCTGTTCGCGCGGGCACGATTCTCGAGCCTTGGAGGAGCGATAACACCTCCTTCGCTGGGACCCTCGAGCAGACCGCCGGGATACGTCGGCGGCGGGTCCGCATCGAGATCTTCTCGCGTGCCGAGGCGGAGGCCGCCGCTCTAGCGGAGACTGCGCCGGCGGCGGCCGAGCCGCGCAGCGACGCAACCGAGCCGCCGATCGAAGGCGACGATGACACGATGATCACTCCTCCGGCCCCGGCCCCGGCCCCGGCCCCGGCGCGGCTGCGCGGCCCTCGGCTTCTCGCAGAGGCCGGCGATGTGCAGCTCGGTCCGCTGCACGCAAGCGGGCCGCTTTTCATGCGTGCGGTGGTCTCGATCGAACAGGCCCACACCCCGGGTCTTCGGCGCTTCACCTGGTCGCGCCTCCTCACCACACGCACGATCGATCCGGAAGAGCCCATCGATCCGGGTGATGGCGTGCTCGCGACGAGTCGCTGGACGCCCATCGGTCGCGATCACGTGTACGAGCGGCAGATCCTCGACGATGTGGCGCGACGTTTGAGCGCTCCGTAGCGGCCTTCGGCCGCGGCGTGTTTGAGCGCT
>CAYXKH010000300.1:0-3092 GCA_964465255.1 uncultured Isosphaeraceae bacterium
CACCGCCGCACGCACAGCCGCCTTCACGTCTTCGCGGTGGGGCTCGGTCCAATCCACCTTGAGGTTCCGCTTGATGCTCTGCACCACGTCGTGGATCAGCCCCTTCAAGAAGTCCACGCCGTACACGCTCTCGTAGTTCGTGGCGACGGCGTCGTAGAAGGCCAGTTCGTCCTCGGCGAGCCCAAGCTGCCCCGCTCGCTGGTCCGACGCCTCCATGTCCTTCTTGATCTCCAGCATCGCCTTGATCACAGCGGCGGCGTCGATGAGCCGGTTGTGGTATTTCTGCAGCGTGGCCTCGAGCAGTTCACGGAACGTCTTCGCCTTCGCCAGGTTCTTCTTCGCCCGCATGTGGATCTCGTCTGCGAGCAGCTTCTCGAGCAACTTGAGCCGAAGGTCCGGGAGCGGTCGGTCCTTGAACGTCTGAAGAAAGTTGTCGTCGAGGATCGAGATGTCGGCCCGTGTGATCCCTGCGGCCTTGAAGATGTCAACGACGCCCTCGCTCTCGACGGTGTCGTCCACCAGATCTCGCACTGCTTTCTCAATGTCCCTGGTTGGTCCACGCCCGCGGATCGTTTTGAGCAGCTGCTTCCGCACGCGCTGACAGAAAATGACTTCGTCGGCCGACGCGCGGCAGTCTTCCAGGTGTTTGACGAGCAGGAACGCGGTTGTGAGCCGCAGTTCAGCATCAAGGAAATGATCACGCAGGTCATCGTCGCTCGTCAAGTGCCCGTACACGGCGGCGAACCGGTCTTCCAGCGCGATCGGCGAGAGCCGTCGCCAGTCCCCGTAGTTCACGCCTTCGGGCAGGAATGACCGCACCTCGGCCATCGCCGCCACGAACAGCGGCCTCGCGTCTTCATCAAGCCCGCCCGCGGGCTTCCCGTGATCCTCGCCGCCGGCCGAATACTTCGCGGTCGCGGCCCTCAGTTCATCGCCGATCCCGATGTAGTCCACGATCAGTCCGTGCGGCTTGTCGCTGAACACGCGGTTCACGCGCGAGATCGCCTGGATCATCGTGTGGCCCTTCATGGGCTTGTCCACGTACAGCGTGTGCAGGCAGGGGATGTCCGTGCCCGTCAGCCACATGTCGCACACGATCACCATCGACAGCGGGTCGTCCGCGTCGATCATCCGCTTCTTGATCGCCTCGCGCTGCTGTTTGGTCGTCAGGTGCCCGGCCTTGCTCCATTCCTCCGGGTCCTTGCCGAGGTCACCCGTCATCACGATCTTGATCTCCGGACACCCGGTCCCCCCCAGCGCCCGCAACGCGTCGTATAGGCGCACGCAGTTCTCGCGGACCATGCACACCACCATCGCCTTGCCTTTGAGCGTGGCGGTGCGGTCCTTGAAGTGCGTTAGCAGGTCCGCCGCCAGTTGTTCGATCCGCTCCTTCGAGCCCGCCGCCTTGGCCAGCGCGGCCCAATGGCCCTTCTTGCGTTCCAGCTCATCCACCGGCACCGCCGCGTCTTCCGCCTCCTCAACAATCTCCGCGAGCGCCGCATCCACATCCGTCTTGTTCAGATGGAGCTTGATCTGACGCGGCTCATAGAAGATCGGCACCGTCGCCTTGTCGTCCTGGCTCTGACGGATGTCGTAGACGTGGATGAGGTCGCCGAATACCTCCACCGTGTCCGCCCCGCTGAACGAAATCGGTGTGCCGGTGAACCCCAGTCGCCGCGCATTCGGCAGTGCCGCGGCGAGCCACCGCGCAAAGCCCTTGGTAAACCCATACTGGCTCCGGTGTGCCTCGTCGGCAATCACGATTACATTGTCCCGCGTCGAGAGGACCGGATGGTCGGCCTCGCCCTCCTTGAGGGCGAACTTCTCGATCGTGGTGAAGATCACCTCGCCGCCCTGCGTCTGGAGCAGCCCGCGAAGGTCCTCAACGCTCTTGGCGTGCCTGACATCGCCCACCAGCGACCGGGCCGCGACGAACTGGTCGTGCAGCTGCTGGTCGAGATCAGTGCGATCAACCTGGATCACGAAGGTCGGGTTGTTCAGCGCGGTTTCCCGTCGCAGCATCCCCACCAGGAAGCACATCGACAAACTCTTGCCCGAGCCGGTGGTGTGCCAGATGACGCCCAATCTCTTGTCGGCGCTGCCGGCCCGCACCGACTCCAGGATTCTCTTCGCCCCGATCCGCACGGCGAAGAACTGGTGGTACTTCGCCCCCTTCTTGATGATCTTGCCGCCCGCAGCCCCGACCGCCTCGAACACGATGAAATCTCGCACATACGCCAGCAACCGCTCCTTGGGCATCAGCCCTTCCACCAGCGTCTTCATGCTGCCCACGGTCCCTCGCTCAATGCTCACGCCATCGATGCTCTTCCACGGCGCGTACCACTCCGCGCCCGCCGTCCACATGCCGTGCAGCGTCGTCACCCCGTCGCTGGCGATGCACACAGCGTTGTGGTCGAACAGTTGCGGGATCTCGTGGCGGTAGTGCCCGATCTGGTTGATGGCATCGGCCACCGTGGGCTGGTCGTCGTAGGGGTTTTTCAACTCGAACAGGACCAGCGGCAGGCCGTTCACATAGACAATCACGTCGGGCCGGCGGTCATTGCCTCCGGGCCCGTGCACCGGCAATTGATTCACGATCAGGAACTCATTCGCCTCGGGGTGCTCCCAATCGATGGCGTAGATGTGCGCGATGCGTTTGGTCGGGCCTTTGCCGTTGGCTCCCGGTTCTTCGATGGGCACTTCGATGCCGCCGCGCAGCGCGGCATGAAACGCCGCGTTGCGGCGCAGCGTGTCGACACCCTCGGGCCGGGCAAACTTGGCGACGGCCAGGTCGATGGCGGCACCCGGCAGCCCACCCGGGCGGGTGATGGTGCGGCCGTACCGCGCGAGCAAAAACGCTCGCAGGCGGTCCTTGAGCACGACCTCCGAGTCATCGGCCCTGCCGGGCGGACCCAGTTCCGACCCGTGGACCGAGGCATAGCCGAGCGCCTTGAGCCGCTCGATGGTGGTGTACTCAAACTCGGATTCGGAGCCGTGCCAGCCCATGGGCTACTCGCTTCCTTTCACCCGCGCCGCCGCACGCTGCGCGGCCCGGAGTGGTTGACCATTGGCTTGGAGGGAATCGTCGATGG
>CAYXKH010000301.1:0-3058 GCA_964465255.1 uncultured Isosphaeraceae bacterium
GACACGGAGGTCACGGAGGTCACGGAGACCACGGAGACCACGGAGACCACGGAGGTCACGAAGGTCACGGAGAAAGCAAAGAGGGGAGTACCCCGGAACTCCTCCTCACACCCAGGCAGCTCGCGCCGCCACACGTCGAGCCGGGGCTCGGCGTTCCGGTCGGTGCCGTCCGACCTCCGACGACCCTCACCCGTCAAGCCTCACTTCGTTCGGCTCACCACCCTCTCCCGCGGCGCTTCGCTGGCGGGAGAGGGGATGGTCGGGCGCGGAGAACGAGTCGAAGGGGCGCGGCCCGCATCATCAACAACAACGGTTGGATCCTGGTGAACGGATCTGGGCAGAAGACCCGCGGCTACATCCTCATCCCCGAGCCCGAAGGTGGATACGCCATCGTCGAGATCGATCCAGCCTCGTCGCCCGGCCAGTCGAGGGTGTACGGCATCAATGAGGCGACAGCTGGGAGGACGCCTATCCCGACCTCTGGACCGCACTCGAGACGATCGCGATTCAGAACCCCGGCAACGTCGACATCTGGGTCGCCGCCGGCGAATACCAGCCACAGCTCGTCTCGGGCGTCGGAGGAACGTTCCTCCTTCGACCCGGCATCCACCTCTACGGCGGCGTTGCAGGCGGCGCGAGTGGCGAGGAGTTCCTCGTCCAGCGGGATCCCTCGGAGAACGTCACGATTCTCGACGGCGCGATCCTTTATCCGACAATCATGCTCGGCGCACCCTGCGGCTCGCCCAGCGCCGGAGGCTGCCTTGAGGAGCATTCGTCGCCGGGCTGCCGCGCTGGCTCGTTCCGCGAGCCGGGAGCCACGCGCCACCCAACCTCGGCACCGTCCCTCGCGCACCCGCGCACCCTCTTCTACACTCCCCTCCGCTCGGGGCGTCCGGCGTGACCGCAGCGTGCGGCGCGACGCGACTGAGAAGCACCCGTCGAACCTGATCCGGCTGAAACCGGCGGAGGGAAGCGTCCATGACGAACACCAACCACTCGGGTGCCAACGGCACCCACCGCGCACACGGCGCTCAGGCTGTGAACGGCACCAGCGGCAACGCTCTCGCCGCTTCGCACCCGCTGTCGCGGTTCAACCTCCCCCTGCGCGGGGCGCGGAACCCCGGCAACGGGCCCGCGACCACTCCAGGCTCCTTTGCCAACGCCCCCGACATCGGCGGGCCACTGAGCTACTCCTCGCCCGACACCCCGGGCATGCCGGCGCCGAGCGACAAGACCGCGTGGCACTTTCTGCCCGAGGACTGGTCGGTCGAGGCGACGACCGATCACGCCAGTGGTTGTCTCGGTCACGGGCTCTCGGAGTTCGCCGGCCGCGCGGTCCGAGCGGTCGCCCCGAAGGTGTCGCGCAGCGCAACCGGCGCTCCCTCCGCCGATTCCTTCATCGCCGCCGGCATCACCACCCAGCTCGATCTGGCGCGGCTCGGCGTGGTCACGCCGCAGATGCGGCGAGTCGCGGAGCGCGAGGGTCATCTCACGCCGGAACAGGTGCGCGATGAACTGGCCGCCGGACGGCTGGTGATTCCCGCGAACATCCATCACCTGGCCCATCGCCTCGATCCCATGGCAATCGGTCGGGCCAGCCGCACCAAGATCAACGCCAACATGGGGGCCTCGCCGGTCTCGAGCGGCACCCACGAGGAACTCGAGAAGCTTGACTGGGCGATCCGCTGGGGCGGCGACACGGTCATGGATCTTTCCACCGGCGGCAATCTCGACGAATGCCGCGAAGCCTTCTGTCGGCACTCGACCGTGCCCATCGGCACCGTGCCGATCTACTCGATGATCATCGGACGCACGCTCGAGGAACTCACCCCCGAGGTCATCTTCGAGTCGCTCGAGCATCAGGCTCGACAGGGCGTCGACTACTTCACGATCCACGCCGGCGTGCGCTTCGGACACCTGAAGTACGTCAAGGAGCGGCTGATCGGCATCGTCTCGCGCGGCGGAAGCCTGCTGGCAAAGTGGATGCTGATCCACAACCGCGAGAACCCGATGTACGAGCAGTGGGACCAGATCTGCCAGATCCTGCATCGCCACGACGTGACCTTCTCAATCGGTGACGGTCTGCGCCCCGGTGGCCTCGCCGATGCCACCGATGCAGCCCAGCTCGCCGAACTCGAGACCATCGGGGAACTCACCGAGCGGGCGTGGCGGCAGGGCGTGCAGGTCATGGTCGAAGGACCGGGACATGTGCCTCTCGACCAGATCGAGTTCAACATGAAGCTCCAGCGCACGATCTGCCACGGGGCGCCGTTTTACGTGCTGGGACCGCTGGTGACCGACATCTTCCCGGGCTACGACCACATCACCAGCGCAATTGGCGCCACCAGCGCCGCCTATCACGGCGCCGCCATGCTCTGCTACGTGACGCCGAAGGAGCACCTTGGTCTTCCCAAGCGAGACGACGTGAAGCAGGGCTGCATCGCCTACAAGATTGCCGCCCACGCCGCCGATGTGGCCCTCGGCATTCCCGGAGCCCGCGATCGCGACGACGAGCTCACCAAGGCCCGGGCGGCGCTCAACTGGGAGCGGCACTTCGAGCTTTCGTTCGATCCCGACACCGCCCGCGCGTATCACGACGAGGATCTCGACGTCGACACCGACTTCTGCGCCATGTGCGGCCACGACTGGTGCAGCGTGCGGATCAGCAAGGAGATCCAGGAGTTCGCCAGCGGCAAGGCCGACGAGTTCAAGTGGGACAAGCCGCGGCGCAGCGACGCCCTGACCGCCGAGCAGCAGGAGATCCTCGAGAAGCGCGGCGTGCTGAGTCCCGAGGAGATCCATCGTCTCGCCAGCAAGACCCGCAAGGCGGTGGCCGCAGGCGCCGGCGCGGCGGAGGGGGTTGAAGAGCCGGACAAGCTCTCGTGCCACTCCGACTATGTGGATCCCGAGACCGCGAAGCGGATCCAGTCGGCCACGCTGGTCCAGCTCAACACGGCGCCGGCCCACAACATTCCGAGTCACGATTCGGTGCTGTGAGGGGGAAGCATGTCCAGCATGTCCAGCATGTCCAGCATGTCCAGCATGTCACCCTTCTGGG
>CAYXKH010000302.1:0-3053 GCA_964465255.1 uncultured Isosphaeraceae bacterium
ATAATCCCAGTTGCGCTCACCACCCAGATGCTCGGGCAGGCTGGTGGTGGCCGCGGCGGCGATTGCACCGGAAGGCCCATGGCAGAGCGCCTTGAGCACCAGGGCGCTGCGCCGCACGACCTCGCTGTGAATCGGCGGAACCACGAGGGTGTCGACCCATCCGCGCCAGAAGCGCACCGTCTGCGCCCGGCGGGTCGCCTCCGCAACCGTGCTCTCACCCACGTTTGCCGAGCCCGATCGCAGCTCGAGCACCACCGGTTCGCCGGTCAGTTCGATCATCGCTTCGGCACTCTGGTGCATGCCGTCATCGCGAATCGTCCACATCACGCCCGGGCTGCGCAGCACCAGCGGGTCCGCGGCACCATCGACGTGCAGCCCTTCACCGCGCACCGAGAGCGTGGTGGCCACGCGGCCGAAGTCGAGTCGCGGTGCAAATCGCACCCGCACTCTTCCCCTGCCCTCGATCACCCGCAGCAGATCGCTGCGCCCGGCGCGCTGATACGGCCGGCCGTTCGAGCAGTCCATGTAGTCGACCACGCGGATGCCGCCCCAGTCGGTCACCAGCACGAACGAGCCGGGCTCGTAGCGCTGCGTGGGACGGTCGACGTCGCCGAGTGCTTCGGTCTCGAACCAGCCGCCGGCGGCGGAACCAGAGAGAATTCCCGAGAACGCTGCCGACGAATCGATTCGCGGCAGACAGTGCCAGACCAGCGAGCCGCGCGGATCGAGCACCGCCACCGTTCGCTCGTCGGAGAGGAGCGAGAGGGCCTCGAGCGGGACGAGCCGGCGCGTGGCGAGCCACTTCCGGCGGAGCTCGACCAGTCGGGCCAGCACCCCGACCACACCGTCAACGTCGGGCACACGATGCGAGGCCACAGTGTCGTCATCGCCGACCTTGATCCCGACGTCGCAGGGCCCGAGTGTGCGCAGCGCATCCTCGTCGGTGCGGTCGTCGCCGATGAAGAGGACCGCCGTCGCCCCGACCGCATGCCGAAGCCGGGCCAGCGCCGCTCCCTTGTCGGTGGGCGAGACGCTGAACTCGACGACCATGCTTCCATGTCGCACGTGCACGCCGGGTGTGCCGGCCATCCGAATCGTGGCGGCGGAGACGGCGGCTTCGGCCACCGGCGGCGCAGCGGTTCGATAGTGCAGGGCGACTCCCAGCGGCTTCCGTTCGACAAGAAGTCCCGTGCCACTTGCAGCGATTGCTTCGATCGTCTGCAGGAGCCGATCCAGCAGTCCGGGCGGCGCGAGATCGGCGTCGCCGTCGTCGGGCTCGGCGCCGTGGCTGCCGACGATGCGCACTCCCCGTGGCGAGTTGGTTCGGTGCACCAGATCGCTGCGCCCGCGACCAGAGAGGATGGCGGCATGGGTGTGGTCGAGCTCGGCCAGTTCGGCCAGCGCCGCCATGCAGGTGGCGCACGGCGTCGCCGCGGCCGGGTCGTCGATCAGCGGCGACAGCGTGCCGTCGAAATCAGACGTCACCAGCAGGACCGGCGTCTCGGCGATGGTGAGGAGGCGCAGTTCGAGATCGGCATTCATCGCTCAAGCGCCTCCAGAAAGTGCTCAGCCCAATCGAAGACGGTGTGACGCCGGACTTGCGTCCTCAGCACCGCCATGCGCATGCGAACGTCGCGCGCCGGCAGATGGAGCGCCTTGAGAATCGTCGCCTCGAAGGTCTCCGTGTCTCGCGGGTTCAACTGGAGCGCCATCCGCATTTCGCGCGCCGCACCGGCAAACTCGCTCAGCACCAGCACGCCGCTGTGATCGACGCGGCTGGCGACATACTCCTTGGCGACGAGGTTCATGCCGTCGCGGAGCGGGGTCACCACCATCACGTCAGCCGCGACGTAGTACGCCGTCAGCTCTTCGCGGGGAAGCGAGCGGCGGAAGAACTGGACCGCCGGACGACCGGGCTCCGCGAACGTCCCGTTGATGCGACCCACGATCTCCTCAACCTCGCGGCGAACTCCTTCATACCCGTGAGCCTCCTCGCGGCTGGGCACGCCGATCTGGAGATGGACCACCTTCTCGGCGGAGAGCCGGCGCGAACGCAGGAGTCCTTCGATTGCCCGCAGCCGATGGGCGATGCCCTTGGTGTAGTCGAGGCGATCGACCGCGAGGATGATCTTGCGTCCGCCGAGCTGGCGGCGGATCTCGGCGGCGCGGCGCTTGACCGCCGCGGAGTTCGCCAGGCCCTCGAAGGCGTCGGCGTCGACCGAGATTGGCGTGGCGATGCAGCGGACCGTGTGCTCCCCGAGCGTGAGTTCGTGATCGGTGCCCTCGGCGTCGGTGTAGCGCCGCGCCACTCGCGAGAAGTTGATCGCCCCGCCTGATGTCTGGAAGGCACAGAGATCGGCGCCGAGAAGTCCCTCGAGCAGCGCCGCCCGCTGCGGGAGCTGGGCGAAGAGCTCGTCAGGCGGAAAGGGAATGTGCAGGAAGAAGCCGATGCGAAGATCGGGTCGCATCTGCCGCAGCAGCCTGGGCACGAGCTGCAGGTGATAGTCGTGGATCCAGATCCTGGCGTTCCGCGTGGCCCGCCGCGCAATTGCCGTCGCGAATCGGGCATTCACGTCGACGTAGGGCTGCCACCACTTCGATTCGAAGACGGGCTGATGGATCGCGTCGTGATACAGCGGCCAGAGGGTGCTGTTGCAGAAGCCCTGGTAATAGCCATCGACCTCGGCGCGATTCAGGCGCACCGGGGCAATCCCGAGCTTGCCCACCCGCACGCCACGCCCGGCGCGACCCACTCCGCCGTCCCAGCCCACCCAGATGGCCCGATGACGCTCGATCACCGGCTGCATGGCGCTCACCAGCCCGCCCGGGCTGCGCTCCCACACCACACCCTCAGGACTCGCCACACGATTGAACGGAAGCCGATTGGCCGCGATCACCAGTCCCGCGCGGAGGGTCGTCGTCGACTTGGTTGTGGTGGTGCTCGGCATGCGGGTAAAGTGTGGCCCCGCAGCGCAGCAGGGGGAGTGGGTCCGGGCCCATCCTAGTGGGAGCGCTCCGGAGCGGCTTCGCCGCACACTCGCTCTGGTGGGAAC
>CAYXKH010000303.1:0-3050 GCA_964465255.1 uncultured Isosphaeraceae bacterium
TCAGGCCGACGTCGCCGAGCGTTCGCCGCCGCCACCCCCAAGAATCGCGTCGGCCATCGACTCCGCCTTGGCGTCGATCTCGATGGCCGCTTCGCCATCGAGGAGATTGGCCGCGGTCACCGCATCCTCGGCCTTGCGGGCTTCCTTGGCCTCGCGTTCGAGGCGCTGTTCCTCCTCGACGATCGTGGCTCGCGAGGCACAGGCCTCGACGACTCGCTCGGCGACCTCGGGAGACATGCCGACTTCCTTCTCGAGCGACGACCCGCCGACTTCCTTGACGTCGAAGACGCTGATGATGCCCAGAGCGCCCATGCGATCGAGCATGGCCTCGGTGACGCCCTCGACGGGCTTCACGGTCTGCTCGAGGATCTCGAGGCCGCGGGCGAACTCGGCGGGCGTGAGGATGTCGACGTCCCAGCCGGTGAGCCGGGCCGCGAGGCGGACGTTCTGGCCGCGGCGGCCGATGGCCAGCGAAAGCTGTTCGTCGGAGACGATGATCGTGGCCCGTCCGAGCTCGAAGCAGAGGCTGACCTCTTCGACTTCGGCCGGCTTCAGGGCGTTGGCGATCAGCACCTGGCTCGACTCGTTCCAGCGCACGATGTCGATCTTCTCGCCGCCGAGTTCATCGACGATGTTCTTGATGCGGCTGCCGCGCACACCGACGCAGGCGCCGACGGCATCGACCTTGGAGTCGACCGACGCCACCGCGAGCTTGGTGCGGAAGCCGGCCTCGCGGGCCATCGCCTTGATCTCGATGATGCGCTCGGCGACTTCGGGCACTTCCGCCTCGAAGAGCCGCTTGATGAAGTCGGGGCTGCTCCGCGAGACGATGATCTTGATCTGTCCGGCCTGGTCCCGCACTTCCTTGATGAGGCAGCGGACTCGATCGCCGGCCTTGAACTGCTCGCCCGGGATCTGTTCACCGCGGGGCATGATGCCCTCGGCGCGATCGACCTGAACAATGAGTGCGCCACCGTCATAGCGATGGGCGGTGCCGGTGATCAGTTCGCCTTCACGCTTGCCGAACTCCTCGAGCAGGCTCTGCCGTTCATCCTCGCGGAACTTCTGGATCATCACCTGCTTCGCGGTCTGCGCCGGAATGCGGCCGAGCGAGGCCAGGTTCACCGGCTCGCGCGAACCGTCGGTCTGATTCCGCCAGAGCGCGATGACCCCGTTCAGCCGATCGATCTCGCAGCCGAACTCCTCCGTGTCGAGCGAATTGAAGTGCTTGCGGGCGGCGCTGATCATCGCCTGTTCAAGGTCGCGGATGAGCACCTCGCGGTCGATGTTCCGCTCGCGGGCGATCGAGTCGAGGATGCGGAGGGTTTCAGAGTTCATGGAGCTGTCTCAGGATGTCAGGATGTCGAAGGCAGGAAAGACGGACACGGAATCCACACACGAAGCGCCGGCATGCATGGCGGCAAAACGACGACGGGTCACGGAACTGATTCCGTGACCCGTGGAGCTTCCGATGACGGACGCTGGGAAGCGCGCTCGTCGCGGGGATCAGGTTTCTCAGTGCAGAGAAACCCCCTCGTCGACTCGCGCACCCCGGCGCCGCGGTGAGCCCGGTTCAGCAGGATCGCCCACACGACCACCCGGACGGACCGGACCATTGAAGTGGAATCGCGAGCGATTCCGCTTGAGGTCCGTCGGCCGAGTCCGTTCGAGACGAGTCGAAACTCGTTCGGACGAAGCGACATGCTCCGAGAGATGGACGCGGTGAGGCGTCATCGTCGGCGCAGGTTCGAGGCAGAGGGTTGAGCTGACTTTCGGGTCACCATCGAGCTCCACGGTCTTCTCCATCCCCACGACGGGCCCCACAGTCAGCCAGTCAACGGCAGGGATGGAAAGGGCAGAGTGTAGGGACTCTCGCGGGAAGCGGTCAACGCGAGGGCGGGTGGTCGGGCGGGCGACCGGCTGGGCAGGGCGCGGGACGCGGGGTGGCGCGGCGTCGGCGAGTCGTTCCGCGTCAGGCGCCTTTCAGCCCGATCCTTTCCCCCGCGATCCTTTCCCCCGCGATCCTTTCCCCCCGATCCTTTCAATGGGAAGGGACGGGACCGGCAATGGCGCGGGGTCGATCGCCGTTCAAGGGGTTGGGGGGGCTGTTGCCCGCGGCCGGGCGTCCACCACCCCGTTCGTATACTCGCCCCTTCCATGCTGCTCAGATCCCCCCTCCGATCGATTTCGCTGGCTTGCCTGTGTCTCCTCGGGCTTCTGGCATTCCCCACGGAAGTCGCCCTCGCCCAGAGCGAGGACTCGAGCTCCGTCGTCACGGTGACGGTGATGCCTGGCAAGACCCTCGCCAGGCCCGGCGACGTGGTTCCGATTGCGGTCATCCTCGATCACCGCAACCGCTGGCACACCCAGGCCCCGGCCGGGTCCGATCCCGATGCCATCGTGACCGCGGTGACCGTGACCGCAGGGGATGCTCGCGTGCTGGTGCGGCCGGAGTTGATTCAGTGGCCGGTCGCCAAGGAGATCGAGAGCAAGGCGATGGGCCCGGCCGGCACGATGTCGGTCTTTTCTGAACGGGCCATCATCTACGTGCCCATTGAGATTCGCCCGGATGCCGCTGCGGGTCCCGTGGCTCTCACGGTCGCGCTCACGTATCAGGCCTGCGATGACAAGGTCTGCCTTGCGCCGGTCACCGGCAAGACCTTCGAGTCGGGTTTCGCCATCGACAGCTCGGCCGAACCGAGCGGATGGACCTATCCCGAGGTCTTCGGCGGGTATCGCACCGTGGCCGCGTCGCTCGATGGAATCGTTCCCGCCGACGCCGGGCGCAACTCCATGCTCGCGGTTCTCGCCGGAGGCGTGGTTCTGCTGGTGGTTCTGGGAGTGCTCGCCGCGGCGATCTTCCGACGAAAGGCGTGAGCGGCTCGGACAGGCGTGGTCTGATCCGACCCTCGACGCAGCCGCTCCCCCACTGCCCTTGCGGCGGCAACTCTGAACGGTCATTCCGATGAAAAGACTGACACGACTGACACGACACCTCACCGTTCTGGGATTGCTCCCGCTTCTCGCGCTGACCGCCCATGCGTCGCTCC
>CAYXKH010000304.1:0-3049 GCA_964465255.1 uncultured Isosphaeraceae bacterium
CGGCGCGGCGTACGGAAGCGAGTGTGCGGCCGGAGGCCGCAACCGAGCGCTCAACAAAACCAGCCGAACGGAGCGCTCAAACTACCCCTCTGGTGCGTTCACCGCCACCCGACGACGGAACTCTTCCGTGAGCCTGGCGGTGATCGGCCCCACGCGCCCCGCACCGATGCGATTCTCGTCGATCTGACTGACGCCGATGATCTCCGCCGCGGTGCCGGTGAGGAAGACTTCGTCGGCGGCCAGGAGCTCCTCCAGCCGCATCTGCTTCTGCGTCAGCGGAATCCCCATCGCCGGGCAGAGCGTGTCGATGACGAACTGCCGGGTGATGCCGTGAAGGATTCCGGCCTCTGTCGGGGGAGTGAAGATCGTTCCGCCCTTGATGGCGAAGATGTTGTCACCGGTGCATTCGGCCACGTATCCGTCGGTGTTCAGCATGATCGCTTCGAGCACGTCGGCATCGATGGCTTCGATCTTGGCGAGGATGTTGTTGAGGTAGTTCAAGCTCTTGATCGCCGGATCGAGGCACTCGATTGGAATGCGCGGGCGCTTGGCGACGATCACCTTCATGCCGTCGCGGTAGAGCTCGTCGGGATAGAGCTGGATCTTGTCGGCGATCACGATGACCCCGGGACGCGGGCAGCGGAACGGATGCAGTCCGAGGGTGCCGGCTCCGCGGGTGAAGATCAGCCGGATGTAGGCGTCGTGCAGCGCGTTTGCGGCAAGCGTGTCCCGGATCGCCGTCGTCACCTCGTCCCTGGTGAATGGAGGAGTCAGCCGGATCTTCTCGGCCGAGGTCCACATCCGCTGAAGATGGGCGCCCAGCTTGAAGACCCGCCCGTTGTAGGCGCGGATTCCCTCGAAGCAGCCGTCACCGTAGAGCAGACCGTGGTCGTAGACCGAGACCTTTGCCTCTGCCTTGGGGACGAGCTTTCCATCGAGCCAGATGAGAAGGTCGGACATGGGCCCGCAGTGTAAGGGCTGGTCCCTCATTCGTTCCGAGGCCGGCTCACGTCGCGGCTCACGTCGCGGCTCACCTCGCGGCGCATGCCGCGGGATCACCGCTGAGAACCCAGCGTTCGATCGCCCAGGCGACGCCGTTCTCGTCGTTGGACGGGGCCACCGCATTCGCCAGCGACTTGACCTGATTCGATCCGTTGCCCATGGCCACCGCGAACCCGGCCCACTCGAGCATGCCGAGGTCGTTGACGGCATCGCCGATGGCCATCACCTCTTCCCGCGAGGCCTTGACCCGCCGGGCCACGCGCTGCAGCGCAATCCCCTTGTCGACCAGCGGCGCCGTCACCTGGATCATGCAGGGATGGGTGTTGAACATGGCGATTCGGCGCTGTGTCCAGAAGTCGCGCTGGAGCACCGCAATCACTCTGGCCAGCCGCTCCGGCTGGGCAATCAGATTGAGCCTCGTCACCGGTGCTGCCAGGACTGCATCGAGCGGCCCGACCGAGTCGGGCTGGACCAGACGATTCACCTGGGCCTGAAGCTTCTGATCGATGCGATCGGTGTGACAGCGGTCGAGCACGTCGACATCGACGACCAGTCCCGGATCGGCGGCCCGCGCCGCGGCGACGACCTCGCGGGCCAGGCTGCTCTCCATGGATTCGTGAAACTGCGGGCGTCGATCGAGCGGGTTCCAGATCACCGCGCCGTTGCAGTTGATGGTCGGGCTCTCGAGTCGCAGAACCTCGACGATCTCGCGCATCAGCCGAGGCGATCGAGCCGTCGCCAGGACCACGGTGACGCCGCGGCGCTCGGCGCGATGCAGCGCCGCAATCACCGGATCGGCCAGTTGGCCGTCGCTGCGGAGCAAGGTGCCGTCGACATCGATGGCCAGCACGCGTATCCGCGCCGCCGGAGAACCGGTGAGGCGGCGCGGTCGGCTGGAGACCGGAGCCGCGACGATTGCCCGCGAGGTGGGATCGAAGAGCGACCGCATCGCCCCGCTGATCTCCGGATAGGTGAAGCGGTAGCCCAGACGCAGCGCCGCCTTCGGGAGCGCCCGTTGGCTCGAGGTGAGAAAGTCGGCGATCCCACCCTTCAAGAGTCGCACCGCAACCCGCGGCGCTGGAAGAAGCGACGGGCGCCCGCAGGCGGCGCCGAGGGCATCCGCGAATTCGCGATTGGTGACGGCATTCGGGCCCACGACATTGACGGGACCGCGCAGCCGCGGATCGCGCAGGGCCAGTTCGATCATGCCCACGACATCCATCCAGTGCACCCACGGCCAGTACTGGCGCCCGGTGCCCACCGGTCCGCCGAGAAAGCGCCGAAAGAACGGCAGCATCTGCCGCACCGCACCACCGCGCTCGTCGAGGACGATGCCGATCCGCAGGCAGACGGTGCGCACTCCGATGTTCGCGGCCTGCATCGCCTCGGCCTCCCAGCGACCGCAGAGCGAGGCGAGAAAATCGTCGCCGGGTGGCGCGGTCTCGTCGAGTTCGCGATCGCCGGCGTCTCCGTAGAACCCGGTTGCGGAGGCGCACAGCAGAGCCGCCGGACGGCGCCGCGCCTCTTCGATGGCGACGACCACCTGGTGGGTGCTGTCGAGCCGACTGTCGACGATCTGCTTGCGATACGCCGCGGTCCAGCGGCGATCGGTGAGCCCAGCGCCAGCCAGGTGAATGACCGCGTCGACCCCGTCGACGGACTTCTGCCATTCGCCGGGGACGCTGACGTCGGCCTCGACGACGCGGATGTTGGGGTTGCTCTCGGCCGCGAAGAGCCGAGCCGCGCGGTCGCCATCGCGCGAGACGAGGGTCAGTTGATCGCCCCGTTCAAGCCGACTCAGGACGAGTCGTCGGCCGATCGAACCAGTTGCGCCGGTGAGAAGAAGGTGCACAGCGAGGGGCGGAGGGAGGGCGAAACGACGCGGGCGAGGAGGCCGCCGGGGCCACATTGCGGGTGCCACGCCTTCGCGAGCGTAGCGAGCAGGGGCGGGGAATGGCGCATGCGAGTCAGGGACGTGAGCAGGCCTCTGCTCGCTTCGCTCGCGAAGGCGTGGCACCCAACGCCGTGAACGAATCACGGCCGCAGC
>CAYXKH010000305.1:0-3045 GCA_964465255.1 uncultured Isosphaeraceae bacterium
GCGCCGCGGCCATCAGCCACGAGGCGCCGGCAGACGTGAGAGTTCGAAGCAGAGATCGGTGCATGGGTGTCTCCTCCTGAGGATGCAGATTGAGCGATGCGAAGTGAGTCGAACACGGTCGGCGGGACTTCGGATCGGTCAGACAAGTCGTTGGATGGGCGTCGGGCGCGAGCGACGCCGGGCTCGCGATCCCGAGGGACCTCACCGTCAAAGCGAGGACCCACCCCAGCGCGCCTGACCAAAGCCTCTCCCGGGCGTGGATTCTGCCGCATCGCAGCGTGAATGTGGAGAAAGTCAGCGCAGAATCGCCGGGTCGCCATCCCGAATGTAGTGTGTGCCGTCTCCGATCCGGCGTCGACCATTCAGGTTGGGCCGGGGCCGGGGACTGGGCCGGGGACCGGGCCGGGCAGCCCCGTCCACGTCGCCTCCCGTCCGTCCACCGACTCCCGCGAGAACCCCGTGTCTTCACCGCTCGCGATTGATCTTCAGAATGTCCGCAAGACCTACCGGGGCAAGGTCCAGGCCCTGCGGGGAGTGCGGATGCAGGTGCACCCCGGGCAGATCTTCGGGCTGCTCGGCCCCAACGGCGCGGGCAAGAGCACGCTGGTCAAGATCATCATGACCGTGGTGCGACCAACCCACGCCGAGGGCACGGTGCTGGGGGCGCGGGTCGGTCACAAGCCGACCCTGCGCCGCGTCGGCTACCTGCCGGAGCATCACCGATTCCCGCCGTATCTCACTGGTCGGCAGGCGATCGACCTGTTCGGGTCGCTCGCGGAGATGCGCCGAGCCGATCGGGTACGGCGCACGGCCGAGCTCCTCGACATCGTCCGCATGAGCGAATGGGCCGACCGTCGGGTCGGCACCTACTCGAAGGGAATGATGCAGCGGATCGGTCTCGCCGCAGCGTTGGTCAACGATCCTGCACTCGTGGTCCTCGACGAGCCCACCGACGGCGTTGATCCCGTGGGCCGCCGGGAGATTCGCGACGTCCTCGTGCGACTTCGCGGCGAGGGGCGATCGGTGCTGGTGAACAGCCATCTCCTCAGCGAACTGGAAATGGTCTCCGACCGCGTGGCGATCATGGTCCAGGGACAGGTGGCGGCCCAGGGAACCCTCGATGAACTGACCGCGGCAAGTCGGCGGTACGAGGTGATCATCGAGGGTGCCGCCCCGGCCTGGTGTGCCCCCGAGGGCATTCGCAGCGCCGCAATCGACGAGCGCCGCACGCGTCTCACGGTCGGGCATGTCGATGCGGCACGGTTGCAGCCGACGCTCGATCGCTTGCGTGCCGAAGGCGTGGTCATCTCGGCACTGTCGCCGGTGCGAGAATCGCTCGAGGATCTCTTCCTTCGCGCCGTGACCGATCCCGAGAGCGGGCAGATCTTCAATCCCGGCGCCGCCGGCGGCGGTGGGAGTCGGGGAGCAGCGCCTCCGCCTCGCTTCGGTCCGGGTGATTCGGGTGCCGCGACTTCCAATCAATCGAACGGAGCGAGCCGGTGCTGATCTCAACCTACGGCATGCTCGTCGATGCGTATCGCGAGCTGAATCACAAGAAGCTCTTCTGGATCTCGCTCATCGTCTCCGCGGTGGTGGTCGCGGCAATCGCCATCGTCGGCATCAACGAGAAGGGACTGACATTCCTCCACTGGCAGCTCGACAGTCCCGAGTTCTCCACGCTGATCTTCTCGAAGGGAAGCTTCTACAAGTGGGTCTTCGTGACCCTGGGCATCAAACTCTGGCTGGCGTGGGCCGCGACGATTCTGGCGCTGGTCTCGACCGCGAGCATCTTTCCGGATTTCCTCACCGGAGGGGCCATCGACCTCTGGTTGAGCAAGCCGATTTCGCGGCTGCGGCTCTTCCTCACCAAGTACGCCTTCGGGCTGCTCTTCGTGGCCCTGCAGGTGACTGTGTTCACCAGCCTCTGCTGGCTGGTGCTGGGTCTGCGCGGAGGTGTCTGGGAACCGCGGATCTTCCTGGCCATCCCGATCGTCCTCTGCTTCTTCAGCTATCTCTTCGCCTTCAGCACGCTCTTCGGAGTCGTGACCCGCTCGACGATCGCGGCGCTCCTTCTGACGGTCGGCGTCTGGTTCATGCTGTTTCTGGTCAACAGCGCCGAGGGCGGCATCAACGCGTTCCTGAAGAACGCCGAGTCGCAGCTCGTGAACACCGGCAAGCGGATTGCGATTCAGGAGAAGCGACCGACACCCAACGAGTCCCGCCTGGCGCAGTTGCGCGAGGAGCAGGAGAGCTGGGAGTCTGCCGTCGGCCGTCTGCGTACGTGGCACTCGATCTTCTACAACATCAAGACGGTCGTCCCCAAGACCGATGAGACGATCGAACTGCTGGATCGGAAGCTGATCGATCTCTCGGATGTTCCGGGAATGAACTACGAAGCGCCCGAACCAATCGTCGAGGACGACACCGTCGAGCGTCGACGCCGTCCGGGCGAGTTCTCCCCGGAGGCCCAGATCGCCGTTCTCGAAGAGCGCCGCAGCCGCTCGGTCGGGTGGATCATCGGCACCAGCATGGGCTTCCAGGCGCTGGTGCTGGCCCTCGCGGCGTGGGTGTTCTGTCGGAGAGACTATTGAGGTCGGCTGGCGCCGACGGAGCGCTTCGGCTGCGCCTCCGCTTGTGAAGTGTGCCGCGGGCGCGGCACCTTCTACAGGCCGGAAATGCCGCCGGGCTGATGCGCATGAACGTCGTGCGCCAGTGAGCGGCGGCATTTCCGGCGATTCAGTTGGGGTTGCGCGGATGGGGGTCCCTGGCCTGATGGGTGCCACACCTTCGCGAGCGGAGCGAGCCGGGGCGTGCTTCACACCATCGACCTGAATACCGCTCGAGCAACCGAGCCAGACGCGCCGCTCCACGCCTCTGCTCGCTGCGCTCGCGAAGGCGTGGCACCCAACGCCGTGAACGAATCACGGCCCCAGCGGCCCCGAGCCTGGAACTCGCCGAGCTGGGGCTCGGCGAGACGCTGGTGCGCGCAACATCCGTGCACGTCGACCATGCTCGCCAGACTTTCGTCACCTCCATGTCCTCCGT
>CAYXKH010000306.1:0-3024 GCA_964465255.1 uncultured Isosphaeraceae bacterium
TGGAGATGGTTTGAGCGCTCCGTTCGGCCCTGGCTTTCTTTCGCCGCGACGGGGGGCGCGCCTTCGCTCGACGGGGTCACGCGACCCGTCGCGCGCGTGGCACCCGGAACGGGCGTGCCTCGAAGCACAGACCCCGCCAGAAGCGATTCAGCTCGATCGACCAAGCTACAGTCCGCTCTTGGGTCAGGTCGCCTTAGGTCTCCGCAGTCTGCTGGTGCGTTCCGCGATCTTCTTCGTGCTCGCCGCGGCGCTGGCATGGGCACTCGGGGGCACGCTCTTCCCACGTCCTGAGCGGGTCGAGGGCCCGTCGGTCGACTTCGACAGTCATCGCTGGAACGTGCGGATGAGTGTCGGCGGCGATCATCCGGGTGAAGCTCGATTTGAGTTGATGCGAGCGACCATCAAGGGGGACTCCGAACCCTTCGGCGGCGAATTCGCCGACGCCACCGCGCTGGTCGTCACCGACGCGTCGCTCTTTGTGGCCATGCGGCGACGCGAGCAGGATGGTGGCCAGTGGGTGTTGCGGCGAGTGGCTCGCGGTGGCCCAAAGCAAGCCGAGCAGACCGAGCAGACCGAGCCGCTCGACAGCCGACTCGACGCGGAGCAGCGCTTGGAGCTACTCGTCGGTCGGTGAGGTCTCGCTGCCCGGCGCCTCGAGCGCCTCAAACTCCGCGAGCAGCCTCGCCTCATCCCATACTTCGAGGCCGAGTTCTCTGGCCTTCTCGAGCTTGCTTCCCGCATTGGCCCCGGCGATCACCAGATGCGTCTTCTTCGAGACGCTTCCCGAGACTTTCGCCCCTTGCGCTTCGAGCAGTTCCGTCAATTGGCCTCGCTCGAAGCGCTCCAGCGTTCCGGTGAGCACGATCGTCTTCCCTTGGAAGGGCGATTCCGGGTCGGCCGCCCCGCGGGCCTGATGCATCGGGCTTCGCAGATCCACCCCCACTTCCGCAAGTCGCGCGAAGGTCTCGCGGATCGGCGCCGAAGCCAGTGCGGCGTGGAGCGACTCGCTGGTCTTCACCCCGAAGTCGGGGAGTGCTTCGAGCTCCTCGCGCGAGGCCGAGAGCAGCGCAGCGGCATCGGGGAAGTGCCGCGCCAGAGTCTTGGCCGCGACCACACCGATGTGGCGCAGCCCGAGGCCCGCGAGGAGTCGTGACAGCCCGCGCGACTTGGCGGTCTCGATTGCGCCGAGCAGGGCATCGGCGGAGCGCTCGCCCATGCGCTCGAGGGCGACGAGATCCTCCCGGCGGAGGATGAAGAGATCGGCGAAGTGCTTGACGAGTCCTCGATCGACGAGCTGATCGACGAGCTTCTCGCCGAAGCCATCGATATCCATCTGGTCCCGCCCGACGAACCACTTGAGCTTCTCGCGAAACTGGGCCGTGCACTCGGGATTGGTGCAGTAGAGCCTGGGTCCTTCGGGCTCGATCGATCCGCCGCAGACCGGGCACGCCGTCGGCGGCTCGATCACCTGCTCGGCCCCGTGCCGCGCCTCGAGCACCGGGCGCACCACCTGTGGAATGATCTCGCCGGCCTTCTCCACCACCACGAGGTCGCCGATCTGAATGTCCTTCCGTCGGATCTCCTCGATGTTGTGAAGCGTGGCGTGCTGCACCGTGGTGCCGGCGAGAACAATCGGCTCCATCGTGGCCCGCGGGGTCAGCGTGCCGCCCTTGCCGACCTGCCAGTCGACCTTGCGCAGTCGCGTCGAGCCCTGCTCGGCGGGGTACTTGAAGGCCAGGCACCAGCGCGGGGCCTTGGTGGTCGAGCCGAGGGCCCGCTGATGATCGAAGCGATCGAGTCGCACGACCATGCCGTCGACTCCGTAGGGCAGCGACGAGCGAGTGCGTCCGAAGGCTTCGATTGCGTCGACGACTTCATCCGTCGACTCGCAGCGGCGAATCAGCGGGCTGACCGGCACGCCGAGGCCGCGGATGAACTCGAGAAACTCCCAGTAGGTTTCGAGTGAAAGCCCCTCGTCCGCTCCGACGCCATGGGCCACGAAGCGAAGCTTGCGGGCCGCGGCGAGGCGGGAATCGAGGTTCTTCAGGGTGCCTGCGGTGGCGTTGCGGGCATTGGCGAGGAGGGCCTTACCCTCCGCCTCGCGCTCCCGATTGATCCGCTCGAACTCCGCATTCGGCATGTAGATCTCGCCGCGGATCTCAAGCAGTGTCGGCGGTTTGGCCGAGTGGGCGAGGCGGGCCGCCCGGGTCGCACCGCGCTCCGCCGCGGCATCGCCCAGCACCAGTGGCACGCTCCGAAGTGCCCGCACGTTGGCGGTGACGTCGTCGCCGCGCTCGCCGTCGCCGCGAGTCACCGCCCGCACCAGTCGTCCCTTCTCGTAGCGCAGCGAGATGGCCACGCCATCGACCTTCGGATCGCAGACGAACGCGACGGACGCGCCGCCGAACAGGGTGGTCTCACCGGCGATGGCCAGGGCCGTTCGCTCACACCACCCGCGCAGCTCCTCGATTGCATAGGACTTGTCAATCGACTGCATCGGCAGCGTGTGGGCGACGGTCTGGAAGCCATCCACGGGGGCGCCGCCGACGCGGTGGGTCGGACTGTCCGGCTCGTCGAGTTCGGGATGGGCCTCTTCCAGCGCCTCGAGCTCGCGGAGCAGGAGGTCGTACTCCGAGTCAGGCATCAGCGGCTCGGCGTCGACGAAGTACGCCGTATCGGCGCGGGTGATGAGCCCTCGCAGCTCGGCTACTCGGGTCGCCGGAGTCGATCCGGTCATGGCGTTTCTCGAAGCACTCGGAGCATGGGTGTCGCGGACCGGTTCAATTCATACGCAGCGCGTGAACGTTCGAACATGCCGCGCCGGAAAACGGAGCACTCACCAAACCGTCGATCAGCCCGCGGGGCCTCGCCCCGCGCGGCGTACGAAAGCGAGTGTGCGGCCGGAGGCCGCTACGGAGCGCTCCCAATGCACTGCGGCCGGAGGCCGCTACGGAGCGCTCCCAATGCACTGCGGCCGGAGGCCGCTACGGAGCGCTCCCAATGCACTGCGGCCGGAGGCCGCTC
>CAYXKH010000307.1:0-3016 GCA_964465255.1 uncultured Isosphaeraceae bacterium
GGGTGAGCCCAAGATGCAGCCCTCTGCCGCGAAACGTGCGTGTCCAACGAGCCCCTGTCCAACGAGCCCCTGCTGCCGCGAAACGTGCGTGTCCAACGAGCCCCTTCCAACGAGCCCCTGCGTGTCCAACGAGCCCCCGCCAACGAGCCCCCGTGCCGAGGCACACATTCAAGCTGTCTGGAGTGTGTTGAAGCAGAAGCGCTGGCTCTGAGCCGCGGCGCACGTCGGCGCCAGCAACAGGGACGGGCGACTTGGACACGCACGATTTGTGGCGATGGATTAAGCGGCTCAACAGGTTGTGGAGCGGGACCCGCGCGAGCACGACATGCAGACCTCCCCTGGAAACATTCGGGAAACGTGCGTGTCCGACGAGTCCTTGCTGCCAACGAGCCCCTGCGTGTCCAAGGAGCCCCGGCCAACGAGCCCCCGTGCCGAGGCACACATTCAAGCTGTCTGGAGTGTGTTGAAGCAGAAGCGCTGGCTCTGAGCCGCGGCGCACGTCGGCGCCAGCAACAGGGACGGGCGACTTGGACACGCACGATTTGTGGCGATGGATTAAGCGGCTCAACAGGTTGTGGAGCGGGACCCGCGCGAGCACGACATGCAGACCTCCCCTGGAAACATTCGGGAAACGTGCGTGTCCGACGAGTCCCGACGAGTCCTTGCCTGCACCTGAGTCGGCATTCACTCGCCCACCTACGACGTCGGAGCTGACGGCGCTCGCTACGCCGCCCGAGTTGCCCTCAGGAACTGATCGATCGCATCGGCGGCGACCTCGGCGCCGTCGCGTTCGGCGCGAATGAGCCGAGCGAGCTCTTCGGCGCGATCGCCGAAACTCGGCTCCGAGGTCACTTGGCGGATCGCCTCTGCCAACCACGCGGGACGTACGGCTTTGAGGGATGTGCTCTTGCCCACTCCCAATCGCCGGATGCGGTCGCCGTTGTCGGGTTGGTCGTGTGCGGTATGCAGCACGATCTGCGGCCGACCGGCGCGCAGGGCCTGCGCGGTCGTCCCGATGCCGCCGTGATGAACGATCGCGGCGCACTGCGGCATCACACGACTGAACGGTGCGTATGGAAATCGCCACACGTGCTTCGACGACGAGGCCTCCTCACCCCCGGGACCGGTGAGAAGGATGGCGCGCTTCGACTCGGTCAGCCGCATCGCCTCCTCGACAACCCGGTCGAAGTCCGGCGCCACATGAACGACAGCCGTGCCGAGCGAGAACAGGATGGGCGGCGGACCGGCGGCAAGGAACGCCTCGAGATCCTCGAGGTTGGCCTGTGCGCCCGGGAGAATCGCATCGTGCCAGGTGAAGCCGCAGATCGTCGAAGTCGCGGGATCGTCGGGGAGTGGACCGCGAAAGTGCTCCGACCAGAGAGCGAGGTTCAACACCCCGCCGTGCGTCGTCGCCCGCAACCAGCCGCGGCGAGCCTCGAGGTTGAGTTCGCGGCGAACACTGTTGAGCGTGGAGTCGATCGTGCGATCGAGCAGTGGTCGCAGAAAGGTCCGGATGCTCCAACGCTTCACCGAACCCGGCTTCAGCACTCCGGACCTCGCATCAACCAGTGTCTCGTGTCTCGACAGCCAGTAGAGCGGGGAGAGAAGCGCAACAGCCGCGGGAACTCCTGCTTCTTCCGCGGCCCATGACGCGGCAAAGCACGCATTGTGGAGCACCACCAGGTCGGGCCGGTCCTCGAGAATCGCGTCGCGGGTCGCTTCGAAGATCGGCCTCGAAAGTGGCCCGATTCCCTGCGTGATCAGCGACCTGTGCGCCTGCCGCGGGTCCCACACGGCGGGGTTGGCGCGGAACTGCTCCTTCAAGGATTGCCTCTCCCCGACACCACGAAATCGCAGGCCGTGCGACTCGATCAGCTCGGCGAACACCGGATTGGCGAGCAGCGTCGCCGAGTGCCCGCGTCGCATGAGCGCTCCTCCGACCGCAAGGAACGGATGCACGTCGCCGTGCGAACCAGTGGTGATCATCAGAATGCGCATGGCGAGCGGACCTGTAGGAATTGCGAGGAGACCGTTGACGGTAGTCTGCCGTTCCCGGCGAATACGCCCCGTTCGCTCGCGGGGCGATGCCTGACCACGTCCCTGGTTCATCGCCACAAGCTGCTCGCGTGATTCCGTCCCGTGTACGCTTTGCTCCCATGCGACACCACCTACTCGCCGCCATTGGTTTGGCTTTCGCCGTAATCCTCGCGTCTCCGCTCCGAGCCGACGAACTCGCCGAACTCCGTGAGATGGTCCGCGACCTTCAGGAGCGCGTGGCGCGCCTGGAAGCCAAGCTCGGGGACTCCACCGACTTGAGCACGCCCGCGGCGCCTTCGGGCCCCGTGGTTGCGGGCGTGCAAGTTGTGCGGGTTCTGCAGATCGATCCGGTCCCCGCGGACTCCGCCGCAGTGGCCCGGGCGGAGGCGCTTCGAGTCGAGGCGTCAAAGCTTGAGGAGAGGGCCAAGCAGCACGACCGGGACAGGGCCGGGCTCCGCGACAACGACCGGAATTCCTCTGGTACGAGCAACACCCATCGCCGGGAGGAACTGAAGCGGCAGGCAGACGATTTGAGGGACGACGCCCGGAGGCGGACGACCGAAGCCATGCGGATCGAGCGTGACGTCTCGACCCCGCGCCACCGCATCGCCGGATGGGACGGAGTAAAGCTCGTACTTCTCACCACCGAGCGAGACCTCACTTCAGTGATCGGCCGGCTCGCCGCCGGCGACGTCGTTGCGTGGCAGGGCCTTCGGCGATCGTCGAGTCCGACTCTCGATGAAGTCACGACGAGCTCCGTGCGCCGCCTCGATCCGCCGCCGGCCATCGCAGCGGCTCCAGCCCAACTCGTCATCCCGCCCGTCGTCCAGCAGACCGCGACGCCGCCCGGTGGAAAACCCAAGTGAAAAAATCCCGGTCGAGGCAAGCCTGAGATCGGGGCTAGGGCCTTGGTCGATCGGGGAGCCATCCTGGACACCCGCGACTCGTGAAGGGGCTCTGGAAGGGGATCTGGAAGGGG
>CAYXKH010000308.1:0-3012 GCA_964465255.1 uncultured Isosphaeraceae bacterium
TCCAAGATCGGTCCCTCCAGGATCGGTTCCAGAGGATCGGTCCAACGAGCGGCACTCTGCGGATCAGGCGAGCCTCCCGGGTCGTCACGGATCCGGGGAGCCTGCCGAGTCTTCCTCCGCAGTTCGAATCAGCCCGTCGAGCATTCCGCGGAACACGATCCCGTGCAACGGAAGGACCGAGTACCAGTAGGCGAGTCCGAGCAACCCGCGCGGGCGGAACCTCGCCGTCATCACCAATCGTGTGCCGGCGTGGAGTGCAGGCGCGGGGTCGAGATCGAAGGTGAGCGTGGCCACTCCCGGGAGCCTCATCTCGGCAGTCAGTTCGAGGCGGCGAGGCGCGGCGATCGCGCTGACTCGCCAGAAGTCCAAGGCATCGCCAAGTCGCAGTTCCTTTGGACTGCGCCGTCCCCGTCGAAGACCCGGGCCCCCGGCAAGTCGATCCAGAATGCCTCGCAGTCGCCATAGCCAATCGACCGCGTAGTAGCCGCGCTCGCCGCCGAGCACCGTGACCGCTTCCCATACCGCTGCGGGGGTTGCGAGCGTGCTCAGTTCACGGCGATCCACAAAGACTGTTCCGCCGGCCCATGATGGGTCTCCCGGCATCACGCCGGCGTCCGACCACGCCGTTTCGATGTCACGGGCCTGGACCTTTGCGAGGGCCGCGTCCATTGCTTCGCGAATGGTCAGGCACCGATGCGGCATGAGTCGCAGGGCCTCATCGCTTCGGCACACCACGCGGTTGCGCAAACCCTCCGCGAGTGGACGGGCGATGCGTGCGTGCAGCGGTGTGACCAGATGGATCCACAGCGAGCTCAACCGCGGCGTCAGGACCGGCACCGGAATCACCACCCTCCGCCGCAGTCGCAAGGCCGAGGCCATCTCGCGCATCACTCGTTCGTAGGACCACACGTCGGGCCCTCCGATGTCAAGCGTCTTGCCGGTTGTCGCGGGCTCTTCGAGTGCCGCAATCAGATAGAACAGCACATCGCGAATGGCGATGGGCTGCGATTCGGTGCTCACCCAGCGGGGCGTGATCATGATCGGCAGTCGCTCGACGAGGTAGCGGAGTATCTCGAAGGACGCCGAGCCTGATCCGATGATCATCGCCGCGCGAAGCACCGTCACAGGCACGCCGCTCCGGGCGAGTGCAACCTCCACCTCGCGGCGCGACGCGAGATGCTCGCTGAGCCCGCTGCCGGTCTCGCCAAGCCCGCCCAGATAGATGATCCTCGCCACGCCGGCCCGCATGGCGGCACGCCCGAACGTCTCCGCGAGCGCCTGATCGCGGCGGCGATACTCCGGCCCCGCAGCATCCATCGAGTGCACCAGGTAGTACGCCGCGACGCAGCCCTTCATGGAGGCGGCGAGCCCCTCCTCATCGCTGGCGTCGCCCTCGACGACCTCAATCTGTTCGTGACCAGACCATGGTCGGGCCCGCAACTTGGCCTCGCTGCGGGCCAGGCATCGCAGGTGATAGCCGCGTTCGATCAGCCTCGGGGCCAGGCGTCCGCCGATGTAGCCGGTCGCGCCGGTCACAAACACCGTGGATGACGCTCGTGTGTTCATGCTGAGTCGTGGTGACCTGGGCAGACGAGACTCGCTCCGGGCGTTCACGGTCATCTGCTGCGGTCATTCCCGTCAATCCTGAGTTTCCTGCCGAGCAGGCTCGCGTGCGCACACCACGCGAACGTTCCGCTGCTGGCGTGCCGGTCGTGTCCGCACTCCCGCGTGCGGACAGGCTAAGGCATCCTCTCGGGTTCCGCGCGGACCCGCGGCATGCAGCAACTGTCTCCCCCCCGACCGCGTGCGGTGCAGCGGCCGGGGCGGCGTTCGACACCCGCGCCACGCCTCGATATCCGTGGGTCTGGTCACCGCCAGCGCCGACCCGCACCGGGTCGCCTCCTCGGCGCGTTTCAGTCGGCGTGTGCCGCCACGTCCAACGAACAGGAGCCCGATGACAGATGCCGCAAGAGCCGTTCTCATGACGCTGGTCGCGATCGTTGCATGTGTGGTTGCGACAGCATGTTCGCAGCCGAAGGTTGCCCCGGATCGCGCCACGGCGGGCACGGCACGCGGCGCAATTGCCAGCCTCGAGGGCACGTCGTGGGTTCTCGCTGCGCTGCGCGGACAGAGCGAAACCGCTGGTCAGCCCGCAACCGCGGAGTTCAATTCCGGGCGCGTCCACGGGACCGATGGTTGCAATCGGTACACCGCGCCCATCACGATCACCGGATCCACACTCACGGTGGGTCCTCGCGGCGCCACCACGCTGATGGAATGCCCACCCGTGGTGATGGCACAGGCAAACTCGTTCATGGCCGCGTTGACTGGCGCACGCCACTATCGAGTCATCGACAATCGGCTTGAACTTGTCTCCTCGAGCGGCGTCGTGCTCGCCAGCATGATCCCGCAGTCGACGTTCCCTGTCGGAGCGTGGGACGTCATCGGCATCAACAACGGCAGGCAGGCGGTCGTCGGCGTCCTGGACGACGCCGCGGTGGGCATGACCTTCACCTCCGACGGCACCGTCGCAGGCTCGGCGCGGTGCAATCAGTTCACTGCTCAATTCGTGGTCGACGGAGACTCGCTTCGCTTCACGCCCGCGGCCGCGAGTCGGCAGATGTGCCTGGGCGAAGGCGTGATGGAGCAGGAGCAGGCGTTCCTCAACGCCCTCACCACGGTCACGACCATGCGCATGGATGGCGACCTGCTCGAACTGCGCGGTGCCGACGGAGCGATGGCTCTCCTGCTGCGCCGCGTGCCTGGTTGATCGCCTCGCGCCTCCCCGCAGGCAGCGGATGGCGCGGGACGCCCTGTGTTCTCACCTGTCAGCGTCGCGCTGGTTTGCTCGAGTGGGAGCCTGCACACACGAGTATCGGCGAAGTCGGCCGAGCAGCGTGCGGCGTTCGCCCAGCGTCGTTTCCGATCCGTCCTACTCCGTGGCCCCGAAGATCGCTCCCACGCCTGCGGTCAGGCCCATCGCCAGTGCGCCCCAGAAGGTCACGCGGGCGG
>CAYXKH010000309.1:0-3011 GCA_964465255.1 uncultured Isosphaeraceae bacterium
CGGTCGATGCCTTCTGCTGCTTCAACAGTTGGGATGCGGACTGTGTCGAGGAAGCCCAGACCATCTGCCTGACCTGCGGCGGGGCGGGCGCGGGCGACTGCTTCACCATCGGCGCGGCTGCGTGCAGTGACGCGGAATGCTGCGAAGCGGTCTGTGCCGACGACCCATTCTGCTGCTCGAACAGTTGGGATCTGGTCTGCGTGAGTGAAGCGATCGTGCGCTGCAAGACCTGCGGCGGGGTGGGTGCCGGAAGCTGATTCGCTGTCGGCGGCCCGACCTGCAACGATGCGGAGTGCTGCAACGCGGTGTGCGGCGCTGATCCGTTCTGCTGCAAGGTATCGTGGGACGGCACGTGCGTGAACGAAGCGGTGGTGTTCTGCCTGACCTGCGGTGGAGTCGGTGCGGGTGATTGCTTCGCGGTGGGCGGGCCCTCGTGCAACGACACGGATTGCTGCAACGCCGTCTGCGCCATCGATCCGACCTGCTGTTCGACCGGATGGGACTCGGACTGTGTGGCGTCGGCCAGCGATGTCTGTGTGGCGGAGGTCGTGCTGGGTCCGAAGATCAACTTCGCGAATGGCAACCTCTACTACCTGCTTGATCGATCGATCTGGCCCAAGGCCGAACTCAAGGCAGTTGCGCTCGGCGGTCATCTTGTGACGATCGATGACGTCGCAGAGAATCAGTGGGTCTTCGCCACCCTCGTGAGCGCGGCCGGCCCGCGCCCGATCTGGATCGGGTTGAATGATCTCGCGGTGCAAGGCACCTTCGTGTGGGTCAGCGGCCAGCCGGTCGGATTCACCGCCTGGGGTGCAGGCGAGCCGAACAACCTCGGTGGCACTGAGCGCTACGTCGAGATGTTCGCGGGAGCCCCGATCTGGAACGACAACGACTTGACAGGTACCGGTGGGCTCGAGAACTTTGCCGTGGTCGAGATCGAAGCGGTCGGCTGCGGGGATGCGGCCGCCGGGGAGTGCTTCGTTCCGCACACCGGTGTGGGGTGCAGTGATGCGGACTGCTGCTTCAACACCTGCGCCGCCGATCCATTCTGCTGCCAGACGAACTGGGACGCCACGTGCGCCAACTATGCCAACGTCACCTGCGGGCGGCTGCGGTGACCCGAGCACCGGGTCCTGCACGTCGGTGCATGGCCCCTATTGCAGCAATTTCACCTGCTGTCAGTCAGTCTGCGCCGCCGATCCATTCTGCTGCGAGTCGGGTTGGGATCTGGCGTGTGTCAACGGGGCGATCGTCACCTGCCTCGGGGGTTGCGTCGGTGACATTGACGGGAACGGCGCTGTCGACGGCGCCGATCTCGGCCTGCTGCTGTCGAATTGGGGGCAGCCCTCTGGAGGCCCCGGAGACGTGAACCTCGACGGGGTCACCGATGGCGCTGACCTTGGGGATCTCCTCAGTCGCTGGGGCGACTGCTGAGTGACGGATGAAGAACCGCTGCGCCTCCGCCTCGCCCACGATCGAGCAATCGTTCGCGGGCGAGGCGGGGGAAGGGGGATGCGGCCGCAGGAGGAGCGTGGCCCTCCGAATGATGAAGCGCCGCGGACCCGTCGACGAACGATGTCACTCCAAGGTGCCCTTCGGCCACTCCTCTTGGTCAACCGGTCCACGCCCCGAGGAGGATGCCGAGGTCGGCGCCGTTGACGACCCCGTCGCCGTTGAGGTCCGCTGACGAGGTGCCCCATGCTGCAAGGAGGATTCCGAGATCGGCGCCGTTCACCGTGCCGTCCCCGTTCAGATCCGCCGGAACGGTGAAGGGCCCACACGTGTTGAGCAGCACCGAGACGTTGTCGCTGCTCAGGTTCGCCACCGCGAGATCGGCGTCGCCATCGTTGTCGAGATCGCCGATTGCAACCCACTCCGCACCATCGCCGGTACCGAAGGGGACGCCGGCCGGAAAGGTGCCGTTGCCATTGTTCAGGAAGACCGAGACGGTGTCCGTACCGCTGTCGTTGGCCACGGCGACGTCGAGATCGCCATCGGCGTCGATGTCGGCGATGGCGACGGAGACCGGATCGGCCGTCGCGGAGGTCACGTGGGCGGCGAAGGTGCCGTTGCCGTTGTTCTTCAGGACCGAGATGGTGTCTCCGAACTGATTCGCGACAACCATGTCGCTGTCGCCATCACCATCGAGGTCGCCCAACGCCACCGACTCGGGCCCCTGGCCTGCGCCGTACCCGACGGGTGGCTGAAAGGTCCCGTTGCCGTTGCCGAGCAGGATCGAGACGGAACTGTTGCTGAAGCCGCCGTTGGCGATGGCCAGGTCGAGCTTCGCGTCTCCGTTGAGGTCCGCGACCGCCACCGCCGAGGGCGTGTTGCCGGCGGCGTACGAGACCGGCGCCGCGAACGTGGCGTTGCCGTTGTTGAGAAGGATCGACAGCCCGGGGCCGCCGAAGGCGTTGGTCACGGCCAAGTCGAGGTCGCCATCGTTGTCCAGCTTCGCAATCACCACCGAGAACGGGGTGATGCCCGCGGCGAAGGAGAGAGCGGCCGCGAACGTGCCGTTGCCATTGTTGCGAAGCACGGAGACGGTCCCGCTGCCGGTGTTCGCCGTGACGATGTCCGCGTCGCCGTCGCCGTCGAGATCGCCGATTGCGACCGCCTGCGGATTGTTGCCGGTCGCGTAAGGAACGTCCGCCGCAAAGGTGCCGTCACCGTCGTTGATCAGCACCGAGACCGTGTTCTCGGATTCGTTGGCCACCACGAGGTCGGCGAAGCCGTCGGCATTGAGCTGGGCGATGGCAATCGACCGCGGGAAGTCGCCCGCACCGTAGAGCTGATCGGGCGAGAAGAGCGGCGTCGGACATCCTCCAGCCATGACCGAGGGGGAGGCGACAGCGCAGGCCAAGGCGGCGGCGCCAAGGACGCGGAGCGTCAGAAGCGTCCGGTGTGTGACGGAAGCGGGTCTGGCGATCGCAGACGTGGGGGAAGCTGGTGCGGACATCTGGAATGGCATCTGGTCTGGCATCTGGTCTGGCATCTGGTCTGGCATCTGG
>CAYXKH010000310.1:0-3010 GCA_964465255.1 uncultured Isosphaeraceae bacterium
GGCAGGGAAAGATGGCAGAGGGCTGCACGACTTGGGCCCGGGCGCGGGGTGGCGGAGGAGTGGGAAGCGGTCGTGAAGGACGTGAGCGAACGAATCACCCGCCGTCGCGCAGGCGAAGCGCGGCGGTGAGGAGCGCATCGGCGGACTTGATCGTCGGATCGGCGCTGATGGCCCGGTCGACGAGGAGCCGTGCGGCGGCGGGGGACTCGCCGAGCTGGATCATCACTTGAGTCGCGTCGTGGGCAATTGCCGCTTCGGGTCCCCGGGGTCCGCTCGGTCGATCGGTTCGGGTGACGGCGAAGATGCCGACCTTCTCGCGCAGGTCGAGGACGATCGTCTCGGCGGTCTTGCGACCGATCTCTGGGAGAGTCTTCAAGAGGTCGACATCGCCATTGACAATCGCCTCGGCCATCGTGGCCACCGGCAGTCCCATGGCCCGAAGCGCCTTGCGATTGCCGATTCCCTTCACGGTGGTGAAGAGCTCGAAGAAGGCTCGGTCATCGGCCGTGGCGAAGCCGATCAGCCGCGGCAGAAACGAACTTCCCTGTCCCTGCGACTCCAGGTAATGCAGGGTGTGGAAGGTGACGCGATCGCCAATCGACGCCGAGAGCTTCATGAGATCGAAGCTCGGGATCAGCAGTTCGTAGGTGAAGTCGCCCGTGCGGACATGAGCCCGGCCGTCGGCGACGGATTCGAGAAGTCCGGTGAGTGAGACGATCACGGCAGGAGCGTACCCGAAGCCGCGATAGGATCGCGACGGGCCGCTGACTCGGAGTGCCATGCATTCGATCTACCTCGACCACGCCGCCACCTCGCTCTCGAAGCCGCCGGAAGTGATCGCGGCGATGGTCGCGGCGCTTCACGAGGCGGGGAACCCGACGCGCGGCGGCCACTTCGCGGCCCGGCGGGCGGAGACGATCATCAACGAAGCCCGGCACGCGGTCGCAGCACTCCTCGGCGCCGACGATCCGCGGCGCATCGTCTTCACCCTCAATGGCACCGACGGGTTGAACATCGCCATCCACGGCGTGCTGGGCGGGCTCGCTGGCGGACTCGCCGGGGGACTCGCCGGGGGACTCACGGGAGGATCTGCGGACGGCTCGACCTTCGGCCATCCCTCCCGACCGCCTCATGTGGTGACCAGCGTGCTGGAGCACAACTCGATCACGCGACCGCTGGTTGCGCTTGAGGCCGAAGGTCGCATCGAGCTCGATCGAGTCGGGGCATCGAGCGAGGGTGTGATCGACCTCGAGGCCCTCGCCGCCGCGCTTCGCCCGGAGACCCGACTGGTGGCGCTCACCATGGCCAGCAACGCCCTCGGCACGCTTCAGCCGTACGCGAAGTTCGTGGAGATCGTCAGGGCGCGGAGCACTGCGTTCATTCTCTTCGACGCCGCCCAGATCGTCGGCGCGGTTCCGATTGCGCTCTCGACGCTCGGAGCCGATCTGGTCGCGGCGCCTGGCCACAAGGCGCTGCTCGGACCCACCGGCACCGGCATCCTCTATGTCGGCCCGCGGGTCATGCCCTCGCTCGAAGGGCCGGGCGCGAAGATCGGCGTCTTCCGAAGCGGCGGCACCGGCGGCGATTCGAGGCTCGAACAGATGCCCCCGGAACTGCCCCATCGCCTGGAGGGCGGGACCCCGAATGTGGCTGGAATTGCCGGTCTGGGAGCCGGTGCGGCGTGGGTGGCGAAGCGCGGGGTGAGTGCCATCCGCACCCACGAGATGGGCCTGATCGAACAGGCCCTCGCCGGGCTGCGAGCCCTTGACGCGGTGCGCGTGATCGGCCCCGCAGCCGCGAGTTCGCGCACCGGCGCGGTCTCGTTCACGATCGAACACTTCGATCCGCTCGATGTCTCCATGATGCTCGACGCGGGTTCATCGATTGCGGTTCGCGCCGGCCTGCACTGCGCACCCGGCGCCCACCGCGCCGTCGGCACCTTCCCCGCAGGCGCCGTCCGTCTCAGCGTGGGCCCGATGACGACGGCGGAGGAGATTGAGGCGTTGATTCAGGCGGTGGGGGATATGCGGTAGGGAGCGGATGGCGCGGTGGACGATGCGGCGCGTGGTGAGGGAAGGGGAATCAGGAATGAGGAATCGGTTGCACGGTCGACGTTCGTGACGAATCCGAATCGCTGCGCCACGGCACGTGCGCACGTGTGTTGCGGGCAACCGACTCCTCATTCCTTCTCCCTCCTCACTCCTCACTCCGAACCAACCCCTACCTTCGTCTGTCACGAGGAAGCGCGCGGAGACTTGTTTCGGTGGGGGTGTCTGGGCTACATTGTCTGCGTCGCACTTCCCAGCGCGACGCCAACTCGTCAGGCCACAGGCGCCGATCGACACTCCGACTCGATTGGCGCCTGTTTGTTTTTGCACGTGAACGGACGGCGCGTGCGCGAATTTGTTGCGCCGGGGGATGGAAGAGGGAGCAGGCGGCTCGCTTCGCTCGCCGGCAGGGAGCCGCAATGGGTTGCACGATCCAGAGCGTGCGCAGCTTTCCGAAGTCGAACGCCTGAAACGCAGCGCTCGCACCCAACCGTGCAATCCGCTGCGGTTCCCCCTGCCCCCTGATCCCGCTTCCGTCCACGAGCGCAGCCACTCCGCCCACGCGTCATCCCTGCAACAATCCCCGCATGCACTCACCGCTCCAACTCCCGGGCGCACTCTGGCAGCTCCTTCGGCTGGCGATGGCGACGCGGTTTCGGCTGCGCGGGAAGTACTGGCGTTGGCGGAATGAGACCGCTTTCGGCAGTGATCCGGCGCGATGGCCGGCGCGATCGGCACGGTGGAGTGCCATCCTCGACTACGCGAGTTGGGTCGGGCGGATGAAGCGGATGCGGGATTGAAGCGGACAGCGACTTCGTCGCACCCGGACTCCTTCGGGATCGCGAAACCGATCACCCACGCATCGCCCGCGCCAGAGCGAGTGTCGACCCGGAAGCCCGAACGGAGCGCATTCACCGAAGCGCATGCCCGGTTCGCAAAGCCCACGCGTCGCTCAGCCCGCG
>CAYXKH010000311.1:0-2960 GCA_964465255.1 uncultured Isosphaeraceae bacterium
AGATTCGCCCTCCTGCTCGCCCGCAGCCCGAATGACTTTCGCCACAGGCTGCTAGCTAAGTCGCCCGGACAAATCGATCATTCGGCCGCGCCGTCACAACACGCGGCCGCTCGACCGGACCAGCCCGATCACCAGGCTTCGGCTCTTGGGCGACGAGGCGATGTAGTTGCCGTCGCCGAGCGATAGCACGCCGCCGTCGCGAATCACCAGGAGCGCCTGCATGCTCCCGGACTCGCCCGCAGCGACCAGGACGATCTCTCCGCTGACGAGCTCCGCATCAATCTGGGCAAGCGACGCCGCGCCGCCCGGAGAGCGCCTGTTCTGGCTGCCGCTTCCGGCGGTTGGGTCGGTGGAGGTGCCCGGTAATCCGATCTCCACGTGCTCGACGCCGAATCGCTCTCGCCCCCATCGCGCCGCGGCCGAGTCGACGTCCTCGTTCCCGGTCCAGGTGATCATCCACCCGATCTCGTTGGCGGGAGCTGCATCCTCGAGCAGTCGGGCGTCGGTGGCGTCCCCGCGCGTCGCCCGCAGCTTCGCGGCCTCGGCGTCGCGGATGCGCAGGGCGCTCGAGTCGACAAGGTGGCTCGGGACTCCATGCTCGGTCAGGACCCGCGCGAGCTCGCGAGAGAGTCGATGGGCCCCGATCAGAAGGATTCCCGGCGGTGCGGTGACCGCAACGCCCAGCAGCCTTGCAATCGGCGCTCCCGCGAATGTGGCCCACGTCACCGTCGCGAGGATGGTCGCGAAGACCAGCGTCTCGATGAGTTCGGCCTGAGCGATGCGCTCGGGGTCCTCAGTGGCCGCGGCCAGTCGCGCGGCAACGAGCGCCGCGACGGACGCGGCCACGATGCCTCGGGGCGCGAAGACCGCCGCAAACGCCCGCTCCGAGTAGGAGAGCTGCGACCCGGCCGCCGAGAGCGCCACACTGAGCGGCCGGATGACGAACATCACCAGGGCAACGAACGCCCAGCCGCGCCAGGAGAGATTCATGATCTCGAAGGGATCGATGCGCGAGGCCAGCAGGATGAAGAGCATTCCCACGAGCATGGTGGCGATCTGCTCTCCGAATCGATGCACTTCGCCAATCCCGGCGGCGCGGAGATTGGCCAGTACCAGTCCGCAGGCCGCGGCCGCGAAGAGTCCTCCGTCATGCGCCAGCCATTCCCCCGCGGCCACCGCGATCATGCAGGCGCCGATGGCGTGAAGCGCAGCCTCGCCCTCGCGCGGCGCGCCCCGCGAGGCGAGGAGTCGATGCACGGCTGCGGCCGCGAGACCGACGACTGCGCCTGCGGACAGCCCCAGTCCAACGGGCTGGATCGCTCCAAGGGCGACCTGGCCAGGCGTTCCTCCCCCCTCTCCGGTCTGGAGCGCAACGGCCGCTGCCGACGCCGTGACCAGAACCCCAATCGGATCGATCAGAATGCCCTCGGCGCGAAGGAGCAGATGGAGTCGCGGCTTCAACGGCAGGCGACGCAGGATCGGCTGGATGACGGTGGGACCGGTGACGGTGAGGATGGCGCCAAGAACCGCAGCGAGCGACCAGTCGAATCCGAGGAGGTAGTGCGCCGCAACGGCAACGCCGACGCCGGTCACCACCACCCCGATCGTGAGCAGTCCAGCCACCGCGCGCGGGGCACGGGCCAGATCGCGTCGACTGAGTTGCAGCGCGCCCTCGAAGACCAGGAGACCGATGGCCACCTCGACCATGGCGTCGAAGGCGCTGCCGAGCGAGTTGGCATCGACCAGGCCAAGACCATTCACACCCAGAGCCGCGCCTGTGACAAAGAGCAGCAGGATGCCCGGCAGGCGCAGTCGACCTGCAAGGATGGTCAGCGCGAGCCCAAGCCCAATCGCGGCCGCGAGCGAAACAGGAGCGGATGTGGTCACGGGCCGAGTCTACAGAGACTCGGTCCTTCCCCTTGCCAGCCTCACCTGCGAATCGGCGCAAGCTGCCACACGCGCCGGTCGCGCCGCCCCACGCCGACCCACGCCGACCCAGAGAAGCACCGCAATCGACGCCTGCACCACGAACGGATCATGCACGGGGAGGTGAATGGCGATGGCGCCGCCGAGATATCCGGTGAGCAGGATGGCTCCAAGCACGGCGGTGCGCGGGATGAGGGAGAGGACGAGGCAGGAGAGCTCGAGAATTCCCAGCGGCCTCGCCAGCGAAACGGGAATCCCCAGATGGGTCATGCCCTCGTCCATTTCCGGTGATCCGGTGAACTTCATGACCGCGCTCATGCCGAACATGAAGATGGCGGCGGCGGCGATGATCCAGCCGAAGATTTGAGGAAGGCGTGAGCGGGACGGCGTCGGTTCGGTCATTGCAGTGGGCTCCGGCGGGGAGTTTCGTGCGGCGATGGGGATCGTGCAACGGCCCCCGGGTGAGGTCACCCTCTTCGGCGTGAATTGCCGAATGTGATGCGCCGAGTGCGACCGGCTGTACTCTTGGTTCCACGGAGCCGGAGGGTTCCTGCGGGTGTCGACAGCTCTGGGGAAGAGGAAACTCCCCCTGCGCGACGCTGCCGATGGGAGTAAAGCGATGGCCGAGGGCTCACGAAGCGGATGGTCTGCGGGACAGGGTGTCCTGCCGCTGGTGGCGCTGACCTTCCTGGGGGTGACCGGCCTCGTCGCCTCGACCCAGCCGCTGGTGGCGCCGCGACCCGCCGCGGTCAGTGCTGCCACCACGCCTCTTGCCGGAAACGCCGCGCGAGCTCGACTCTGGGAAGACCCAATCGGCGCCGTCGAGCGACACATCGCCGACGTTCAGGCCGGCCGTGTCGCCAGTCCAGCCTCGTCGCCGTCGAACGACCGACCGATGCTCCGCCCCGGCGATCACGTCTTTGCCATCGTCGTCAACGGCGACGCGTATCCCGAGGCCATCGAGTCGCGTGTCGAGGACCGCGTCGCCGTTCATGCGGCCCTGGCCGAAGCTGGCTATCAGCCCAAGGACGCGG
>CAYXKH010000312.1:0-2944 GCA_964465255.1 uncultured Isosphaeraceae bacterium
GGTGCGGCGGTACCGGGCTCGGCGGCGCTGCGGGCGTGATTCGTTCACGGCGTTGGGTGTCACCCGGCGCACCGCGGGCTCTCAAAGAATCCGCTGGGCCCGCGGATAACTCCCCAGCACCGTCAGGGAGACGCAGTGGTTCCGGGCGTCGACGATGGCCTGACGCATCGGGCCATCGCTGGCGTGGGCGTCGCAGTCGATGAAGAAGGTGTATTCCCAGTTGGTGCGACCGCTGGGACGTTTGTCGATGTGGCTCAGGTTGATCGTCGCGTCGCGGAAGACGCCAAGCACGTCGACGAGGGCGCCGGGCCGGTGGGCGGTCACGAACATGATCGTGGTCTTGTCCTCGCCGGTCGGCTGGGCCGACTGCTTTCCAATCACCAGGAACCGGGTGATGTTGTTGGGCGTGTCCTGGATCTTCTCGTAGAGCGTGTGCACGCCGTAGATCTCGCCGGCGAGGATCGAACCGATAGCCGCGGATCCGGATTCTCCGGCGGCCCGCTTGACCGAGGCGGAGGTGCTGGCCTCGGGAATGAGGGTGGCCTCCGGGAAGTGCGTGGCCAGCCAGCGCCGGCATTGGCCGAAGGCCTCGGGCTTGGAGTAGACCCGGACGACTTCGGCAGGGGCGCAGTTGGCCAGAAGCGTCTGATTCACTTCGACCAGGGCCTCGGCATAGATCGTGACCGAGTTGGTCTGGAAGGCGTTCAAGGTCTCGGTGATGCCGCCGCCGATTGAGTTCTCGTACGGCACGAGCCCGTAGTCGCAGCGACCCGCGGCGACCTCCTCGAAGACGTGACCGATCTCGTGCAGATCGACGAGTTCGACCGAGCTTCCGAAGTGGCGGACCGCAGCCAGATGGCTGAAGGAGCCCTGAGGACCGAGATATCCGATCCGCATCGCCAGCTCCAGCGAGAAGCTGCCGGACATGAGCTCGCGGTAGATCGCTTCGATGGTGCGATTGGTCAGCGGGCCGGTGTTGTAGCCGAGGACGCGCTCCAGCACTTCCTTCTCGCGATGCGGCACGTAGGTCGGAACGCCGCTGTCGCGCTTGGCGCGGCCGACCTCCACGACGACACGGGCCCGCTCGCAGAGCAGGGCCACAAGTTTGCGATCGATGGAGTCGATCTCGACCCGCAGCGTCTCGAGCGGACGCGGTGTCGGGCTCGATGCGAGTGGATCAGGGACGTCAGGATCGAGCGAATCGCTCAACCAACGATCTCGCCGATCTTGACCCGCAGGTACGCCTGGCGATGACCCTTCTTCAGGCGGTAGCCCTTGCGACGCGAGTACTTCCGATTGACGATCTTCTCGCCGAGGATCGGGCCGAGCACGGTCGCGGTGACCGATGCTCCGCTGAGGTAGGGCATGCCGAGCTTGCCGGCGGTGGCGTCGGCGCCACCGGTGCCGATGGCGAGGACGCGATCGAAGGTGATGGTGTCACCCTTGGCGGCATCGCGCAGGTCGATCTCCAGCACGTCGCCGGTCGAGACCTTGATCTGGGTTCCACTGTCTTCGATGATCGCGTACACGGTCGAGCTCCTGGGGCCAGCTTGGGAAACGGAGCAGTCTAGCGAAAGCTCGCCCGTTGGCAAGGCGGCCGGGGGGCTCTTGGCACGGTCCCGGGTGCCTTTCCGCCCGCGGCCTGCAGGTCGGTAAAGACCGAAGCCCGAACCGTCGCCCCACCCCCGTCCAGGTCCTTACGAGTCCTTTAGAAAGGTTGCGACGCCCCTGCCCTGGCCCCCGCTGCCCCGGCCGCGAGCCGGCGGACCCCCTCCGCAATCGTCTCCATCCGCTTGCAGAAGGCGAAACGGACGAGCGTGCGGCTGCCTTCCGAGGCCGGGCCCGGGTCGTTGAGAAACGCGGTCACCGGAATCGCGGCCACGCCCACCCGCTCGATCAGGTGGCGGCAGTACGTGGCGGCGTCATCGAACCCGACGCTGCGGCAGTCCGCGACCGCGAAGTACGCTCCTGCGGGATCGAAGACCGTGAGACCCGCGGCGCGGAGACCCTCGAGCAGCAGCATGCGTCGCTCCCGGTACTCGGCAAGAAACGCATGGTCGTACTCGTCGCTCGCGGCAAGGGCAACGACCGCGGCATGCTGCAGCGGTGTGGCCGTCGAGAAGGTCAGGAACTGGTGGGCGGCGCGGATGCCCGCGGTCAGGCCCGGCGGTGCAATTGCCCAGCCGATCTTCCAGCCGGTCAAGGAGAAGGACTTCCCAAGCGAGGAGAGCGTGATGGTGCGCTCGCGCATTCCCGGAAGTGCCGCAATCGATTGATGACGACCGCTGAAGACCAGTCGTTCGTACACCTCGTCGCTGAGCACGATCAGATTGTGGCGCACGGCGAGTTCGACGACTCCGCCCAGCTCGGCGTCGTCGAAGACCCGGCCGGTCGGATTGTGCGGCGAGTTGATGAGGATGGCGCGAGTGCGCGGCGTGATCGCCCTGGCGATCTCCGCGCACTCGAGGCGAAACTCGGGCGGACGCAGACGCACGAAGCGAGCAGTGGCCCCGGCCATGGCCACGCAGGCGCGGTAGCTGTCGTAGAAGGGCTCGATCAGGATCACTTCGTCGCCGGGCTCGAGCAGGCCGAGCATGGCCGCAGCGATCGCTTCGGTGCAGCCGCTGGTCACGGTGACTTCGCAATCGGGGTCGACCGCGATGCCCGTCGTCGCCTCGAACCGGGCCGCGAGTGCGGCGTTGAGCGCGGGAATGCCGAACATGCGGGCGTACTGCCCATGACCGGCGCGGATGGCGGCGATTGCCGCTTCCTTGACGAACTCCGGGCCGTCGAAATCGGGGAAGCCCTGGCCCAGATTGACCGCGTTGTGCTTCGCGGCAAGCAGACTGATCGAGGTGAAGATCGTCTGCCCGAACGGGGCGAGGCGGGAGTTGGTGGCGTTGCCGGAGGCGGACATGGCGCGAAGATATCGGCCGAAGGCCGC
>CAYXKH010000313.1:0-2926 GCA_964465255.1 uncultured Isosphaeraceae bacterium
CTAGGCCGTCGCCCATGACTGGCCATCGTTTCCGGCGGGAGTCGCCGGCTTGACGCGCCGGATCGTCTGGGCCTGCGCGGGAGTAGCCAAGGCCGCGCCGCAGAGGATGACGACCGCTGCAAGAACACTTGAATTCAGACACTTCAACATGCAAGACTCCTGTGGAGAAGAAACATGACCACCGCGCCGATGGCGGAGGGCCATCACGCGGCAACCAGAACGAAGAGAAAGAATTGACTGGCGACTGCGTGGCCTACATCGACCACGCTCCGAGAAGCAGGCCGAGATCGGCACCATCCACGGCACCATCGCCGTCGACATCCGCTGCCGCGTCATCACTGCCCCACGCGGTCAGCATCATCGCGAGATCGGCTGCATCGACACGGCCGTCGCAGTCCAGATCCGCGAATCCGCTGAGTGGCTCATAGAGGATGGTGCACTCGACGACGCACTTGCCCAGGAGCGTCCCGTCGTCCCTGATGGCGACGATGCCCCATGCAGTGCCTACGAGTTCTGGCGGCAGCATCGAGCTCAGGTCGTGGACCTGTCCCTTGGCACCGGAACAGGGGTACTCCACTCCATTCGAGAACCAATCCGCATCGAGGAGTTCCCCGGCCGCGATGCCGACTGCGTTGAGATCTCGAAGTACCCACGCGAAGTATCCGGGGGGAACTGGCCAGACATCGAGCGCTCCCGCGCCCGTGTTCAGAACGAAGCCGGCCGCGCCAGCGCCGACGGTGCTACCCATGTTTCCACCAAGCAAGCCGGTCGAGGTGATCGTCGACGCAAGCGTCGTGTTGAAGGGCGGAGTCGGTTGGACCACGACAACGCTGTCGCAATCGAGCACGAACGCCCGCACGCTGTCGACGCCCTCGTCGGCCACGATCGATTGCGATGCGTTCCCGCAGATCACCCCGTCGTCGTTGATGCCGATGCACCGGCACGATGTCCACCCCGGGAGTTGGATGTTCACCTTGCCAGCCTCGAGGGACCACAGGAAGCCGCCCTCCGGGAACGAGGGCTCGCCCCGAGTCCCCATGCTCTGGAAGCCGACCACTTGGTTCTTGTCGTTGATGCCGAGCGCCTCGCTCATGACCGGCGAGGCCGGCACGATCTCGATGGTGGCGTAGTTCCCTGTTCCATCGGGGACGTAGACGTAACCGCGACGCCCCGTCGTCTTCTGGACGTTGACGAGGATCCAGCCGTTGTTGTTGATCGCGACGGCGCGGCCGAAGATCGCTCCGGGAGGCATCGGGAGGAGGTTCACACCCTGCTCGGCCGACCATGTGCAGGGCAACGGATCGAGGAGCTCGACGTAACCCGCCGCAACGCCCGCGTCGTTGATGTCCCGCAGGCGAAGGTCCTCATCCCATCCGGAGATGTCGGGAGGCGAAATCACGGTTGTCTCGTAGCCGCATGGCAAGCCAGACGAGGCAACGGCAGCGACTGGCGACCCGAGGAGCAGTGACGTCGCGATGAGGACCGGGATGGATGCAAGGGGGTTCACGGGCCGCGATCCTTTGCCCCGAGAGCGGGGCAGTCAACGCTGAAGGGTCAGGACTCGGGACATTCCTGCGCGTCTGACTGGGATTGCGTCAGATCGACGCGCGATATCGGACACACGAGCTGCGACGCTCCGCTTCGAGATGACGTGCGGACACTCGCCGCGCGGACGGCGTACATCCCAAGTAGCCACATCCCGCCCTTCACCCCGCAGTCGTCGGTCGGACCGGCGACGCCGGAGCCGCCGCATGCCTGCACGGACGCAGCCACCGCTATCACCCGCCGATCGACGCCGTGACCTCGCGAGCATCCTCGCGGTGGCGATCATCCGGCGTCACCGTCGCTCCCGCGACTCCGCGCCCCTCGCATCGAACTCGGCCGAAGAATCCTCGCCGCCGGGCCTTGCGGTTCCGGCGCGGTTGCCGCTCAGTGGGGCTCGTACCCGCGGGTGAACCCGCGGGCGATGCACGGAGACGCTCATGACCACGCTGGACATCACCAAGGAACTCGCCGCCCTCTCTCGGATGACCGTCGGCCAGCTCCACGACCGCTACGCCGAGGTCTTCGGCGAGCCGGCGCGGAGTCGGCACCGCCAGTACCTCGTACGCCGGATCGCGTGGCGCATTCAGGCCAACGCCGAAGGCGGGCTGTCGGATCGGGCGCTGCGCCGCGCCGAGGAACTGGCCAACGACGCCGACGTTCGCGTCACGCCGCCTCGCGGAGCGTTGGCCCGGACGACGCGCACGACGCCGCCACGCCCCGACGTCGTGGCCGTCCCGCCCGGCTACGACCCCCGCTTGCCGAGGCCCGGAACCGCGATCGTCCGGGACTACAAGGGGCGGCGGCTCGTGGTGACCGTGCTCGCCCACGGCTTCGAGTACGACGGCGAGCGATTCCGCTCGCTGTCGGCCATCGCCAAGGCGATCACGGGCTCGCACATGAACGGCTTCCGCTTCTTTGGGTTGGAGGCCTCGCAGTGAGCCGCGCCGCTCCGAAGGCCGAGAAGCCGACGCGAGTCCGTTGCGCGATCTACACGCGGAAGAGCACCGAAGAAGGTCTCGCCCAAGAGTTCAACTCGCTCGACGCGCAGCGAGAGGGCGCGGAGGCATTCGTCGCGAGTCAGAAGGCCGAAGGGTGGATCGCGTTGCCCGACCGCTACGACGACGGCGGGTTCACGGGTGGCAACACCGAGCGCCCGGCGCTCCAGCGCATGCTCGCGGACATCGCCGCAGGCAAGATCGACTGCGTCGTCGTCTACAAGGTCGACCGCCTCAGCCGATCGCTCCTCGACTTCACCAAGGTCATGGAGACATTCGAGCGCAACGGCGTCTCTTTCGTCTCGGTCACCCAGCAGTTCAACACCAGCCACTCGATGGGTCGGCTCACGCTGAACATCCTGCTCTCGTTCGCCCAGTTCGAGCGG
>CAYXKH010000314.1:0-2923 GCA_964465255.1 uncultured Isosphaeraceae bacterium
GTGGCGGTGGGTCTGGAGGCGCTGGCGAGGGCGATGCCGGCGGCAAGGGCGGCGGAGAAGGCGGCGAGGTGAAGGGGGCTCCCCAGCCTCGCGGCGGCGCGGCCGGCGGTCGCGGTGGAGGCAGTCGAGGGAACAGCGGGACGCCGACCGGCGCCGCCAATCCCAACATCAAGGCCCTCGATACCGCTCAACTGCGGGCGATCTTCGACGAGGCGACGCTCGAGGAAGTCACCGAAGTCACCCCCGGCAAGTTCAACCTGAACACCATTCCGGCCGAGACGCTGAAGGAAGTTCTCTCGTTTGATCCAAAGGTCGCCGATCAGATCGTCGCCCTTCGCGAGTCGCGGGAAGAAGGCATCAGCAGCATCGTCGATCTTCTCGAGATCAACGGAATCGAGCCGGGGACGCTCCTGAATCTCTCCACGCAGGCCGATACCCGCAGCTGGGTCTATTCGATCAGCTCTCGCGGGCGTTCGGCCACAACCGGCGCCGAGGTTGAAATCTTCGTGGTCGTCGATCGTTCCACAGTGCCAGCCCGCATCATCGAGTACCGGGAGCAGTGAGCGTGAGTGTGTCCAACCAGAACAACCCGGAGTCGAAGCCCACTCTCTCGAGCGGGGGATCCAGCGCGGGAGTCCGCGCAGGTTCCGAAGCGGCTCCGCGCGGCGGCCGAAGCGGGCGTCACGCCAAGCAGCAGATCGACCCGACCTTGACGGTGATCCTCCATCGTCAGAGCGGTGGCTGGCATGCCATCGCCGTGCGCCGTGAGAGCGGGACCGACCGACTTCTCGATGCCCGGCGATTCGGCGGTGCCGACACCTCGTCCCTCAGGCGCTGGGTCGACGAACGGGCCCCTGGTCAGATCATCGGAGTGCTCCCGGCGAGCCGCGTGATCTGCCGCTCGTGCCAGCTTCCCAACCAGCCCATCGAGCGTCTGGTCGGCGCCCTTCAACTTCAGGCCGAGGCCCACCTGCTCGGCGCGGTGCCACCGCATCGCCTGGTGATGGCCGCGCTGGCCGCATCGCCTGGCGACACCGGACGCACCGGACTCATCGTCGGCTGGCCCGAGAGCGCTTCGATTCCAGACAACACGCTCGGCCTCGAGATGACCTGGACCGCCGATGTGGTGGCCCTCGCCTCGTTCGTCGGCGGAGCTCCCCTGCTTTCGCCGGCCATGTCAATCGACCGCAGCGAAGGCTCGATTGCGCTCGCTGTGCCGCATGCCCATGGCGTGGCCTTCCGAGCCACCACCGAGGACTTCGCCGGCAATGACGAGTGGCGACAGGAGATCACCCGGGTGGTCGCCGAGACGGCCCTTGGCTCGGGACACTCCGGCGCGGCGGTGAAGGAGCTCCTCGAGCGTCTTTCGGCGCGGCTGGCAGAAGCTGATGGTTCGGCCGGCGGCTCTGCCGGCGGTTCCGGGGACGGCTCGCGTCTGGCCAGCACCTCGCTTCTGGTCCTTCCCCCTGATGCCATCGATCGTGCTCGCGCCCGCGTCTCCGGCGTCAACGCCGATCCCACCTGGTGGAATGATTACGGCATTGCCCTCGGCGCATTCCTCGCCGCCCAGGGCGAGCTTCGCCCGCTCACCACACTCCGCGCCACTCCCCTCCGCGAACGCCCCTCGGCGATCTCGCGGGCGGCGACCGCCCTCGCCCAGCCGCGCACTGCGGTGATGGTCGGGTTGGTCGCTCTCGTGCTCGCGGCCTTCGGACCGCTGGCATTCGCGGAGATGCGGCTGGCCCTCCTGCGCACCAAGGTTCCTGATCTTGAAGCGCTCGAGGAGGAGAACCGCGAGGAATCGCGGCGCCGGGCGATGTACGCGGAGATGCGCCGACAGACATGGCCGATGACCAAGCTCCTCGCCGACATCGCCAACTGCACGCCCGAAGGCATCGAGCTCGACTCGATCGGGCTGGTGCGCGGCGACGGAATCTCGATTCAGGGCATCGCCCGCAAGTACAAGGACTCTTCGGCCACCGATCGGGTGATCCTCCTCAAGACCCAGATGGAGCGAACCGGCATCTTCGATCGGATCACGCACCGCGTCGATCCCTCCGCAGGCGCTGGCGTCAATCGCTTCCGTCTGAACGCCGACGTCAAGGACGCCTTCCGCACCTTCCCCTACCCCAAGGAGCAGGACTACGCGGTGACCAGCCTTGCCGTGCGCCGCTATGGGCCACAGGCCGATCCCAACTACAAGGAATCCGAAGACGGCGAGAGCGGCGCGGTTCCTGCGGCCGGTCCCGGCGCCTCGGGTGCGCGGGCTGCGGCGACTCCGCAAGAGCCCTCCTCCGATGGCCTCGAGGCTCGACCCGAGGAGGCCCCCGGCGACGTGGCCAGCGCCGAGTCGACTGACGGGCCGGATGGATCGAACCCGACTTCAGGACCTGGTCGCGGCGGCCGAACCAGCGGGCGCGGCGCCGCCACCGACCCAGCCGGTGCGGCCAAGGGCGAGAGCGAGACCAAGGACGCCGCAACCGCCGAAGGTGAGGAGAAGGCTGCCGACCGGCGGGCCGACGGGCGCAACGTGGCTCGACGCGGCGGCGAGACCCGCGAGGGCGGGCCTCCTGCCGAGGGCGGCGCTGCCGCACCGCGCGGTCCGCGACCGGCGTCGGCTGCGGCGACGGTGCCCGACCCGCTGTCGGAGGCCCAGATCAACGTGATGTCGAGGTCGGAGGCCCAGTCGGCGCTGGCGAAGGTGGCCCAGGCCAAACTGCTCCCCGATCTCGACGAGGAGACCGCAGCGCGACTGCTGACCGAGTTCGGTCAGCTCCTCAAGCGGACGAAGGAGGCGAAGTGACCGATACTCGATCGAGGGGATCCACGCCGTGACCGACGTCAACACTCCAGCCATCTCCGCCCCGCCGCGGCAATCCGCGAGCCCGGCCGCGAGCCCGGCCGCGAGCCCGGCCGCGAGCCC
>CAYXKH010000315.1:0-2910 GCA_964465255.1 uncultured Isosphaeraceae bacterium
CACTGCGTTCAAGGCCGTTGTCGGCAATGGCATCGAAGCGACCGTCGACGGTCGCCCGGTCCTGGTGGGCAAGCGGGGGTTGCTTGACGACCGCGGGATGGACACATCGGCGCTCGATGCGCTCGCCGGAGAACTTGCCGCAGCGGGCAAAACGCCCATGTACGTCGCGATCGACGGCACGCCCGCGGGGCTGATTGCCGTGGCCGATGGCGTGAAGCCGGAGTCCAAGGCGGCCATCGAGCAGATGCAGAAGATGGGCCTGCGCGTGGCGATGATCACCGGCGACAACGCCAGGACCGCCGCTGCGGTCGCGAAGGAAGTCGGCATCGCGCCCGACCTGGTGTTCGCCGAGGTGCTGCCTGCGAACAAGGCCGACCACGTCAAGAAGCTCCAGGCCGAGGGCCTCGTGGTCGGCATGGTCGGCGACGGCATCAACGATGCTCCCGCACTCGCCCAGGCCGACATCGGTCTCGCAATGGGCACCGGGACGGACGTGGCCATCGAAGCCTCCGACATCACCCTGATCCGCGGCGACCTGCGTTCGGTGCCCGAGGCGATTGCTCTCTCGCGAGCCACGATGCGCACGATCAAGCAGAACCTGTTCTGGGCGTTCATCTACAACGCGATGGGCATCCCAATCGCCGCCGGCGTGCTCTTCCCGTTCACCGGCTGGCTGCTCTCGCCCATCATCGCCAGCGCAGCGATGGCGTTCTCCAGCGTGTCGGTGGTGCTCAACAGCCTTCGCCTGGCGCGTTCCCACACCAGTTGATCGGCGATTCCGCACGCGGTGGGGAGTGCGGGTGCGTGGGCGAACCTCACCTCGCGAATGCGCCGCCCTGGCACTCCCCGTCGTCGGCAGGTTCCTCGTTCCACCCGCGACGACTGCGCAATCACCCACCTCCAATCCCACCTCCAACCCCACCTCCAACCCCACCTCCTACCAGTGTGACGCCGGCCGGTCGGCTGCCGGACGAGCGAATGTGATCGAGAGAACCTAGTGGTGCCGCGACCGCGCGACACCGCAGAAAGAAGGAGTACCCCGTGAGTCTTCAGTCCGTTGCCAGGAAGTTCGTCGAGTTGTGCAGTCAGGGCAAGAACTTCGACGTCATGCGCACGATGTACGCGTCCGACATCGTTTCCGTCGAAGCCAGTGGCGCCGAAACGGTGGGGCAGACGCCGGTGATCCAGAAATCGGAGCGTTGGGCGGCCGCCAACACCATTCACGGGGCGACGGTGCACGGCCCGTACTTCAACGGAACCGCGCAGTTCGCCGTGCGCTTCACCTTCGACGTGACGAGGAAGTCGACCGGTGAGCGCATCACCCTCGATGAAGTCGCGGTGTACACGGTGAAGGGCGAAGCGATCACCCGCGAGCAGTTCTTTTATGAGGGTGGTTGGTAAGGCAGAGTGGTTGGCAAGGGAAGATGGTTGCCATGGCGCCCGGTTGTTGTTCCGGCGTCGCGGCGACGTTCCTGCTGCGTCCGGTTGCTGTGACCATCGGACGGCGCGGCGCCAGGCAGGGTGCGCCGGGTTGGTGTGGGGCGTCCCAGCCCTCTCAACCTCGCGCACCGTGTCGCGACTCCACGCGCATCATCGTCGCCTGCATGATGGCCACGCAGGTCTCGGGTTTCGACTCCATGCCAGGCGAGTCAGGCGAGTCAGGCGAGTGGGCTGCGTAGGCCACGACTTCGGCGGTGGCGACGCCGATGGTGCGACCGACGCGGACGACTCGGCTGCGGGCGACGAAGCGCTCGCCCACGCCGGGAGAGAGCATGTTGATCTTGAACTCGATGCTGAGGATCGACGAGCCCTCCGGCATTCGCGTCAGGCACGCGTAGCCGCACGCGGAATCGGCAATCGTTGCAATCGCCCCGGCATGCACGAAGCCGTGCTGCTGCTGGATCGCCTCGGACCAGGGCAGCTCGATGTCGACCTCACCGTCGGCAACGCGAAGGAGCCGCGCCCCCAGAGTCGAGAGGAGCCGTTGACGCGAGAACGACTCGGCGATGCGATCGTGGAGGAGCGAGGGGATCATGGCTCCGAGCGTACCGCGACCCCCGGGAGCTGGAGCACACCCGAGACTCACACAGCTCCGGCATGTCGGCTTCGACGATCCGCCGCAACTCGCCCGCGACGCCCGCAACGAGGATGAGGCGATGCTTCACTGTCGACGAGTACGAGACGAGATCCGTGCATTCGTCGAAGGGCTGCCGGAGGCAATCGCAGTTGCCAAGTGAGGCTTGGTGGAACGCCTCGGAGGAATGCATGCCGACAATGGGGCGGTGACTTGCACCGTGTGAGGCACGCGCTGAGAAGTCCATCCTCTCGCCCGACACCAGAGCAGCATCGCACGGAACTCACCAGCGACGAACTTCGCAACGACGCGACCATCATGGCGGCGCCCGTCGCCCTGGTGGTCTTCGTCTTCAACTCCCGAGTCCAGCTCCGCAATCGGCGGATCGAGAACATCTCGCGGTTCTTCGAGGTCCACAGCCGGATCAGGGCCTCCGACGGATTCCTGATGACCCATCTGCTCACGCTTCAGGACGAGGCGTTCCGGCGTGATCCCACCGACCGCGAGTCGGAGGCGAAGTTCCATCTGCTCCTCCTCCAGGTCGAGCAACTGGCCATCCGCGCCAAGCACAAGACCGTCCCGCCCTCGACGCAGGGCTCGCCACGCGCTTGCCTGCCACCGCATCCGCCACTCAGGTCGGAAAGAGGAAGGTGAGGATCAGTCGCGGGCCCCATTCAGGACCACCGACGGGCGACTCGGCGCAATGGCGGAAGCCGGCACCGAGGGAGACCGGGTGACCTTCGAGCTTGAGGATCTGTGACACCTGGAGGTTGATGGGGACGGTCCACGCCTCGCCTTCCCAGTCGTAGGGTGTCTCGGAGTTCAGCGTGATGGTG
>CAYXKH010000316.1:0-2888 GCA_964465255.1 uncultured Isosphaeraceae bacterium
GATTCTCCCAAGCAGCTCGCCGCGGTCCTCTTCAACACACCCGACGCAGATCCTCCCGGACTCGGGCTCAAGGTGATTCGCCGCAACAAGACCGGCCCCTCGACCGACCAGGAGGTGCTCGAGAAGCTGGCGGCCGAGGTGACCACGACCGCCCTGCCCGAGCTCATCGTCGAGTACCGCCAGTTGACCAAGCTGGTGAACACCTATCTGGTCGCCCTCGAGCTGGCCGTCGATCGATCGACGGGGCGGGTCCATGCATCGTTTCATCAGACCGGCACCGCCACCGGTCGGATCAGTTCATCGGATCCGAATCTCCAGAACATCCCCATCCGCACCGACGTCGGGCGCGCCATCCGCAAGGCCTTTGTGGCCGAGCCTGGAAACGTGCTGGTCAGCGCCGACTACTCGCAGATCGAACTGCGGGTGCTGGCCCATCTCTCGGGCGACGAGGGACTGATCGACGCCTTTCGCCGAGGGCTCGACATCCACACCGCGGTGGCCGCCGAGGTCTTCGGCGTCCCGGTCGGGGAGGTCACCTCCGGCCAGCGCGGGACCGCCAAGATGGTCAACTTCGGAATCGTCTACGGGATCACCGCTTTCGGGCTGGCGCGGCGCCTCGGCGGCGGGACGACCAACGAACGGGCCAGTCAGATCATCGCCGACTACAAGGCGAGATTCTCCGGCATCGATGCGTTCCTCCAGTCGTGCGTGAGCTTCGCCCGCGAGCACGGCTTCGTCGAGACCATGCTCAAGCGGCGGCGGGCCGTCCCGCAGATCCACTCCCGCAATCCGCAGGAGCGCGCCCTGGGCGAGCGGATTGCCATCAACACGGTGGTGCAGGGGAGCGCGGCCGACCTCATCAAGCTGGCGATGATCGACCTCCACCGCGCCGTCCCACCTCGATTCCCGGGAGCGAAGATGCTCCTTCAGATCCACGACGAACTGGTCTTCGAGGTCGAGGAGCCGCAGGCCGAGTCGCTGAAGCAACTGGTGATCGAGCGGATGTCGGGAGCGATGAGCCTCAAGGTTCCGCTGGTCGCGGATGCCTCGATTGGCCGCAACTGGAGCGAGGCGTAGCAGCCCATCGCAGGTTTGCGGACGGGCACGCCTGCGCGGGGAATCGCGAGGCCATGTCTGGCATGACCGGCATGCCCCCGGGCCGCTTCACGTACTCTTGACTGCCCCGGGACCCCCGGTACACTGCCGGGCTCGCTGTTTGGGGCGGTAGCTCAATTGGTTAGAGTACCGGCTTGTCACGCCGGTGGTTGCGGGTTCGATTCCCGTCCGCCTCGCTGGATTCATCGTTTTTCTTGGGCCCACGATCAACGCCGAATCACCCATTGGTGACGCGGCGTTTTTCGTGGGTGGCCATCCCCGCCCGCTCGTTCCGAATCCATCACCGTCGCGAATCCGAATTCATAGGGGAAAAAGTCACGCAGGCCTGCTTGGTGGTACGCACGACGGACTGCGGCCGCTAGAATCGCGATCTGGCGGCTCATCGCACTGAAGCATCAAGAAGCCCGGCGATGAACATCAACCCATCGCGGTTCTGAGCGCACGCAAAGCTTGGCAGTTCACCCATGACGCGAGCACCTCTTTCCCTCCCCCAGCACCTTCCGCAGCCGCGTGGTTTCACGCACACCAATCGGCGCGATACCTGGTGGCTGTTCCCCACCATCACGGTGATTTATTTCCTCTCGTTCATCGTGTATTCCACCTGGGCAGCGTTCCAGGGGACGCACTACTTTCTCAGTGAAGGCGGAGCCAACTATCTTTCACCCATGTATTCGCCGGTGATCTGGGACGCGCCGGGGCAGGTCTCCGGCCACGCGTGGTTCGGCACCTGGCCCTCGTGGCTGACGTTCATCCCGGTGGCGTCGCCGGCGCTGCTTATCCTCTGGGCCCCGGGCGGCTTTCGCTTCACCTGCTATTACTATCGCGGCGCGTACTACAAAGCGTTCTGGCAGGATCCGACAAACTGCGCCGTGGGCGAGCCGCGCAAGGGATATCTTGGCGAGAACCGCCTGCCGCTGATCCTGCAAAACGTGCATCGTTATTTCCTCTACGTCGCGCTGCTGTTCATCGTGATCCTGACCTACGACGCGATCATGAGTTTCATCTGGGTGAACGCCGACGGCTCCAAGTCCTTCGGCATGGGCGTCGGATCATTGGTCATCACCGCCAACGCGGTGCTGCTGGCGGGGTACACCTTCGGCTGCCACTCGCTGCGGCATCTCATCGGCGGCAAGAAGGACTGCGTCTCCGCCTCGCCCGGTCGCTACCATGCCTACAAGTGCGTGAGCTGCTTCAACCGCGGCCACATGATCTGGGCATGGACCAGCCTGTTTTGGGTGGGCTTCACCGATCTGTACATCCGGCTTTGCTCGATGGGCATCTGGTCTGACTGGAGAATAATTTGAAGTTTCGAGTTCCGAGTTCCGAGTTCCGAGTGAGGGACGCCGTGAACGATGGACATGGAGTGCCGTCTGGTGTCCATTGAGAAATTCGAGGACATTATCGCATGGCAGAAAGCACGAATTCTGACGCGAGAATTGTATTGTGTCACTCGAGATACAGCTTGTGTTCGTGATTTCCGTTACTGCAGCCAGCTCCAAAGTGCGGCGGTGTCCATCATGTCCAACATCGCCGAGGGTTTTGAACGTCGGACTCCAAAGCAATTTGATCAGTACCTGGGAATCGCGAAGGCTTCATGTGCCGAGGTACGGTCCTTGCTCTATGTGGGGCTGGATGTGAGTTATTTGGATGAGGAGACATTCAGCGATCTGATGGGCCGGGCTCAGGAAATCGCACGACTAGTGAGCGGCCTTCGGAAATCGCTCCGGAACGCCAATACTCGGAACTCGGAACTCGGAACTCGGAACCCATCC
>CAYXKH010000317.1:0-2849 GCA_964465255.1 uncultured Isosphaeraceae bacterium
CCGTACGGAGCGCTCAAACTAACCCGCCCGCTCCTCCGCGAGAACCTCGTCCTTGAGTCGATCGGGCATCATGCGGTACTCCGCCGGCTCCATCGAACTGGTGGCGCGACCCTGGGTCATCGAGCGCAGCGTGGTCGTGTAGCCGAAGAGTTCGGCCAGCGGAACCTCGCAGGTGATGAGTCGGACGACGCCGCGAAGCTCGCTGTCGATGATGTGACCACGACGGCTGGCGATGTCACCGCTGACGTTTCCGAAGAACTCGTCGGGGGTGGTCACCACCATCTTCATGATCGGCTCGAGCAGCGCCGGACGGGCTCGGGTGCACGCCTCGCGGAAGGCGAGACGACCCGCCTGCTCGAAGGCGACCTGGCTGGAGTCGACGTCGTGATACGAGCCGTAGACCAGTTCGACCTTGACGTTGATGACCGGGTAGTCGCCGAGGATGCCCGAGGAGGCCGCCTGGCGGATGCCGTACTCGACCGAGGAGATGAACTCGCGCGGGATCACGCCGCCGGCGATCTTGTCGACGAAGACGATGCCGTCGATCATCTCGTGACCTTGGGCCTCCGCCTGCTCCTTGGTCACCGGGCTGACGCTCACCACCGCATCACCGTACTGACCGCGACCGCCGGTCTGCTTCTTGAACAGACCGCGGACGTCCTTGGCGCTGGCGGCGATGGTCTCGCGATAGGCGACGCGCGGCTTGCCGACCTTGACGCCGATCTTCATGTCGCGGACGAGCTTGTTCTTGATGATCTCGAGGTGCAGCTCACCCATGCCCGAGATGATCGTCTCGCCGGTCTCGTCGTTGTAGTTCGAGCGGAACGAGGGATCCTCGCGACGGATGGTCTGGAGGGCTTCGCTGAGCTTCTTCTTGTCGTCGGCGGTGTTGGGCTCGATCGACATCGAGATCACCGGCTCCGGGAAGACCATGCGCTCGAGGACGATTGGATGATCCTGATCGCAGAGGGTGTCGCCGGTGTAGGAGTTCTTGAGTCCCACGATGGCCACGATCATGCCGCAGCCGACCTCGTCGAGGGCCTCGCGGTCCTTGGCGTGCATCTCGAAGATGCGGCTGACGATCTCGCGCTTGTTGTTGCCCGGATTGAGCACGCGCGTGCCCTTGACCAGCTTGCCCGAGTAGACGCGGACGTAGGTCAGATCGCCGTGGGTGTCGCTGACCACCTTGAAGACCAGCGCCGAGAAGGGCGCGTCCTCGGAGTGGGCGCGGGTGAGCTTGGCGGTCTTGTCGAGCGGATCGATGCCCTCGACCACCGGACGCTCGGTCGGATTCGGCAGGTAGTCGATGACGCCGTCGAGAAGGATCTGCACGCCGATGTACTTGAGCGCCGAACCGCAGAAGACCGGGAAGCAGGTCTGGGCGATGGTGCCCTTGCGGATTGCAGCCTTGATCTCGGCGGGGGTGATCGACTTCTCGTCGGTGAGGTACTTCTCGGTCAGATGGTCGTCGAGCTCCGCGGCCTTCTCGATCATCTCGTGCCGCCACAGCTCGGCCATGTCCATCATCTCCTCGGGGATCTCGCGCTCTTCGACGGTCGAGCCCAGGTCGCTCGACTCGAAGTAGTACGCCCGCATGTTCACGAGGTCGATGATGCCGGCGAAGTCGTCGCCGAAGCCGATTGGAATCTGCACCGGGATGCCGTTGGCACCCAGGCGGGTCTTGATGGAGTTGAAGCTGAACTCGAAATTGGCGCCGAGCTTGTCCATCTTGTTGATGAAGCAGAGCCGCGGGACGCCGTAGCGATCAGCCTGCCGCCAGACGGTCTCGGACTGGGCCTCGACGCCTTCCTTGCCGTCGAAGACCGCAACTGCGCCGTCGAGGACGCGAAGCGATCGCTCCACCTCGATGGTGAAGTCGACGTGGCCGGGGGTGTCGATCAGGTTGATCTTGTATTCGTTCCCGTTGACTTCCCAGGGGCAACTCGTCGCGGCCGACTGGATGGTGATGCCGCGCTCCTGCTCTTCCGGGAGGAAGTCCATGGTGGCGGTGCCTTCGTGCACCTCGCCCATCTTGTAGTTCTTGCCCGTGTAGTACAGCACGCGCTCGGTGAAGGTGGTCTTGCCGGCATCGATGTGAGCGCAGATGCCGATGTTGCGGACGCGCGTGAGGTCAGTGGCCATGGCTGTTCGTCGGATTCGCTGAAAGGAAAGAGCAGAAAGGTGAGAGCTGAAGGCAGAGAGCGGAAAAACGTGAGGCCGAAGTCGGAGCCCCAGCCGGTACGACAGATGTCGCCGGCGTGGACTCGGAATCGGGGCTGTCACCCGGCGATCTTCCAAAGCTTCCCCGCGGCGTCCGGGCGGCGCCGAGGCGGAAGTATGCGGTCTCTTTGAGTCGGTCCGTCGCCCACCGACGGAAATGGCCGCTCCCCACCCTGTCGCTCCGGCCGGGGGTGTCCCCCAACGGGCACTCGTGAGCGGCTTCGGACGGCGGAGCTTGTCAGCAGGCTCGCCTCGCTGGCCATCCCTTCGAGCAGGGCTTGTGCGTAAGTCGCGTCGGGACCGAAGCCGGACTGACCGCGCACGGGGTCAAAAACGAGAACGACGAGGATACGCGGGAACGGCCGGGAGTCAATGGAGAAGGCGGGAGGCAGACGTCGGCTCCGCCGACGGATTCATGAGGTGTGCCGCTGGCGGGGCACGGAGTCTCAGGCCGGCCACGCCGCCGCCGACAGGGGGCTTGGGAACTCCGAACGCCGGGGAGCGGCGGCCTGTCCGGCAGGGCTGAGGGGGGAGGGCGAGTCGCGCGGGGGCGTTCGTGCGTGTCCAGAATCGCGTGTCCGGCCGGTGCGCGGGCCTCTGGCCCGCTTCCGTCCGACACGATCGTCAAG
>CAYXKH010000318.1:0-2848 GCA_964465255.1 uncultured Isosphaeraceae bacterium
GATCAAGACCGAGGTCGAGGCGGAGCTCGTCGCGGAGAACGGCCCGGGCACGCCCGCGTGGTACGCCTCGTACGACATCTTCGACGATCGCGGCGACAACGTCTGGAGCGTCGCGGCGGACGGGGCGATCACGGCAAGAGAGTTCGAGAGCGGCAACGCCGGGCAGCTTCTGAAGGTCGTCCGCAACGCTCCGAACACGCTGCCATCGACGATCGCGGGACTGAGCACGACCGGCTTCGGTCGCAACTCCGACGGCGGCGCACTGGAGACTCGGTACGCGCGGGATCTCATGGGCCGGGTCCGCGAGACGATCCAGCCAGGCGACGTGAGCACATACACGCTCCGGAACTCCTTCAGCCACCCCGACCGGCCCGGCATCCGCTACTCCTGCGACGTGACGCTTCCGCCGGTCGTCGACGCCGCGACCGGGCAGTATGGCGGTCCTGCCTCGGTGACGTGGTACACGGCAGCGGGACAGATGTTCGCGGCAAGCGGCTACCGGCCGGGCATCGGCGGCTACCAGTTCGCGGCGCCGGCCGCCTCCCAAGCGGGCTGGCCCATTCTCGTCTCCGGCTACATGCTTGCCGAGGAGCTCTCTCGCCGCATCGTCCGGCACGACGTGGCCGGACAGGTCAAGGCGGTGATGGAGTGGAACGCGCTCACCGGACCGCTCCCGGTGGATCCGCAGGAGGAACCGGAGGACCTCCTCGACGGCCCGAACAACGGCGTTCACGTCACGCTCTTCGGGCAGGACCGGTTGGGTCGGCCCTTCTGGACGATCAACGCCAACGGCACGGCGGAGCGCCTGAGCTATGACGTGCTCGACCGCGTGGTCGCGACGGAGGTCGGCCTCGCCGACATCGGCGACTGGGTGCCCGACGACGCGACGATGAAGTTCGTCGCACGGAGCTACTACGACTCGGGGACCTCGACGACCGCAGGCGTCGGCAACGGCAACCTGACGCGGATCGATCAGGTGGTCTCGGGCAGCGGGATGTCGGAGGTCGTCAGGTCGACGATCCTGAAGTACGACTGGCGCGACCGCCGGTACAGCGCGGTCAACCCGCTGCCGCCTCACGACTGGACGGAGTTCGACAACCTCGACCGGGTGGTCAGGCACGCGGTGTTCACGGCCGAGCCGACGGCGATCAATGCTCCGCTCGACAGCGGCGCCGATTTTCGTGGCCGCTACGCGGAGACGAGCTACAGCCAGCGCGGGCTCGTCTACCGCCGGTCTATCGCCACCAACCCGAAGTCGTCGAGCCCGACATTCATCGAGTCGCACACGTGGTTCGACCAGGTCGGCCGGTCGGTCGGCGCGTGGGGTCCCAACGGACCGATGCAGAAGATGTCCTACGAGGGCCTCGGTCGTCCGAAGATCGTCTACCTGAGCGATCGTCGCAGCGACCCGCTTCCGGGGGCCTCGGGGAACTTCGCGGCGGTCTTCACTCTCTCGACGCACGCCACCAACGTCTCCGACGACGTCGTGCTGGAGCAGTCGAGCAGCCGATACGTCACCGGGCGGGGCGTGATGGATTTCTCGACGCGTCGCGTCCGCACGCACGACGCGACGACCTCCGACGTCGGCGCCCTCGACTCCGGGGGCTATCCGTCGAGCAAGGTGATCACGACCTACTCCGGCGCCTGGTACGACGCCGCGAACCGCGCAATCCGACAGGCGGAGTACGGCAGCAACGCCACCGGCTTCCAGTCGGGCGGATCGGCGCCGTCGATCGTCCAGTCGGCTCCTCCCGCGTCGAATGCGGCCGACGCGACCAAGCTTGTGACCGAGACCAGCTACGACGCGCGGGGGCTAGTGGACACGGTCACCGACCCGATGAGCCGGATGACGAAGTTCCATCACGACGCCCTCGGTCGGCGGATCATGGTGATCGAGAACTTCGATCCGTCGAATCCGGTTGAGTTCGTGTGGGAGGGGCCGCTGGACCAAGTCGCCGATGTCCTGATGAGGCGATGGAAGATCGTGTCGGGTCTGGACATCGATCACCCCGATCGCAATCGCGCCACCAGCTTCGTCTACGACGGCCTCGGCAACGTGGTCCGACAGGCGGCGTACTTGGTGGAGCTCGAGTCCGATTTCGGCGATCCGCCAACGTTCACGCCGGTGACCCGCATGCAGGAGACGGCGTACCTGTACGACTCGGGCCGCCGATTCAACGGCGAGATTGAGTCCAACGACCTGCTCGCGGAGATCCACTACCCCGACTCGCAGAGGCAGGTGCTCGGCCCGCCCACGGAGCCGCAGCCCGTGCGGTTCGAGTACAACCGGCAGAGCGAGGTCGTCGAGACGTGGGACGCCAACGTCACGCAGCACGTCTACACGCGCGACGCGTTGGGACGCGTGACGCTCGACAAGGCGACCGTCTCGACGTCCATCTCGGCCTTCCAGATCGACGACACCGTCGACGCCATCGCCAGCGAGTTCGACACGCTCGGACGCCTGAGGACGAGCCGCTCGTACACGCAGCACGGCACGGGCGGGCAGGCGGTGGTCAACGCCGTGCAGTTCGGCTACGACGACCTCTGGCAGGTCGCGAGCGCGACGCAGCAGCCCGACGGCGACATCTCCGGCGGCTCGGATTCGGTCGGCATCGACTACGACATCCAGCCGGTGGCGAGCGGCAACCGCAGCCGGCGCACGGTGCTGTCCTATCCCGACGGGTGGGAACTGGAGGCGGCCTACGGCGCGTCGGGCTCAATCAACGACCGGATCAGCCGCGTCGGCAGCCTACTCGAAGAGGGCACATCGAACGGATACGTCGACTACTCCTACGTCGGCGTCGCGCTGCCAGTGCTCGCGCATTACCGCATCCCGAATGTCCGGCTA
>CAYXKH010000319.1:0-2806 GCA_964465255.1 uncultured Isosphaeraceae bacterium
ACCCGCCGCTTCGAGTGCGGCACGCACCTCCTTCGGAGTCCAGAGGAAGCTCTGGCCCTCGCGGGCGTTGACCTCGGCGTCCTGAGCGCTGGCGAACGCTCCGCTCTCGGTGGTCATCTCCCGCAGGACGTAGTCGAGCGTGCGGCGGAGGGTCTCGGCGTGGAACGGATCGCTGGTGCGTTCCACCAGCGCGGCGTAGAACGAGGCGAGCTGCCCGTTGTCGTAGAGCATCTTCTCGAAGTGCGGCACGGTCCACGTGCCATCGACGCAATAGCGGTGAAACCCACCACCCACCTGGTCGAAGAGACCGCCGACGGCCATGCGATCGGCGGTGTGAGTGAGCGCCGTCTTCACCGTCGCATTCGACCAGCCGATCTCGAGCAGGAGCTCCAGGAAGACCGGCTGCGGAAACTTGGGAGCGCCGCCGAAGCCACCCTCGCGGCCGTCGGCGCCATGCATGAGGGAGTCGCGGCACGCCCTCACCGTGGCCTCGCCCAGCGGACGAATCGACGCGCTTCCGGTCACTTCCTGCTCGATCAGCTCGGCGAGTCGCTCCGCCTGGGCCAGCACCTCGTCATGGCGAGTGGCGTAGGCATCGGCCATCGCCGTCACCAGATCGCCGAAGGCCGGGCGACCGAACTTCTCCCGCGGCGGGTAGTAGGTGCCGACGAAGTAGGGTCGCAGTGATTCCGGCTCGATGAACACCGTGAGCGGCCATCCCCCGCTCGCTCGCCCTTCGGTGAGCTGGGTGAAGATCTGGCAGCCGGTCATGTAGATCTCGTCGACGTCGGGCCGTTCCTCGCGATCGACCTTGATGGCCACCACACGTCGGTTCAGGATCTCGGCGGTGGCCTCGTCCTCGAAACTCTCCCGCTCCATGACGTGGCACCAGTAGCAGGTGCTGTAGCCGATCGAGAGCAGAATCGGCACGCCGCGACGACGCGCCTCCGCGAACGCCTCCTCGCCCCAGGGATACCAGTCGACCGGGTTGTGGGCGTGCTGGAGGAGGTACGGACTCGTCTCGCGGGCGAGGCGGTTGGTGTGAACGGGTGCGGGTGTGGGGGTCATCACGGAAGAGGCCGGTGGAGCAGCCCAGCCGAGCGAAGCCAGCGAGGCGAGCCCAAGCACGCACGGCGCCACGTTTCGAGCGAGCCGAGTCATGGGCGACGATACGCGCCGCGGCGACGACGGCAGCAAACGACAAGACCACGGACCGAAGTCCGTGGCCTTGCGATCTGTTCTTCCCTCCAGCGATCCGCGTGAGGATCACTGACTGATGGTGAGCTTGTACGCCCCGGTCGCTCCACCCCAACCGGTGACCTGGATGACGTAGGTCAGGCCCTGATCGGCGAAGAGGCTGAGCTTCGACTTGCTGCCGAATTCGACGAGATCGCACGCGGCACCGGTGGCGTCATCGTTGCAGGCGACGTCGATTGCGTTGCAGCCGTTCAAGGTCCCGCGATAGACGGCGAGCACGGTGTCGAAATTGGTCTCCGGATGGCAGAGGGACATGTCGACGAAGCCGTTGGCGGGAGCGGTCCAGTAGATCCACTCGCTGTACGAGGGGCCGAACGTGGAGCACGGGGGATCGAAGGAGTCGGGGTTGTCGCTGGTGTTGCCGACGACCGTCGCGGTGGCACCATTGCCGGCGTTGATTGGGTTGAAGCACTGGTGGCCAACGCTCTCGAAGGCGACGGTGAGAGTCCCGACGCCGAACTGGGCTGGCGAGAAGCCACCGAGCCGGATCGTGTAGGTGAATCCCGCGAGCACGTCGATATTCAGATCGGAGCTGTTGAAGGAGCACCCGTCGGCGTCATCGTTGCAGCCGACCAAGGAGACGAGACCGATCTGTCCCTGCGGCGGAGGGCACGAGCCGAAGCCGGGCAGAATCGACTTGTAGACGGCAATCACGGTGTCGAAGCTGGCGTCGTTGCAGGTCGTGAGGCGAAGTTCGCCGTGGTTGAGCGGGGTGTAGCTGTACCAGATGTCGTTGTAGATCTGGTTCGAACCCGTGCCGCATGCCGAGCTGCTGAAGGTCGGGCCGCTGGTGCTCGCGCCCACGGTGCAGAAGGCGATCTCCTGGATGCCCAAGGTGACCGGGATCCCGGTGGAATTCGAGCACTCGTCGTTGGCCGGACCGCCGCAGGGGCCCCACGCCGCAAGGAGCTCGCCAAGGTCGGCGCCATCGGTGATGTTGTCGCCGGTGAGGTCGTTCGAGGGGCTGTTCCACCCCGCGAGGAGTTCGCCGAGGTCGGCACCGTCGACGGCGCCGTCGCCGGTGAAGTCGGCCGGGCAGTTGCAGAGGCCACCGGCGAGTGCGGAACCCGAAGCGGCGGCGGCGAGTGCGAGTGACAGAGTGATTCGGAGCATGACTGTTCTCTCAGGCTTTCTCAGGAAGATCGGAGCAAGGGATGTGGCCGGACGACTTCGTCAGCAGCCCACACCGTGATCACGAGAACCGGACCCGGGAGGCGCAATCAATCTGTGGATTTGTTCAACCAGAGCGCCGGCGGAGGGGACCTCGGGGCCGCCGCTGCCCCCGCGAGCGCAGCGAGCAGGGGCCGCGGTGTGGCGAAGTCAGTGTGACGAAGTCATCGGGTCCCCGTGCAGTTCTCTCGCACCGTATCCGTCCCCTCCATGCGTCTGAGTGCCTCTCCTCCGTGCCCTCCGTGCCCTCCGTGTTCAATTCCCTTTTCCCGGAGCGCGACGCTCTCGCGGACAGCGAAGTGACACGGAGGTCACGGAGGACACGGAGAAGCACGCGAGCGAGTGTTGTTGGTGAACGGACACGATTGGCTGTGATGCC
>CAYXKH010000320.1:0-2804 GCA_964465255.1 uncultured Isosphaeraceae bacterium
CAACCCGTGGCATGCAAGACCCGCAGGGCAGTTCGTGCGTGTCCAAGATCGCCCCCCGTTGCAACGGCGACGCGCACCGGTCCTGCTCGCGGATGCCGAAGTCGATGTAGGCGGCCCACGTCACGCCGAGGGTGTTAGGCGACGTCGGGGTGCGCTCGATCGTCGGCTGCTGACCGCCGTTGAGGAAGACGATCTCGAACGGGGCGATGAGGCGCGGATCTGCGAAGAGGTACCACGCCTTCGCGCTCTCGCCGGTGTAGGAGGGGTCCGATCGATGACGCGCGACGCCGAACGTGCGTGTCCAGAATCGCTCGTGTGTGAGGGAGCTCGCCGTGCGCGTGGGTCGCGTGAGTCAAGAACAGGAGAACAGGAGAGCGCGATACCCATTCGTGCAACCCACTGCTGCCCCCTGCCCCCCGCGAGCGAAGCGAGCATCCGTCCCCACGCCCCGAATCACTCGCCTGACTCCTCATTCCTCAGTCCTCATCCCTCCTCACAACAACGGCGCCATCAACCCCGCCGCCGCCTGCACCAAGCGTCGGTGCCACGGGCGGCGACTCCAGGCGCGGGTTTCGACGCGGTCGGAGGCTTCGAGGTAGCCGTCCTGCAGGAATCTCAGCACGCTGGCGAAGTCGTCGTCGTAGACCACGAGGCCGGTCTCGAAGTTGAGCTCGAAGCTTCTGCGGTCGAGGTTCGCGCTCGAGATCAATGCCACGCGACGGTCGACGGTGATGGTCTTGGCGTGAAGCAGGCCGTCGCGGTATTCGAGGATCTCGACGCCCGATTCGAGCATCGGTTCGTACAAGCCGCGGCTGGCGAGGCCGACCATGCGGGAGTCGTTTCGCTTGGGCACCACCAGGCGCACATGCACGCCGCGGCGGGCGGTGGCGCAGAGCGAGAGCAGCGTGGTCTCGTCGGGGACGAAGTAGGGGGTGGTGAGGACGATCTCCTCGCGGGCGCTCTGGATCATCGCCTGCACCAGCAGTCGCATGGCCACCCGCGACTGGCCGGGGCCGGTGCCGATGAACTGCGACACCACGTTGTGCGTGGTGGCGGCAGGCGGTGTTCGCAAGCACTCCGCCAGCGACTGGTCGGTGTCGAGATACCAGTCCTCGACGAAGAGCGTCTGGAGATCGTGGACGATCGGGCCGTCGATCCGCACCATGCAGTCGACCCACGGGGCGAAGCGGCGCTTCGGAGCGAAGTCGGCGTTGGCGATGTTCTGGCTTCCGGTCCAGCCGATGTGGCCGTCGATGATGGCCAGCTTGCGATGGTTGCGCAGATCGAGCCGGGCCAGCAGCATGCGCAGCAGATTCGCAGGGAGGGCGGCGGCGACCTGCACGCCTGCGGCATGCAGTCGCTTTCGCAACGCACTCGACAGGAACGACCGCGACCCGACCGCATCGACAAGGAGTCGACAGGCCACGCCGCGCTGCGCCGCTCGCGACAGCGCCTCGGCCACCCGCTCGCCGGTCGAGTCGTCGAGATAGATGTAGAAGAGAAGATGGCAGTGCTGGCGGGCCGCATCGATGTCGGCCACAAGCGCGTCGATGGTCTTGTCGGTGTCGCCGAAGAGCTTCAGGTCATTCCCCCCGAGCGGCACACAGCCGCCGACCGACTCGGCCAGCAGGGCGAGCTGCTCGTCGCCGCCGCGCAGGCCGTGATGGCGCGACTCGGCCGAGTGCGGGGCCCGCACCTCGGGACTCTCGATCTGCTTGACGATCTCGCGGTAGCGGATGAGGCGCCGCCGGCCGAGGCGGGTTTCGCCGAGCATCAGGTAGGCCACTGCGCCCAGCACCGGAAGCGAGAGCACCACCGCCAGCCAGGCCAGCGAGACGCTCGGTTCGCGGCGACGGCGCAGCAGCACCGCGCACGCCGTTCCCAGGCGCACGCACCAGTCGGCGATGAAGATGGCAACCGGGGTGAGCAGCCACTCACCCATGCGATCAACTCACGATCTCGAGGATGACGTATCGCCGCTCGCCCCGAGGAAGGCTCACGATGATCTCCTGCCCGACGCTGGCCTTGGTGAGGGCCATGCCCATCGGTGAACTGGTGGTGACCTCGATGTAGTCGACGCTGAAGTTCCCGCTCGACTCTCCGACCAGGCGATAGACGTCCTCGTCGGCGCTGTCGAGATCGCGCAGTTTGACCACCGCCCCGACGAAGACCATTCCCTCGGGCATTTCGGTGGCGTGGGCGATCTGGGCCCCGGCGAGCTTGGACTCGAGATCGCGGATCTTGGCCTCGTTGTGTCCCTGGTCCTCGCGAGCCGCGTGGTACTCCGCGTTCTCGCGGAGGTCACCGAGGGCCCGGGCCTCGGCGATGCGTTCGACGAGCACCTTGCGCATCGCGATCAGCTCCGTGAGCTGGATCTCGAGCTTGGCTTTTTCCTCGGCGGTCATCAGATGCATGGCAGGGCCCAAAATTGGAAGACAGGTCGAAACACAGGGTGGGAAACAGGTGGCAGGAAAGGCTTGGGAATCGATCGAAGCACGGGGCAGAACGGGCGGCGGCGGCAGGTCTTGGACGGATCGCGTTTCAGCAACGCCGCCCCCGGCAGGCGGGGGCGGTCAGGTCGGACGGGCATGTGCGAACGACTGATCGAAGGATACAGGTTGCCGGGGAGCGTCGCCAGCGGCGGCAGCCCGCCCGGCCGACGAGCGATCCGTCGAAGGGGGACCTTACCGCCCAACTGGCCTTGGTCACTGGCCTTGGTCACTGGCCTTGGTCACTGGCCTTGGTCACTGGCCTTGGTCACGGGCCGCGGGGCCGATGGTGGCGGCGAACGAGAAGGCAGTGGG
>CAYXKH010000321.1:0-2780 GCA_964465255.1 uncultured Isosphaeraceae bacterium
GATTCCTGCTCCCTGATTCCTGCTCCCTGCTCCCTGCCCCCTGCTCCCTGATTCCTGTCCTCCGCCCCGCCTATCCTCCGCCCTGTCCACTTGACGGCGTACGCGTACCTCTGTCTACTACTCGATTCCCCTTTCCCTCAACCCCACGTTGCTATGGCCCGATACACCGGCCCCAAGGTCAAACTCTCCCGTCGCGTCGGCGTTCCCATCGCTGACATTCCCAAGCACACCGCCAAGCGGCAGCTCACGCCGCCGGGCATGCACGGGGCCCGAAGCCGCCGGCTCAAGGACTATGGCGTTCGCAAGAACGAGAAGCAGAAGCTTCGCTACCACTACAACGTGCTGGAACGACAGTTCCGCCGTTACATGGCGGAAGCGGCTTCGAGCAAGGGCAACACCGGCGAGGTGCTGCTTCAGCTTCTCGAGCGTCGCCTCGACAACGTGATCCGCCGCGCGGGTCTCACTCGCACGATCTGGGCGGCGCGACAGATCGTCGCCCACGGGCATGTCCTGGTGAACGGTCGCAAGACCGACCGGGCCAGCTTCCAGGTGCGGGTCGGCACGGTCATCACGCTCAAGCCGGGCATCCACAAGCTCATTCGCGAGAACATGGAGTCGATGGCCGGACACATCGTGCCGGGTTGGATCGAGTTCAACCCCGGCGAGCTGACCATCCGGGTCGTCGCCAATCCGACCTCCGATCAGATCCCCTTCGACGTGAACACCAATCTGATCGTCGAGTTCTACAAGTAAGAGAGCGAGCGTCGCTTCCCGCATGCTGCGCTTCCTGCGTCAGTACAACAAGTGGATCCTCGTGGTCGGTGGCGTTCTGCTGCTGATCACGTTTCTCGTTCCGCAGGCAATCACCGGCCTCGCGGAACGCTCCGGGCAGGGTGGCGGCACCTGGGGTCGCATCGGCGACACCAAGGTCAAGGCCGCCGAACTGCAGCGGGTTCTCGCCGAGATGAGCGTGCTGGACACGCTCGGCGAGGGGATGGTGCCGGTCCCGGGCGCCTCGAAGGACCCGGTCCACTATCTGTTGCTGCTCCACGAGGCCCAGGCTGCCGGACTGGTCGGCGGTCGTGACGACGGACTCCGCACCGCCGATGTGATGGCCCGAAACGCCGGCGACTCCGCCATCACCGTCGACACCGTGCTGGCCATGCTCCAGTCCCGCTCGGGTCAGCCCCGCGGCGTGATTCTCGATGCCCTGGCCAACGTCAACGGCATCCAGCGGCTGGTGAGCCTCTACGAAACCACGCCGCGACTCTCGGATCGACGCCTCCAGCAGGCGGCCTCGTCGATGCTCTCTGCAGTCGATGCCGATCTGGTGGTGCTCGACGCTCGCGTGCTGGCTTCGACTCTGACCGATTTCAGCCCAACCGAGGAAGCCCTTCAGGCCCAGCTCGAGGCGTACGGCGAGTTTCCCCCGCCGACTGTCGCACCGCTCGGCGCGGCTCCCGAGAACGCCTTCGGCTATCGGCTGCCGAACCGGTTGAAGCTCGAGTGGCTGGTGATCCCGGCGGACCAGATTCGACGCAGCGTCGAGTCGAGCGATCAACTCAGCAACATCGAACTCCGCAAGCATCGCGATCGAAATCCCGATCTCTTCCCGCGTCCCAGCGACGGCACCGACAACTTCGATGCCATCCGCGAGATCGTGCGCGACAGCCGCCTCACCCAACTGGTGACGGAGCGGGCTGGTGAGGTCGCGAAGTTCGCCTCGGACCAGCTCCAGCTTCCGCTTCGCGGACTCCCCCGCAAGGGCACCTACTTCACCCTGCCCGAGGATTGGACCCAGCGTCAGCCATCATTCGAGGCCCTCGGCGAAGCCCTCGCCCAGCAGTTCGCGATGGGGATTCCGACCTACCTGACCAGCGGTCCGGAGTGGATCGAGCCCACGGCAATCGATTCGCTCCAGTTCCTCGGCAGCGCTGCCAGCGATCGCTTCGGGCCACGCCCGGTCCGGGCCAGCCAGTTGGTCGCGCAGGCCAGGGAGTTCGCCGGCCAGGACACCTACAGCACGCAGCAGGGTGTGGCCAGCCCCCCGCTCCGCACACCCGCCGGGGACATCGTCTTCTTCCGAATCATTCAGAGCGACCCGTCGCGGAAGCCCGCCTCGGTCGACGAGGTTCGCAACCAACTCGTCGCCGATCTGCGAACGGTGGAGATGTTCCGCCGGCTCAAGGAGCAGATGGAACCCCTTCGCGTCAAGGCCACGACCGAGGGTCTGCTGGCCGTCGCGTCGGCGAACAACGTCGGCGTCATGCCGGCGGTCGATCTTCGCGAGCGCGACCCGCGCTTCCTCGCCTCGGGATTCAGGATTCCGCCGTCGATTCCCGGTCTCGGCGCTTCCGAAGCCGCAGCCACCGCAATCGTGCAGTTCGCGCTGAGTCTGCCCCGCGAGGCCTCGATGACTTCGCTTCCCGAAGCCGATCGAACCTTCGCAATCACCGTCGACGACAAGTTTGCGATCATCATCGGTCGCGTCACCGATCTCACTCCGCTGACGATCGAGGAGTACGACTCGCTCGCATCGCAGGGCACGGTCGAGCGGGAACTGCTGACGAACGAGCTTCGCACCATGCGAACCGACCTCTTCAGCAAGGAAGCCCTCGTGGCCCGCAACAAGTTCGAGCTGAGCCGCGACGAGACCGAGTTGGCTGAAGAGTCTGCTCCGGCATCGACGCCGGCCCCCGCGCCGATGGGTTGACGCCGAGCAGGGCTGAACACAACTCTCCCATTGATGGCTGATTCATGGCCTGATTGATGGCCTGATT
>CAYXKH010000322.1:0-2765 GCA_964465255.1 uncultured Isosphaeraceae bacterium
AAGTCTGGCGAGCATGGTCGACGTGCACGGATGTCGCGGCCACCAGCGTCTCGCCCAGCCCCAGCTCGGCGAGTTCCAGGCTCGGGGCCGCTGGGGCCGTGATTCGTTCACGGCGCCGGGTGCCACCCGTCATTCGGCCCCCTGACCTGCTCGGCTCGAGGGCCGCGCAGGCGCAGCCGGAGCGGACTTCGTGCCGAGCGAAAGAAGGTGCCGCGCAGGCGGCACTCCACATGAGGAGTCGGCGCCAGCCGACGACGACCCAGTCGGCGCAGCCGACCACTCTCTCGGCGAAGCCGACCCCCCGGCGTCACGCGCCAATCCGCTCCCACGCTTCCGCGACGTGCCGCGCTTCCGTCCACGTCCCGCCAACCGAGAGGCGCAGCACGAACTGCCCGTTGAGTCGGGTGTGGGTGAGATACAGCGCTCCCGACTCATTCAGCCGCGTCATCAACGCTTCGGTGGCGTCATCGCCGCGGCGGTCGCGGAAGCAGACCAGTCCGAGTGCGGGTGGGGCGGCAAGGACGAAGCGATCGTCGCCGGCGACTCGCTCGGCAAAGTCGTTCGCGAAGGCCACGTGGCGACGGATGTGTTCGCGCAGGCCTCTGGCGCCGTACGAGCGCAGCACGAACCAGAGCTTCAAGGCCCGGAAGCGTCGTCCAAGGGGGATGTGCCAGTCGCGATAGTCGATCACGGCGCCCGATTCGGTCGCCTGATTGCGGAGGTACTCCGGCAGCACGCTGAGGGTGCGGATCAGCGCCGAGCGATCCGCAACCCAGAAGCAGTCGCAGTCAAAGTTGACGAGCATCCACTTGTGCGGATTGAAGCAGTAGCTGTCAGCGTGTTCGAGGCCGTCGTGAATCGCTCGAAACTCGGGACAGAGGGCGGCGCTCCCCAGATGCGCCGCATCGACGTGCAGCCAGATGCCGTGGCGGGCGCAGATTGCGCCGATGGCCGGCAGGGGGTCGATTGCCCCGGTCGAGGTGGTGCCGACGGTTGCGCTGACGAAGAAGGGCACTCGGCCGGCGGCCTGGTCGCTGGCGATTGCGTGCGCGAGACCATCGGGCCGCATCCGAAACGACTCGTCCACGGCGATCGTTTGCAACTGCGCTCGCCCGAGCCCGGCGATTGTCATCGCCTTCTCGACCGAGGAGTGGGCCTGGGTCGAGGTGTAGGCGACGAGCTGTGGAAGGCCCGGGGCATTCACGCCGCGCTCGTTCACCGCAAACCCGGTGGCCCGCTCGCGGGCCGCGAGGAGCGCACAGAGCGTGGCGCTGCTGGCGGTGTCCTGGATCACCCCGCCGCCGGTCGAGCTGCTGCGGAAGCGCTCGGGCAGCGCCAGCAGCTCGACCAGCCAATCGAGCAGATGGGTCTCGAGCTCGGTGCACGCCGGGCTCGTCGCCCAGAGCATGCCCTGCACGCCGAGACCCGCGCTGAGCAGTTCACCCAGGATCGACGGTGGCGAACTGTTGGCCGGGAAGTAGGCAAAGAACGAGGGATGCTGCCAGTGGGTGAGCCCCGGCAGGATGATCTCTTCGACATCGCGGAGGACGTCGCCAAACGGCTCGGCCTGTTCCGGCGCATGCGCCGGGAGCTTCGCCCGGATCTCGCCCGGCTCGACCCGCGACAGGACCGGGCGACTCTCGATCGATTCCAGATAGTCGGCGATGAAGTCGATGACCGCCTTGCCATCCTCGCGAAATCGGGAGAGGTTCATGGAGAGGAAAGTAGGTGCCGTCCCGTTACTATCCGCCCTTCCATGATCAAGCGCATCCTCGTGACCGGTGGAGCGGGCTTCCTCGGCTCTCATCTCTGCGATCGACTCGTGGCCAAGGGGCACGATGTCATCTGCGTCGACAACTTCTTCACCAGCCAGAAGTCGAACGTGGAGCATCTGCTCGGCAGGCGGAACTTCGAGCTGATCCGCCACGACATCACCCATCCGCTCTTTCTCGAGGTCGACGAGATCTACAACCTCGCCTGCCCCGCGGCACCGGGTCACTACCAGTACAACCCGATCAAGACCATCAAGACCTCGGTGATGGGGGCGATCAACGTGCTGGGCCTGGCCAAGCGCAACCGCGCCAAGATCATGCACAGCTCGACCAGCGAGGTGTACGGCGATCCGAGCGTGCACCCGCAGCCGGAGTCGTACTGGGGCAACGTCAACCCGATCGGTCCGCGGGCCTGCTACGACGAGGGCAAGCGGGCCGCCGAGACGATCTTCTTCGACTACCGCAGGCAGAACAACGTGAACATCCGGGTGGTGCGGATCTTCAACACCTACGGCCCGCGCATGCATCCCTACGACGGTCGCGTGGTCAGCAACTTCATCCGCCAGGCGATCGAGAACAAGCCGATCACCATCTACGGCGATGGCCAGCAGACCCGCTCGTTCTGCTACGTCGACGACTTGATCGACGCCTTCCTCAAGATGATGGACATGCCTGACGACTTCCCGGGTCCGGTCAACATCGGCAACCCCGGCGAGTTCACCATCCGCCAGTTGGCCGAGCTGACCGTCGAACTCAGCGGCTCGAAGTCGCAGATCATCGTCGAGCGGCCCAAGCCGCAGGACGACCCGATGCAGCGCAAGCCGGACATCACGCTGGCCCGGACCAGGATGGGCTGGGAACCCAGGATCCAGTTGCGCGAAGGACTCCAGCGGACGATCGACTGGTTCAAGGCGTGCGACATGAGTCAGTTTCGGCCGCCGACGCCGAATTATTGAGAGCGCTCCGTTCGGCCCTCCGGGCCGACACTCGCTC
>CAYXKH010000323.1:0-2761 GCA_964465255.1 uncultured Isosphaeraceae bacterium
TCCCTAGCAGCCTGTGGCGAAAGTCATTCGGGCTGCGGGCGAGCAGGAGGGCGAATCTCTGCGTCGCCGCAACTCGCCTGTATCACTGCGGATACTGCTTCGTTGCGGCTCCTTGATCTTCGCCCTCCTGCTCACCCTCGCCGTCGAAGCACTTTCGCCACAGGCTGCTAGCGCGAAAGCTCGATCGTCGGCGCTCGTGGAGGTTCGGGAAGCTGCACCCCACCGACGGCCTCGATCTGCGCCGGCGTCAGGATCGCGCCGAGAGCCCGCAGGCTGGTGGCATTGATCTCGGTGCGATCGAAGCGCAGCTTCTTCAGTGCATTCTGACGATCACGCATGCGCTTGAAGGCCTCGGGATCGCCGGGTCCGCCGAAGGACATCCCTCCGCCGGAGTTCTCCTCAAGCTCGATCAGCGTGTCGCTGAGGGCCTCGTACGTCTCGTCGTGCTGGGCGAGCAGCTCGACCAGCTTGAGCCGCTGGGCGTCGTCGAGACTCTCGATCGCCATCGCCGCTTCGAGCTTCGGGGCGGCCGCCTGGGCGTCGCGATACACATTGGGCCACGCGGCGCGGGCATAGCGCTTGCGAAAACCGAGTCGCTCGTTCTCGGGCAGGAGGAGGAGAATCTCGTCGCGAGTCGAGCGGTTCAGTTGGGCAATCTGCTTCGAGGCATCGGAGATTCGCTGCTGGGCCTTGATCATCAGCGCGAAGTCGTCGCTCTCGCCGTCGATTGAGATGTTGACCTCGCCCTGCTCACTGACCTTCACCGCGCGGGCGTGGAACTTGTCGATCTCCTTCTGTGATTCGAGCCGCGTCTCCTTCAGCTGCCGAACCAGAGCGGTGGCGTTCTCCTCGTGCCTGGCGAGCACCGGGGCGAGAGCGGCGGCATTCGAAGTGTCGAGCGGCCGCTCTCGGATGATGTCGCCGATCTCGACCTCGGTCTCCTTGCCGGAGGCCGCGCCGATCATCGGCATGGCCATCAGCGGCGGCGGCGCCGAGCGCCGCAGGAAGGATCGCTCCCGCGCCGCCCGAGCCGCCTGCACACCGACCCCGGCGGGCGTGCCGTCGAGCACCGCCGCGAGATTGTCGAAGAAGGCCCCGTCGACCTCCGCGAGCTGCTCGATGGCCCGTCGGAAGGCTGCGGCGCGGCGATCGATGTCCTGCTCGGTGACGGCCTTGGGCCCGTCATCCGGCCCCGGACCGCCCCCGCCGATTGCGCTCCCGACCCCGAGCTCGGTGAGCGCCGCCTGCTCTTCGCTGCGACGCGCATCGAAGGCGGCGACGTACTCCTCATGCAGCGCCTCGACGAGCACCGTCTGGGCTTCGGTCAGCGCCAGCCGTCCCGCGAGCTGGTCGCGCTCGCGCACCGCGATCGAGGTCGGGAGCACGCCCTGGCCCACGCGACCGGGGCCGTCCATGCCGCTGGAGACGAAGACCATGGCGCCGTCGTCACCGCCGATGAACTCGATGCCGCCGCCGTCGTCCATGGCCCCGACGATTACGGCTCCTCCGCTGATTTCATGGCGTTCGTGCCCTTCGCCGTCGGCAGCCGTGCTCGGGGCAATCTCCGCCATGCGGGTTTCGCCGACCACGCCGCGCAACTGGCCGCGGGTGGCCTCGTGCATCGCCACCCGCTTCTCGAACAGGTCTCTGAAGCCCTTCTCGGCCGTGGCTGCGGCCGCATCGGCTTCGTCGTCTGCGCCGCGGGCGGTGAAGACGAACCCGCTCGAACTGCGCCTCGCATCCGCCGCATCCATCAGTTCGCGTTCGATGGTCGCGAGCTTCCTGCGGTAGTCGGAGCCCATCTCCTTGAGCGCCGCAGTGGTCTCGGCGTCGAGCTTGCCCTCTTCACCGAGCTTGATCGCCTTGGACAGGAGCCCTTCCGCAGACTCCTGATCGGAGGCAATTGCCGCGTACGAAGTGCGGATGAAGCCCTTCTGAGCCTCGCGCCCTTCGGTCTCAGGAAGTCCCCGCACCAAGGCGTCGGCTCCGTCGCGATTGGCCTTGCCGAGTTCCTTGCGCTTCTTCGCGGCCGGCGCGGCCATCTGCTCGCGCAGCGCACCGAGGGCACGGAACCACTGGTCGACTCCTTCCGGATTGCCAGGGTCGGGACGCGTGAGGCCGGAGTCCTGCACCGCGCGGGCGAGGTCGACCGGGATCTTGAGTTCGAGATCGGCGAGCTCGCGCAGGAGCCTGGTCGACTTCTGCTCCCACGCCGCACGAGCCGCGGCGACTGCGTCCTTCGACTCGGCGGGGACCTCGATGTTCTCCAGCAGGTCGGCCATCTCGAACTGCACGCTGCTTCCAGCGAAGGGGCCGAGCACGCCGCGCAGGCGCTGCCGTTCGGCGGCGCTGCGGGCCGCGCCGAGTCGCGGGGCCTGTTCCTCGGTCAGCTCGGCGCCGAGGGCGTCGAAGAGCGCCCGCTCCGCCCGCTCGAACTGGTCCAGCAGGTGCCGCCGTGTGCGAAGCGACGACTCGACCTCCTCGACCGATCGAGTCGAGAAGCCTCCCATGCCCGCGCCTGGCCGCTTCAGATACTCGTCAATTGGCCCGTCGCGAAGCGCTCGCAGCGACGTCGCATAGGCGGCGTGCAGCACGATGGCGTCGCTCTGCTGCTGCACGTCGAGCTGGAGTTCCTTGAGGATCTGATCGAATCGACGAGTCGAGATCGGATCCGGAAAGGCACCCCCGGTTCCCTGAGCAAGCGCCGGAGCGGTGAGAGCACAGGCGACGGTGAGTGCGGCGACGAGCGCGTGGAGTCGGG
>CAYXKH010000324.1:0-2757 GCA_964465255.1 uncultured Isosphaeraceae bacterium
CCATGCCGAATCCTCCCCATGCCGAAGCCTCCGCTTCCGCCTGCCTTGTCCTGAATTCAAACTCGCCATGAAGAGACTCCTTCTTTTGGGCCCAACGGCCACGGGTGGTCTCTCCCACCGACTGGACCAGTTTGCGGGGGCAGGTCATACTCACCCTGCCTTGTCCCATTCCAATGGTCCGGACTGGCACTCTTCCCGGAGCGCCTTCGAGAATCGACTCATGGACACCGCAATCGCAACAACCGGCATCCCGGGCCTGGACCACATCCTCGGGGGCGGCTTCCCGGCTAACCGTCTCTACCTGATCCAAGGTGATCCCGGCGTCGGCAAGACCACGCTGGGGCTCCAGTTCCTGCAGGAGGGCGTGCGGCTGGGAGAGGCCTGCCTGTACATCACGTTCTCCGAATCCCATGCCGAGGTCGAGGCGGTGGCCCGCTCCCACGGCTGGTCGCTTGAGGGGATCGAGGTCTTCGAGTTTGACGCCGTGCAGAAGGCCCTCGAAGGGGAGCGGGGGGGGACGGTCTTTCACCCCGCCGAGATGGAATTGTCCGCTGTCATCAAGAATGTCAAACACGTTCTGGAGAAGGTCCGGCCCAAGCGGCTGGTCTTCGACTCGCTCTCGGAACTCCGCCTGCTCGCGGGCGACTCGCTGCGGTATCGCCGTCAACTCCTCGAGATCAAGAGCCTGGCATCGGGCATCGGCTGCGTCCCGCTGCTCGTGGATGACCGCACTGCCACCAGGGACGACCTGCAACTCCAGAGCCTGGCCCACGGCGTGGTCTCTCTGCACCGCAGCTCGGCCAGCTACGGCTCGGCCAAGCGCCGCCTGGAGATCGTCAAGCTCCGGGGCGTGGCCTACCGCGAGGGATTCCATGATTTCGCAATCCGGACCGGGGGGCTCCAGGTCTACCCGCGGCTGGTGGCCGCGGATCACCTGCAGGTCGAGGGGGGCGTGATCAGCAGCGGGGTGAAGGAGCTGGATGCGCTCCTGGGAGGTGGGATCGACCGCGGTTCGGGCACGCTGCTGCTGGGCCCGGCGGGATCCGGCAAGTCCACGGTGGCGCTCAAGTTCGCCGTCAGCGCCGCCGCTCGGGGCGAGAAGACCGTCGTCTTCATGTTCGATGAGAGCGCTTCGATGCTTCGGACCCGCGCCCGCGGCGTAGGGATGGACCTTGCCGGCCTGGAGAAGGCGGGGACGATCGCGCTTTACCCCGTGGACGCGGCGGAAGTCTCGCCCGGACAGTTCGCCTTCGAGGTTCGGAAAGCCGTCGAGCAGGACGGCGTCCGCCTCATCATGATCGACAGCCTCAACGGCTACCTCAACGCCATGCCCGACGAAAAGCACCTGATGCTGCACCTGCACGAGCTCCTCGCGTACGCGGCAGCCCGCGGCGTGGCGGTCGTCATGGTCATCAGCCAGCACGGGGTGATGGGCGCTTCCATACAGCAGCCCATCGACGCCAGCTACCTCGCCGACACGGTGGTGCTCTTCCGCTACTACGAGTTCGAGGGAGAGATCAGGAAGGCGATCTCGGTCTTCAAGCGCCGCGGCGGGGTCCACGAGCCCTCGATCCGCGCCCTCACCCTCGGCCCGCCCCAAGGCGTCGTGGTGGGCGAGCCGCTGCGCAACTTTCGGGGCGTCCTCACGGGCACTCCGCAGTACCAGGAATCCAAAGTGGCCGAGGATTGAGCGATGCCCACCGTTTCCACGGCGGAGACTCCTTCCGCGACCATCCTGGTGCTGACCCCCACCGACGGCGACGCCGCCGCGGTCTGTCATGTGCTGAACGAAGCGGGCTTCCAAAGCCGGGTGTGCGCGGACATGGCCGCCTTGGCCCACGCGGTGGCCGCCGCGCCCGCGGGGATCATCCTCGCGGAAGAGGCCCTGACCGTCCCGGGGGAATCCGGGGGCCGGATGCTGGCCTCGGCGCTGAAGGGTCAGCCCGAGTGGTCGGACGTGCCCATCGTCCTGCTGGCAACATCCGGCGCGAGCGAGGTCAGCGCGTGGGAGCACGCCCGCGCGCTGGAGGCGGTGGGCAACATCTCAATCCTGGAGCGGCCGCTGCGGCGCACCACGCTCCTCAACGCCGTGGCGGTGGCGCTGCGGGCGCGGGAACGGCAGTACCGGCTGCGGGCCACACTCGCGCAGCGCGAGGAGGCCCTGCGTCGGGTCGCGGACGAGGTGGCCGCGACAACACGCATTGCGGAGGAGTCTCAGCGTGTCAGCCACTTGCTCGACGCTCTTCTCCTCACCGCGCCCGTCGGCTTTTGCTTTCTCAATCGGGACCTGCGCTTCGTGCGCATCAATGAACGCCTTGCGGAGACCAACGGCATTTCCGCCGAGGCGCACCTGGGCCGGCATGTCTCCGAGATCGTTCCCGCACTCGTCGAAGCTCTTCGCGGCGTGACGGACCGCATCCTGGCGACGGGCCAAGCCGTCTTGAATCACGAGTTCTCCGGTGAGACGCCCTCCGCGCTCGGCGTGAGGCGTTTCTGGAAGGAAAGCTGGTATCCGGTGCGCGGCGGCGCGGGGGAGATCCTGGGTTTCGGCGGCATCGTCGAGGAGATCACCGAGCGGAAAGAGGCCGAAGCGGAACTGCTCCTCCTCACCACGGAGCTGCGCGAAAGCGAAACGCGCACGCGCGTGGCGACCGAGGCGACGGCGGTGGGCATCTGGGAATGGAACGTCCTGACCGACTCGATCCGCTGGGATGCGCAGATGTTCCGCCTCTACGGCATCGCGCCCACGCCCGACGG
>CAYXKH010000325.1:0-2727 GCA_964465255.1 uncultured Isosphaeraceae bacterium
GCAGCGGCGTCGGCATCAGGCGCGTGTAGAACGATGCTGGAAGCGACTGAAGAGACGCGCTGAACGGCAACGTAACGGTCGGGTGTTGCGGTTTGCAAAAGTCGATGTGGCAGTGAAAAATAGGGAGGTGGGCGTCAAGTGGTTTGTGTTGTGACCGGCGCACGGCGATTCGGGAGGATCGGGTCATGCCAAGCTTCGCGCGTCCAGGCCATCTGCCAGAAGAGCCACTCGTACTCGCTGCTCGTGCGGAAGATGTCGTGCAGCCGCTGGCGGCCGCGATTGTCCATTCGCGCCGCCTCGTCATCGACGACGGCGCGCAACCACGCGCCCACGGCGGCGAAGTCCGGGTTCGCGTACATCGCCAGCCAGTCGCGATACGGGTGGCCGGCGGGCGGCGCGCCCAAGGCGGTGAAGTGTTCCCCGATGACCGCATAGATCCACGCGCACGGGAGCGTCACGGTGACGACCTCCGCGAGCGACCCCGTCGCGGCGATCTGGAGCATGTGACGTGTATAGGCGTAGCACGTCGGTGCCAGCGGTGTGGCAGCCATCTGTGCCGTCGTCAAGCCGAAGCTCGCGGCGTACATCTCGTGGAGCGCGTGTTCCACCCGCACCGTGTCCATGAGGAATTCGCCGAACTTCAGGATGCGGTCGCGGTCGTCCGTTTTCGTCGCGGCGAAGGCGAACGTCTTCGCGAGATCGGTGAGGAAGCGTGCGTCCTGCAAGATGTAGAACTGGAACGTCTCCTGCGGCAGCGTCCCGTCCGCGAGTGCCACGACGAAGGGGTGCGTCAGTTGCGCGTCCCAGATCGCGGCGCACTCCCGCCGCATGGTCTCGGTGAATGATTCGGTCATGGGGCACTCCTTGTGAACACTCAAGCACGCGGTGAGACGAGGTGATTGAGGGGACCGTGGCCGTGGCCGAGGCCGGGGGCGGCGACGATGGCGGCGTGGGTGTACTGCTTCGCTGCCGCGAAGGCTTCGGGCACGGTCTTTCCTTGCGCGAGGCAGGCGGTCATCGCGGCGGAGAAGGTGCAGCCGCTGCCGTGCGTGTGCGGCGTGTCGATCCGCGGGCTGTCGAGCATCTCGAAGGTTTGGCCATCGTAGAGGAGGTCGGTGACGGTGTCGCCGCCCCCATGCCCGCCCTTGACGACGACCCAGTGCGGGCCGAGCGCGTGGAGCCGTCGCGCCGCTTCGCGCATCTCGTCCAGCGTGCGGATCGGCCCGCCGACGAGCATTTCCGCCTCCGGCAAATTCGGGGTGATGACGAGCGAGAGCGGGAGCAGCCGCGTGCGGAGGGCGTCAACCGCGTCTTCCGCGAGGAGCTGATCGCCGCTCTTGGTCACCATCACCGGGTCCACGACGAGGTTCGTCAGACCCGCTTTGGCGATCATCGCGGCGACAGCAGCGACGACCGCCGCCGTGCCAAGCATCCCGGTCTTGAGGGCGTCCACCCCGAGATCACCGACGACGCTCTCGAACTGCGCCGTGATGAAGGCGGGCGAGAGCGTCTCGACGCCCTGCACGCCAACCGTGTTCTGCGCCGTCACCGCTGTCAGGACGCTCATGCCATAGACGCGGAACGCGCTGAATGTTTTCAAGTCCGCCTGAATGCCGGCCCCGCCGCCCGAATCGGACCCGGCGATCGTGAGTGCTCGCGCGAGGACCTCGGGGGCCCGCTGGACGGCATGGGGACCGGGGACTGAGGGGAGTATGTTGTTCATTGCAACCTACCTACGAATTGCCGAGTTCGGGTGAGCTGGAGAGGCGCTCTTTCATCCAGTTGATCGATCCCCCACTGAGCAAGAGCTGCGCTTGCCGCGATGACATGAAGTGACGCACCTGCAACGTCCGCTGGCGCGTGACGTTCTCGACCACCAGCTCGCCCCCCTCGGCGAGCGCGCGCCGCACGCCGGCCAGGCGCAGCACGTCGCCGGTCTGGATGCCGTCGTAGTCGGCGGGGTCGACGAAGGTCAGCGGCAGCACGCCGAAGTTGATCAGGTTCTGCGAGTGGATCCGCGCGAAGCCCTTGGCCAGGACCGCGCGCAGCCCGAGGAACTGCGGGCCCAGCGCGGCGTGCTCGCGGCTCGAGCCTTGCCCGTAGTTGCTCCCGCCCACCACGACGTGGCCCTTCACCTGCCGGGCCCGCGCGGCGTAGGTGGGATCGATCATGTCGAAGGAGAACTCGGCGATCTTGGGAATATTGCTCCGGAACGGCAGCACCCGCATGCCGGCGGGCATGATTGCGTCGGTGGAAACGTCGTCTGCCACCTTGAGCAGAACGGGCACTTCAATCGAATCCGGCAGCGGCTCGAACGTCGGCAGCGAAGCGATGTTCGGGCCCTTCACGAGGTCCACCTGCAACGCCGCCTCAAGCGGCAACGGCGGCACGAACATCTCGCGGTTGATGATGGGGTGGTCCGGGTCTGCGATGCGCGGGTAGGGGATGCCGAGCGCGCGGGGGTCGGTGATCACGCCGGTGAGCGCCGACGCGGTGGCGGTCTCGGGACTGACCAGGCACACCTTGTCCTCACGCGTGCCGGAGCGGCCGGGGAAGTTGCGCGGCACCGTGCGCAGAGAGAGCTCGTGCGTGGCCGGCGCCTGGCCCATGCCGATGCAGCCGTTGCAGCCGGCCTGGTGCAGCCGCGCGCCGGCGTGCAGCAGGTGGGCGATGTGCCCGTCGCGCACCAGCGTTTCGAGCTGCGCCCGGGACGTGGGGTTGACGTCG
>CAYXKH010000326.1:0-2727 GCA_964465255.1 uncultured Isosphaeraceae bacterium
CCTGGTGCGGACGATGGCCGATCGAGGACCGCCGCGAGGAGTCGAGTCGAGCGGGCGTGAGCAGTCGGGAGTCGTCACCGTGAGCGCTCGCACCGGTCAAGGGCTCGAGGCCCTCCGGCAGGCCATCGCCGCAGGCGTGGTGGGTGGCGCGCCGTCGCTCGGCGCGGAAGCGCTCGCCTTGGCGCCGCGGCAGCGCTTCGCCCTCGACGAGTGCGTGGCGGCGCTCGACGAGGCCGCAGGGCTCGTCGCCGTCGCCGGGGCGCATGAATCGATCCGCCAGCCCGAGCTGGTCGCGGCGAGGTTGCGTGAAGCACTTGGTGGCCTCGAGTCGCTGGTCGGGCGCTTCCTCCCCGATGACGTGCTGGAGCGGATCTTCTCCTCATTCTGCATCGGCAAGTAGCCGCGGCGGTCGGGCGAGAACGAACGCCGCGCTCGAAGCGAAGCGACCGATGGCGCGTCCGAGGCGCTCTCGGTACGCTTCCGAGCCATGCGTGAGAACATCACCACGATCCGTGTGCGCTACAGCGAATGCGATCCGATGGGAGTCGTGCACCATGCCGTCCATCCGGTCTGGTTCGAGATCGGGCGCACCGAGCTGCTTCGCGCTGCCGGTGGCAATTACCGGGAACTCGAGGCGCAGGGGATCTTTCTCGCCGTGGTCCGACTCGAAGTGCGCTATCGGCGCCCGGCTCGATACGACGACGTGCTCACGCTCACGACCACGCTGGTCGACGCGAGTCACGTGAAGATCGTGCACCGCTACGAGCTCTCACGCGATGGCGCGGTGCTGGCGACCGGCGAGTCGACGCTGGCATGCATCGATGCGACAGGTCGGGCACGGTCGCTCCCTGATTCGCTGCGCACGTCCGAGACGAGCTGAGCGCAATCACCACGCGTCATCGGGCGCAGAAGGTCGCTCGATGGTGCCGGACGGCGCGCTTCGCGGCGTCGCCGACCGTTCGGCGGTCGCGAGCCTGGTGCGCACCTTCGAGATCTCGTTGCCGCTGCGCGCCAGGAGCGCGTCGCGCAGCGATCCCCGCAGCAGCCGGTCGATCTCGTAGAGCCCCGCCGACGAATCGGCGGAGACCGTGAGTGTGCCGGAGCGGAGCGACTCGAGCCGCGTTCTGGTGGCAAGCTCGCTCGGAACGAGCTGATCCCAGATCGCCCTGGCCCGGGAGATCGCCCCCCCGCTTCGCTTGACACTTCGAATGAGACCCTCGACGTCCCTGGCGATTGCCGGGTCGAACTCGCGGCGCCTGCGGAGCGCGAGCAGTCGAGCGGTTCTGGCGAGGCGCGGATCCACGGGTCGATCCTATCGAGGGGGATGGCTGTCGTCCGAAGATGAACGCGTCGCCGACGCGCCGCCGTGAAGTGGCTTATCTTCTGGGCCATGACGTCGATTCGCCTCGAGTCGCTGGGCAAGGACTACGGCTCCACCACCGCGGTCGAGGCGATCGATCTCGAGATCAAGTCCGGTGACCTCTTCTTTCTGCTGGGCCCCTCGGGCTGCGGGAAGACCACGCTCCTGCGGATGATCGCCGGCTTCATCGACCCGACCCGCGGTCGCGTCTTCTTTGGGGGTCGCGAGGTCACCAACGTTCCGCCGAATCGTCGGAACGCGGGCATGGTCTTTCAGAGCTACGCCCTGTGGCCCCACCTCAGCGTCGCTGAAAACGTCGCCTTCGGGCTGCGGGTTCGCAGAGTGAGTTCGACCGAAAGACGGGCCCGGGTCATGAAGGCGCTCGAGCTGGTGCGGATGGAGCGATACGCCGAGCGGAAGCCCAACCAGCTTTCGGGCGGACAGCAGCAGCGTGTGGCCCTGGCCCGGGCGCTGGTGATCGAGCCGACCGTTCTTCTGCTCGACGAGCCGCTCAGCAACCTTGACGCCAAGCTCCGGCTGGAGATGCGCGGCGAGATTCGGCGGATCTGCACCGAGCTGCGGATCACCACGGTCTACGTCACCCACGACCAGAAGGAAGCGCTCTCGATGGCTGACGACGTGGCGGTGCTCCGAGATGGCCGCATGATCCAGCGGGGAACGCCGGACGATCTGTATCGACGCCCTCGAAGCCGCTTCGTGGCCGACTTCCTGGGCGAGGCCAACTTCATCGCCGGAACCGTCGCGACCATTGGCACGACGTCGGTCGAGATCGCCACGTCGGCCGGCATGCTGAAGAGCCTCGCCTTGCCCGGCGAACCGCTGGAGGTCGGGCAGGAGGTGACCGTCTCGATCCGCCCGGAGGCGGTCCGACTGACCCCAACCTCGGATGCCCCCCCTTCCGGGATGAACCGGCTGGCGTGCTCGGTGCGATCGCGGATGTATCTGGGCGAGACCGCCCAGTACATCCTCGAAGTTGCGGCCGGTGTCTCGATGAAGTCGCTCGAGCTCAACCCCAGGGCGGCGCTTGAGGGAAGCACGCGAATCCTCGTCGATCCGGCCGACGTCGTGGTCATCGCCGAGCGTGCCCCGAGTGTGGCGTCGCAGTCGATCCACTGAGATAAAGCACGAACCGTCACGAACGTGTGCCCATCGGTCGCGATGTCCGACTCACAGCAGCTCAATCCGCAGCAATGGTTATAGGACCTACTGGTTTGATTGTGTGTCGCACGGACTCCAAGCCCGCGGCCGCGAGCGCGTTCCACGTGGAACGCGCCGTGCAGCGGAGTGCGGTCCCGGAGGGCATGTAGCGCCGTTGTACCGCTGACTCCCCAAGACCATTCGTGGGG
>CAYXKH010000327.1:0-2717 GCA_964465255.1 uncultured Isosphaeraceae bacterium
GTCGCCGTGGACGCTTCCACCGACCGCCTGCTGAATGCTTCCGTGGCTGCCGTGCATCTGCTGGCTCGCCGGCGGAGGAGCTTGGGGATCTGGCACGGCTGCGTCGGACATTGCGTTCCCTCGAGTGCGGCGCCGCGCCGCACATGCAACTGTCAGGCTCCTCTGCGCACCGAGTGCCCCGGAGCAAGAGCAGAGTGTCGCGACAAGGTACCCTCTCGGCTGATGGGTGGTTGCCGGTGTGCCGCCAGCCCGCGACCCGGAGAACCTCCCATGGGCAGCGACAGCTTCGCAACCCTCTACCGCGACACCCCGCCGATCGAGGTCGCCTTCAGGGCCGGCGATCCAGATCCCGCCGGCCCCAGGCCGGTGAGCTTCATGCGTCTGGCGCGGAAGCCCGAGGTGGACGGCGCCTGGGTCTTCGAACGCGAGATCGCGGGGGTGTCCGGCTGGATGGGGATCACCCGCAACTACGAGGAGCGCAAGGTGCTCGCCAGCGTGCCCACGGCCGAGCTGCTCTGTCCGCGGCACGTGTTCAGGATCGCCGACAAGATCGCTCTCCCGCTCCCGGCGTACATCATGATCGCCCAGCATCCCTACGCCGGGGGCTGGACCCACGGGCTCCGCTGGGAGGGGAGCGGCGACGCGAAGCACGCCGTCGCGACGCTTCAGTTCAAGACCGGAAGCAAGAAGGGGCCGCTTCAGCGCCCCGACGCGTCGAAGCAGCGATTCAAGGATCGCACCGAGGCGCTGCGCTGGCTCGACTCGCATCCACAGGACTACTGGGACACCTCGACGGACCGCCTGACCGCGGGGATCCTGGACGCCAGCCCGGCGGCGCCGCCGAACCCCAACCACGGCGACGCGTGGACAGACTCCAACCTCATGGTCAAGGGTGTGTGCGAGGATCTCGTGGCGGCGTATCGCGATCTCGATTGCTCGCTGGCCGCGACCACGCTGCGGGAGCTCGCCTCGCGCGGCATCCTCGACATCCACATTCCGAAGCGGGGCCGCTGGCCCATCGGCCTGATGCGCGAGTTCGACAACGCGCTCGGGCAGGTCGAGACGCAGATGCACCTCTCGATCCAGCAGACGCTCGCCGGTCCGCACCGCGACTCGGAGGAGTGGTTCGGGAAGCCGGTCGTCGATCTGCTGAAGCGGGTCTTCCGGGACAACATGCACACCTGTGCGCGCTCTCGTGGCAAGGGCTCCGCCACGACGCAGTTGATCTTCGAGTCGGAGGTCTCGTCGACCAGCGGTGGCCAGGGTTCGCTGAACGCCGACCTCCGCGAGGCGCTGGCGGTGCTCGAGTCGCAGGACCAGGAGGCCGCGGAACTGGTTCGGAGCTCGTACCTCGAGGGGCGGACGATCGCTGAGATCGCGGATCGGACGAGGCAGAGCGAGCATCGGGTGAAGCAGGCCGTCGAGCGCGGTCTGGCCTGGCTTCGCAGTCGCTTTGGGAAATGAAAGGAACCGGTCCTCCGACCGGTTCCCTTCGCGAGCGAGCCGCATGCTGGCGGGAGCTTCGTTCAGGCGATCCAGGCCCGCCGCATCCACCGCGACGAGTCGGGCGAGAGCATGGTGCGGCCGTGGGTCACACTGTCGTTGGACACGATGACGATGTCGGCCTCCTCGCCCAGGTAGCTCAGCCCGACGGCGACGCGGATCTGCTCTCGCAGCCAGCCGATCGCCTCGGCGATCGGCGTGCCGCGTCCGTCGACGATCTCCGGAGCGACCTGCTCGTCGTCGCGCCAGCGGAGCAGCCGCCCGCCCGACGCGCGTCGGCTCAGCATGGGGCCGGTGAAGTCGTGCTGGGCGCCCGAGTCGTCCCCGCGCCGGAAGCGGATCTCCGCGGTCTCCAGTGCCGCAAGCAGCTCCGGCGGACAGCGCTCGAAGATCGGGCCCAGCGCCTTGAACGTGTTCACGCCGCCTCCGTGCGGATCGCTCTGGACGTACTGGAGCGCGAAGTACTGCGGCGGCGTGGCGTCGAACGTGCCGTCGGTGTGATCGCGATGCGCCGCGAGACTCTCGGCGATGGAGTGGGTCTTGCCGGGATCGAAGCGAATGTCGCGGATGCGCTGGAACGGACCGGAGTCGCGCTCTCCGCCAAGCTGCCGCACGACGTCGCGCAGCGTCTCCAGGGCGCTCCCCGCTTGGAGGATCGTTACATCCACGACGCCGCTGCGGGCGAGCGCGACGGCTTCGGTGATGCCGGAAGCGCGCTGGGACGCCGGAAGCTCGAGCCGGCTGTCGCGGGCGGACATGGTTGCGGCGCGAGCGCAGCGGGACCCGTTCAGGCACGAAAGACAAGGCATGGTGACCTGCTCCTTGTCCCGAGGTCGTGGTGCGAGTGTCGAGCCGTTGGACGCACCGTGCGTCGGGACCGGCCCGGCGTGCACCGCCCGGGACGGAACCGGCTGCAGGTTCCCCCGGTGCCGTTGCGGCGGAATGTCGTGCGAGCCCTCCGAAGGACTAGGGCCCGGTACCGAGCGCCTTATGGAGCTGCTGCTCGCGCATCGAGGTCTCGGGATGCCCAATTTCGCGAAGGTATTCGATGAAGCCACGGGCGACCTCGGCGCCGCGATCGGAATCGCCTGCACGGATCAGGAGAAATGCGAGGTTCCATGAGGCCATTGCCTCGCCGGCTCGATCGCCGATCTCCCGCAAGATCGTCAGGGCCTGCTCGTGGTGCTCGATCGCCCGTCGCGGCTCGCCGAGGT
>CAYXKH010000328.1:0-2716 GCA_964465255.1 uncultured Isosphaeraceae bacterium
TCCATGACCTCCATGACCTCCATGACCTCCATGACCTCCATGTCCTCCATGACCTTCATGTACTCCATGACCTTCATGTTCTCCATGACCTCCGTGCTCCATCCTTCCTGCGCACGACGCGAAGGACCTCGTCCATAACGATCCGCGTCACTTCGGTCTTCGCTCACGTGGGCGAATCGCAGTTCTTCACGGCGACTGGCGTCGCCATACGCCAACCTGGGGCTCGGCGGTCCCAGGTGCGGCGGTCCCAGGTGCGGCGGTCCCCGGCTCGGCGGCGCTGCAGCGTGATTCGATCACGGCGTTGAGTAACACCCACTCGCGTCACTCGGTGTCACTCGGTGTCACTCGGTGTCACTCGAGTCGCTCGTTGCCAATCGTCGTCGCTCGTTGCCGCTCGAGTCACTCGTCGCCCGGCGACAACGGCGCCAGCGCCTCAGCCCTGATCGGGCCGCTCACCGGCGGCGCCCTCGCGCAGACTGCGGGCAATCGACACTTCGTGCACCCGCATCGAGAGTTCATCGAGCGACTGCTTGGCGCCATGAAACGCCTCGGCGTCGACCGCACTCGGATCGCGCCGAGCCGCCTCGATCAGCGAAGCAACTTCCGCAAGCCTGGCGTCGACGAGGACCGCATAGGCCGGCTCCAGCTCGCTCCGCACGCGGGCGAGCGCTTCGCCGATCCACTTGACGTCGAGGGCGGCGTTGACGGAGAGGTCGATCACCCGATGCACGCGCATGTCGCTGCGAGCGTGGTCGAGCGACTCCCGCTCCATGCGATCGACTTCCTCGCGTGTCAGTCCGCGCGAGGGCACGATCTGGATCGAGGCCTGCGTGCCGCTGCGGCGCTCGCGAGCCGAGACGTTCAGGATGCCGTTGCTGTCGACGAGAAACTCCACGGCGACCTGCGGGATCCCCGCGGGCATCGGCGGGATGCCGCGAAGATGGAACTCGCCCAGGCTGCGCGAATCGCCCACCAGCTCGCGTTCGCCTTGGAGCACATGGATCTTCACGCTGGTCTGACCGTCGACGGAGGTCGAGAACATCTCGATGGCCCGCGCCGGAACCGACGTGTTCCGAACGATCAGCTTGGCCATCGCCCCGCCGACCGTTTCGATGCCGAGGCTGAGCGGGACCACGTCGAGCAGGAGCGTGTCGCGGATCGCCCCCGAGAGAATCGAGCCCTGCACCGCGGCCCCGAGGGCGACGACCTGATCGGGGTCGAGGGCGACGTAGGGCGACTTCCCGAAGAGTTCGGCGACGGACCGGCGCACGAGCGGCACTCGCGACGACCCGCCGACCATCACCACCTGGTCGATCTCGGCGACGGTGAGCTTCGCATCGCGCAGGGCCTGTCGACAACGGCTGATGGTGCGCTCGACCAGCGCCGCAATGGCGCTCTCGAACTCGCCGCGGGTGAGTGTGAGCGATGCGGACTCGCGATGCCCAGCACCGGCGAACTCCGGACCGAGCGCAATCGACGCCACGTCGCCGTCCGTGAGCAGCCGCTTGGCCTGCTCGGCGGCGCGACGCAGTCGTTCTCGATCGACCGCGCCGCGACGTCCTTCGAAGGCCCCATCGCCTCGCGCCGCGAGTTTCGCCTCCAGCAGAAGGACGATTGCGGCGTCGAAGTCATCGCCACCGAGCGCGGTGTCACCAGCGGTTGCGAGGACCTGGAAGAAGTCCGAAGTGGTCGCCTCGGCGCCGCCGCCCGTCGAGGAGGCGGCGGCCTCCGATTCGCGCGGAATCACCTGCAGGATGGAGACGTCGAAGGTTCCGCCGCCGAGGTCGTAGACCGCAATCGTCTGGGCGATGCGCCCGGTTGAACCGATGCCATACGCCAGTGCTGCGGCGGTCGGCTCGTTCACGATGCGCACGACCTTGAGACCGGCGAGTCGCCCAGCGTCGCGTGTGGCCTGACGCTGGGCGTCGTCGAAGTACGCCGGCACGGTGATCACGGCCTTCGCAATCGAGTGGCCCAAGGCCGCCTCGGCCTGGCTCTTGAGCGCACGCAGAATCGCCGCGCTCACTTCTTCGGGGGTGACGACCGTGCCGTCCCCAGAAGAGCGCTCACCGGAAGCGTGATCCGCGGGCGAGCTCGTCTCGCTGGCGAACGGGGCGACACAGGCCATGCCCCGCGGACCCGCCACCACTCGGTAGCTGACCCGGGCTGTCTCTGCGAGAACTTCATCGGCGCGCCGCCCCATCAGTCGCTTGACGCTGCGGATCGTGCTCGAAGCATTGCTCTCGGCCGAGGCCCCGGCCGCGTTTCCAACCAGCGGCGCCGCCTTGGGGCGAAAGCCGACGATCGAAGGCACCAGGGCCGCGCCGGTGGCATCGGGAATCACTCGCGGACCGCCGGCGTCGACCACCGCAATCAGCGAATTGGTGGTTCCCAGATCGATGCCGACGATGACCTCGTGCGGCGTCGAGTGATCGGAGGAGGTGGGGGTCATGGGAACGAAGGGAGGGAAGTCATTCGACGAACCGCCGCCGGAGGGACGAGGCACGCAGGGAGCAGGGAGCAGGGAGCGGGGAGCAAGGGAGCAGGGAGCGGGGAGCAAGGGAGCCGCAGCGGGTTGCACGACTCCGTGCGTGCGCCGTGGGCAGAGCAGCCGACGCCCACGCTCCGCGCGCGAAGCGTTCACGTGGCTCAGCCCGCCGGGCTCCGCCCGGCGCGGCGTACGGAAGCGAGTGTCGGCCCGGAGGGCCGAACCGAG
>CAYXKH010000329.1:0-2692 GCA_964465255.1 uncultured Isosphaeraceae bacterium
TCTCGCAGCCACTTCGCGCACGCACTCAATCGTGCAACCCACTGCGGCTCCCTGCTCCCTGCTCCCTGCCCCCTGCTCCCTGCCCCCCACGCAGCGACAAATTCACTCTGGTGGCGGCTTGATGAACACCATCCGCACCCGATTCCCCGGATCGACGTAGCGCACGTCGCTCATGTAGGCCCGCATGAGCATCAACCCGCGGCCCGAGGGGATCTCGAGATTCTCCTCGGCAGTCGGATCGGGGACGGCGCTCGGATCGAAGCCCTCGCCCTGATCTTCGACCTCGAGCTCGACGTGCGTGGGCGTTGCGCTCCAGCTCAGGAAGACCACCTTCTGGGAGTCGTTCTTGTTGCCGTGGCGGAATCCGTTGTTCACCGCCTCCTCGACTGCGAGGCGGATGGCGAAGACATTGGATTCCTCATAGCCGAGATCGCGCAGCGATTCGAAGAACTCGCTGAAGGCGCCCTCGACGTCTTCGCGAGTGTCGCGGAGCGTCAGGCGACGCTGGGGCAGATCGGTCGGTGCGGTGTCGGCGCACATGGTTCCGTGCACCAGGGAATCAGGCGAAGCTCTTCATCGCGTCGGCCGCGGTGTCGTGGATCTGGAAGAGCTTGGTGAGCTTGGTGATCACGAAGACGCTGTAGATCTGGGGCTTGATGTCGGAGAGCCGCAGTTGCCCGTCCTTGCCGTCGATCTTGTGACGAAGCGTGATGAGGGTTCCCAGCGCGGCCGAGGAGAGGTGGTCGACGTTCGAAAAGCAGATCAGAAGCTTGGGGCGAACCTGGGCGTCGATGAACTTCCCGATCTCATCGCCGATCTGCTGGATGTTGGCCTCGTCGAGGATGTTGCGATCAACAAACTCGACCTTGGTCACTCCATTGATGTCGGCCACGCGAAGCCGTGACGCTGATGCGGCCATCGTCGATCCACTCCTTGTCGCGCTCATTGGACTGCGCTCGTTGACCTGCGTTCCGGGCCTGGGGCGCATGGCTGTCGACCGAGGCGGCCGGGCAGCGCAGGAGGCCTGAAGGGCCAGCCGGGAACGAGCGGAGAGGGTATTCCCTTTGGGGGGCCACCGCAAACACGATCGCATCGGACCATGCCGGCTTCTCACGCCGCGGCGCGAGCCGCCGATGGGGCGCTCGCCCCGGCGGGGCGTGCTTCACGGGAGCCCACGCCCAATCAAGAACGCCGGTCCGAGGCGGGTGCCGTTTCAGCACCTCGCGTCGGACCGGCGTCGGGTCCTTGCGTCGGATGTCGCGTGCACTCGCCGCGGTCGGGCCGCGTCGGGCCTCACGCTGCACTCAGAGCCCGCCCGCGCCCATCTGGCCGGAGAGCTTCGGGAAGAGGACCTCTTCGTTTTCCTGCTGGATGATCACCTCAGGACGAATCAACAGGAGAAGCGTCTTCTCTTCCTTGCTGGCGATCCGGTTGGTGAAGAAGCGATTGATGATCGGGATCTTCGAGAGGACGGGGACGCCGCTCTCGACCTCGATCTCGTTCATCGAGCGCTGTCCGCCAAGCAGTGCGGTGCCCTTGTCCGGGACCGAGACGGTGGTGCGGATCTGAGTACCGGCGATTCGCGGGAGCTGGATCTGGCCTTCGAAGCTCGAGGCCCGGCCACCCTGGATCCCGCCGCCGCCGGCCGCACCCGAGACGGTCACCGTCGCAAAGTCGACGTTCTCGTTGAGATCGAAGGCGACCGTCATGGTGACGTAGCGGCGGTCCGCCGAGATCACGCCTTCGATGTCGAGCACGAAGCCTTCGCGGACGACGTCGAGCACGGGCTGGAAGGCACCGGAAGAGTCGCCGGTCGCGGGAATCAGGTTGGAGACGTAGGTGATGGCGTTGGCCACCGACACCCACGAGCGCTGACCGTTGAAGAGCGTCAGACGCGGCGCCGTGAGCACGACGTTGCGGCGATCCGCCTGCGTCGCGGTGATGAGCAGATCGACCTGGATGTCGTCGAGGAAGGAGACGCCGGTCGCAAGGGCCGGCGTGCCTGCTGCGGAGAGCGCGAAGTCGCTCAGACCGCTGCCGGCGAGTTCCTGAATGGCGTCGATTGAGTTGTTCGCCACGCCAATTGGCGAAAAGCCGCTCTGCTGCCGGATCGGGGGGCCGACCGGACCGGTGACATAGGTGATGTCGGTCGGCGGGGGTCCGCCCGAGGGCTGACCGAAGAGGTAGCCGGTGCCGAAGGTGTTGGAGTAGGGGGCGCCGGGAATTGCCCCTTGGGCCGGCGGCTGGTTGGTGCCGGTGGGCGAGTCGAAGATCACCGCCTCCTTGGGCACGCCGTTGGCGCCGAAGAAGTCGCTCAACTGGAAGTTGGAGTCGACTGCCCGGGCCTGCTGCAACATCGTGTTGTTGGTGTTGAAGTAGAGGTCGAGGTCGACGCCGATCTGCTCGAACCAGTCGGTGGAAACCGTCAGAAGACGGGCTTCGACGTTGAGCTGGAGGGCCCGGATCAGTCGGAGCTGGCTGAGCAGCCCTTCGATGTCCCGGTGGTTGCGCGGCGTGTTGGTGATGATCAGGTTGCCGTTGAGCTCCTGAAGCGAACCGGTGTCGCCGCCGAGATCGCGCCAACCCTCGGGGTCGACGTTCTCCTGGAGGATGTCGACGATCTGCTGGACCAGCTCCTCGCGCGGAATGCGCTCGGGATCCTCGCCGGGCGATCCGAAGATCGATCCACCAC
>CAYXKH010000330.1:0-2691 GCA_964465255.1 uncultured Isosphaeraceae bacterium
GGCGGCGGAGGTCGGCGAGTGCGAATCGAGTTGCGTCGGCGAGATGGCTGATCCCCATCGCGTCGCCGCCCATGCCCTCGACGCACGCCCGGGCCTGCTGATCGCCGATCAGAATCGGTGCGATGAAGACCAGGGCTTCCTCGAGAAGGTCCTGCTCGATCAGCGTGCGGACCGTGCGCGGCCCGGCTTCGACCAGGATGGTCGAGACCGCGTGGGCGTCGACGAGATGTCGCCACAGGACTCGCAGATCGAGCGATGCACCCGATCCTCCGACGAACGGTGGCAGTGTCACGATCTCAATCGCCGCGCCGGCCGCGGCGGGAGGCATGATGCCGCAGACCTGTTCGAGAAACTCGCGGCGACGCGGCTCCGCGACCTGCTCGGCCGAGACCGCAATCGTCAGCGGCGCGGAATCGAGCGTGGCCAGAAGCGCCGAGGAGATTGGAAGCCGGAGCATCGGATCGATGACGACGCGCCGTGCGATGCGCCGACGGCGCACGCCGCGGGCGGTCAGCTTCGGGTCATCGGCGAGCGCTGTGCCGATACCGGTGACAATCGCATCCACACGACCGCGCTCGCGGTGCACGAAGGCCCGGCTCCGGGCACTCGAAATCCAGCGGCTCTCGCCACTTCGGGTGGCGATGCGTCCATCGATGGTCTGGGCCCATTTCGCGCAGCACCAGGGAAGCCCGGTCACCACCCGGTGCACGAAGGAGTCGCTGACCGCAACCGCCGCCGGTTCGGGCAGAAGCTCGACGGCGATGCCTGCCGCGAGCAGGCGGTCGGCGCCACCGCTTCCCTTCTCATGGGGATCGCGGCGAGCCATCACCACGCGAGCCACGCCGGAGGCGATGATCGCATCGCAGCAGGGCGGCGTTCGGCCGCTGCCGGCGCAGGGTTCGAGAGTGACGAAGAGCGTCGAGCCGCGCGCGGCAGCAGGTTCGAACCCGCGGCGGCGGAGATCATCGAGGGCTGCGCGTTCGGCGTGGGCTTCACCACAGCGGCGATGAAATCCCTCGCCGATCACTCGACCACGGTCGTCGGCGATTGCACAGCCGACCATCGGATTGGGCTCGGCCCCGCCATGGCCGCGCAGCGCCAGCCGGGCCGCGCGCTGCATGAGCTGCCGGTCACGAGGCGCCGCCTGCGCAGGATCGATCACCCTGAGCGTGGCTCCGGTCATGAGCGACCCAGGGCAGGAACCGTGGTCGCCACGGTGGTCGCCACCGAGGTTGGCGCGTGGGTCCGGCCCGAGGCCGCTCTGGCCTGCTCGAAGATGAGCGCGGCGATGAGCAGATCGTCCTGGGAGCGACCGCCGTGGTGACGCTCGACCAGCGCTCCGAGGAAGGAGGGCCAGGAGTTCGGCGCGGGATGGCGGGTCAGGGCCTCGAGGAACCGCGGCATGCCGAACTGCTCGCCACGGCGGTTGAAGGCCTCGAAGACACCATCGGTGTAGGCCAGGACGACGTCGCCCGGAGAGAGCTTGACGACCATCGGCTTGCACTCGAAACCGTCGTCGCCGACGGCCCCGAGGATCATGCCATCGACCTCGAGCGTCTCCACCGCGCCGCCGGCACGCCGCACGATGAGCGGCGGATGTCCTCCGTTGGCGAAGCGAAGCTCGCCGACATAGGGATCGACCTCGAAGCAGACCGCGGTGGCGAACACCCCGTGTCGAGCCAACGTCAGGCTGACGTAGCGATTGAGAAGACAAAGGAGCTCGGACGGTTCGATCCGCGGCCGCTCGGCGCGGATTCGCTCGAGTTCGCCGAAGAGCCGGTTGACGGTGAGGGCGGCGGCGATGCCGTGCCCGGTGACGTCGATGAGCGTGGCGGCGATCACTCCGGTGGGTCCGACCGAGAGATGGATGAAGTCGCCACCGACGTCCGCCGCCGGAACATAGCTGTACTCGAAGCGCACATGGCCATCGCTGTGGGGCTTGGGGAAGAGGGCTTCATGAAGCTCCCGGGCCTGCGACATCTCCCGCCTGAGCGAGCGGAAGTGACGACCGAGCATCTGCGTCTGGAACCGTCGACCGTGCATGCTCATGCGCACGGCGCAGATTGCCAGACCCGGCAGCAGGACGATCGGGGCGAAGGGCGCCGTTCCGGCGCGGGCCCAGAACTGGGCGCCGTGACTGAAGGCGAAGACCTCGATTGCCCAGAGGATCAGGAGCGGCACCATCGGCCGCAGCGACTCGCGGGGATGCCACGGGAGGATGATGCAGGCGGTCAGGTGCCAGAGGAAGAGCCGCCCAAGAACCGAGATCTGGTCGCGGCCGCCGAGCCAATGGATCACCAGAGCCTCGGCGAGGGCGAGGCCTCCCAGGGCGAGGATCAGCCAGGTGGTCGCTCGAAGCAGCGCCGGACGGCTCTCGACCCGCCGCATCCGGCGAACGAGGACGGCGCTGACCACCGCGAGGCCGGCGATTGAAAGGGTCAGCCCCACCCAGTCGGCGGCGGTGTCCGCCATCGGGTTCTGCACCCTCACCGTGAGCAGGAAGACGCTCCACGCGGCGAAGAGGAACTCGATCACCGCGAAGGTGATGCACAGATAGCCGAACCGACGCTGGAGCCAGTCATCGAGCTCCGCCTCGTACTCGCGCGAGAAGAGGACATTCTCCGCCGCATCGGCCATGGGAGCGGAGTGTAGTGGCGAACCGGGGTGCCGCGAGCAGGGAGCAGGGAGCAG
>CAYXKH010000331.1:0-2689 GCA_964465255.1 uncultured Isosphaeraceae bacterium
CTCGCGGACGGCCGCGTCGTCGGGGTGCTCTCGTGCCAGGGAATGGCACGCAGACTCAAACTCTTCCAAGTCCCCGGGCGACATCGGATGCTGGGTCCAGCCGAACGCGCCGAGGGCCCGGACCCGTGGCGGCTGGGTCGGGTCGAGAAGCAGCCGCTTGCCCCGCGCAGAGGTCCCGGACCTGTCGCCGCCTCGGACGGATGTCCGGATCATCTGGGCGAGATGCGCTCCAAGAAGAGAGTCCTGATCGGCCCCGCCGCGGGGCGCGAGAAGCCCCACCCCTTCCACCCGGTCGGGGAAGTTCTGCGCCGCTCGCACGACGAACTCCCGCATCCCGAGCGACCACGCCAGATCGATGAGGTCCGTCGCCAGTCTGCTGGAGTTGCGTTCGAGCCAGTCCAGCGCGAAGGCCTCGCCGAGAATATCTGGTTCGAGTTTGGGGGCATAGTTGCGACTTGCGCCGCTGACGAGGAGGTCAAACCGCGTGCCGTCTCCCCAGTCAACGTGACTCGGAATCCCGGCTTGAGCCGACTTGTCCAGCGCGTCGTTGAAGCGATCTCCACCGAGTCCGTCGACCATCGTCGCGAGGCAGACCAGTCGCTCCCAATGCGCAAGATCCGGGCCGCGGCCGTGCGGATGTCGTTCCAGCCGTTCGCAGGCGTGTCGCCATTCCTTGCCGCGGATGTGATCGATCAACGCATCAAACCGGGACTCGCCAGGACGCAGTTCGAACGCGCCACCGTGTTCTCGCACTGCCTCGGCTGCCATCGCCACGAAGAGCGGACGACGATCGGGGTCGATCCGGAGTGCGGCCGCGACTCGAATGTCAAGGCCCGCCGGGTCGGTCGTCTCACCCGCGAGTTCGGCGTCTTCGACAATGATCTGCCGCACCGCAGCTTCACGCACGCCGATAATCGGTCGTTGCGGCTGGTCGATGTCGGTCCGGGCATGAGCGAGGCGGTATGACTCGCCGGCAGTAGCCCCGGCGATGCGCAGGGTCGACAGCCAGCTTGCCTCGAGCTTGAGAACCTCGATCGACCCCCTCGTCACGGGCGCGGCATCCCGACCTTGGGCGGGCTCGTTGGGGGAGTCCCCGCCTGTCTGAGTCTTCGGCGCCGCGGCACGTTCAAGGAGCAGACATCGCACCTTCACGCCGTGTTGGAGCGGATGGGACGCGCCGGGTGCCGCTCGCACTGCCAGCGTTGCGAGAACGTCTCCGATCTCCTTCGCATGCTCGGCGACATAGTCGAAGACGATGAGCGTGTCGGCCTCGGGGGACCACAGGTGCCATTGAGGAGTGTTGCCTTTGGTCCAGTGGAAGAAGCCGCTGTGCCAGTCGGGTCGGGTGCGGCAGAGGTGGAGGGCAAGTCGGCTCTTGCCGCTTCCGGCGGGGCCGGTCCAGAGGTCCCAACTGAATGGGCCCTCGAGATCGAGCCAGGCGTTGAGCTCCTTGAGTTCGTCCTCTCGGCCGACGACCGACATTCGCTCGGTGCGGAAGACGAAGCGGTCTCGTTGTCCGGAGGGGTCTCCCGGTTTCGGGGGAGGCACCCTTGGATACAGAATGATTCGGGGAGCAAACGCGTTGGCGAGCCGGGCGACCCCCACGCGGATGAATGCGACATCCTGGCCGAGCTGCTCGAGGGTTCTCTTGAGTGTGTCGATCTCGCTCGTGACCAGCGCCTGGTACTCGCGTTCGAGATCGGTGCTGGGGACCGGGTGAGCGGCTGCCTCGCGGAGCGCCGACGCGGTTGCGGCGTGAATCCACTCCTTGAGATTGACCGCTTCCGCGTCGGAGAAGCGGATCGAGCCATGCACGCCGCTGCACTGTGTGGCGATCGAATTGAGGAACTGGAAGAGGACGGCGATGAAGATTCTTCCCTGGGGGCCGAACGAATTGCGCAGGATGTCGTTGGCCTGGGCGGCGAGGTTGAGATGGAGCTGTTGGGCGATGTGCTTGATTCCCTCTTCCGCCTGCGGATCGGGCGTCGGGGGAGTGAGGTCGGGTGAAAGAAGCCGCCGGATGGCTCGAAACGCCTGGGTGAGCGCGCTTCGGACGGTGTTGTCGGCTCCGAGTTCTTTGGCGAGTGCCTGCACGAATCGCACCCAGTAGTCGGGTGTCTTCGTTTCGGTGGTCATGCCACCGAGCGCAGTGCCGACAAGGGCAACGACGGTGGACTCGTCCGGGTCGCGAAACTCGTTCCGCCGCATCAGTTCGAGGATCTGGTGCTCACGCGCGGCACATATCCGAGTGCAGAATGGTTTGATCGTGTTCGCCGCTCCGAGCTCAGTGGCGGTCACTCGAATCGACTGCACGATGGCCCGAGCGATGAGGTGGTCGAGATCGTGATTCGTCGGAGGTTCCACCGGGCCTCGGACGTTTTGGCCGAGCCAGTGTCCAAGAGAGTTCGAGATCTCGTGGAAGAAGGCGCCGGCAGCGCCGCCGAGGATCGAGCCGAGTGCGGTGACCGCGAGCGACGCTCCCGCAACGGGACTGAGCGCTGCGCCAGCAGCAGCGCAGAGCACCACGGCTGACAGCTTGCATGTACCGATGACCGTCCCGGGGATCATGGGCGAATGGTACAGGCACCGGGAGCGGCCTCGGCCGACCGTGACATCCAGCACCCCGAAAGCGCGATGCGCCTGCGTCGAACCCTCCCTCCCCCCATCAGCCCTGCCGGACTCGCCGCCG
>CAYXKH010000332.1:0-2672 GCA_964465255.1 uncultured Isosphaeraceae bacterium
GGTTTGGGGGCGTGCGCGGAGTGGCGGAGCGGGGGAATCAGGAATGAGCAATGAGGGGCTCGGGGACGGGCGAGCGCTCAGGGCGCGAGTATCGCCCACTCCAGCAGGCCGGCGGATCTGGTGCTGCGGAGCTGCACTTCGAGGCGGAGGCCGGTGGTGGTGATCGGGTCCCAGGTCACCTGCGACGAGGCCCCGAGCACGTCGGCGAGACCGTCGGAGTCGCCGAGGGTGGTGGTGGCGACTTCGACCCACGTTTCGCCGTCGCGGCGAAGCACGCGGAACGATGCTGGAGCAGCACAGCCTCCGCCGGCGGCGGTGTCGTCGAACCAGTGCATCTCGACGCCAGTCACCGTTCGGGGCGCGGCAAAGTCGTACTGCACCCACTCGGTCGTTCCCTGACGCGGCCACCAGGAGAAGCGCGGCTGTCGACCTGCCTCGATCGAGGGGACGACGCCGTCATGGAGCGCCGCCACGCTGTCGCGGGCGTGGACGTGCGAAGCGCTGGCCCGAATCGCCGAGTCGATCGCCGAGTCGATCGCCGGATCGGTCGACGAATCGCCCGCCTCGGCCGCCTCGGGTGTGGTCGGCAACCAGACCATCATCGGTCCGGTTTCGCGATTGGCCCAGAAGGCGAAGGGGATTGCGGTGAAGGGGACCGAGCGATCAGCCTCCCCCACCGGAGATTGGTTCGGAGATTGGTTCGGAGACTGGCCCGGCTGCTGGTTCGGCTGCTGCGTGCGCCTCGCCACGCCGCTGATGGTGGTGACGCCGCCGAGAAGATCGGCGCGCTCGGCCACGGCGAACTCCTGTCCGGCGTCGAAGATCAGCGAGCGCAGGTCCGGCGCCGAATCCACGCCCTCGACGCAGTAGACCAGCGGTCCGCGGGCCAGCGCGAATCGGCCCTTCTGGGCCGGCACCTCGGGGTTGCCGGCAATCACCCGCACCGGCATCGAGAGCTCGACGTCGACGAAGTCATTGGGTGTCCATTCGCGGGTGATCATGGCATAGCCGCGTTCCCGAGGGGCGTCGACGACGTCACGATTGACGACGATGGTGATGCCGTCGGACCACTCCGGAATGCGGACGGCGAGCGTGAAGGTGGTCGGCCGCGACGCCTCCACCCACATCTGCACCTTGCCCGAGTGGGGGAAATCGGTCTGCTGCGTGACCCGCACCACGGCCCTGCCGAAGCTGGTGGCGGTTGCGCTCTTGCCGAAGAGATTGACGTAGAGGGTGTCCTGGTCGCGGCTGTAGAAGAAGTCGGCCACGCGCGCGAAGAGCCGCAGGAGGTTCGGCGGGCAGCAGGCGCAGTCGAACCACGCGGAGCGCTGCACCTGCCCGCGACTGGCAAGCGGGTTTGCGTAGAAGAAGGAATCGCCCGACAGCGACACGCCGCCGCGCACCGCGTTGTAGAGAGCCTGCTCGAGCACGTCGATGGGCTTGGCGCTGCGGTCGAGCAGATGCATCTCGTGGGCCCACTGCACGAGACCGATGGCGGCGCAGGTTTCGGCATACGCGCCGTCGTTGGGAAGATCGAAGGCCCGCGTGAAGCCCTCGTTCTGGGCCGAGCTGCCGATGCCCCCGGTGATGTAGAGCTTGCGCGTGACCAGGTCGGCGAAGAGGCGGCGCATCGCGTCGGCCAGAGCCACGTCACCGGTCCTCTGGGCCAGCAGGGTGGCCCCGGCGAAGAGGTAGGTGGCCCGCACCGCGTGGCCGACGATTTCGCTCTGATCGCGGAGTGACATGTGATCCTGGGCGTACTCGCCTGCCGAGGCTCGCCCTGCGCTCATGCCTCGCTGATTGATCAGCCATTGGGCAAGCGCCAGATGGCCAGGATCTTCGGTCACTTCGTAGAGCCGCAAGAGCGCCAGCTCGAGCCCTGGGTGTCCGGGCACGTCGCGGCGGCCCTCGGGTCCGAAGACGCTGGCCAGGTTCGCAACCGCCCGCTTGCTGGCATCGAGCAGGACGCGACGACCGCCGGACTGCCACGACGCCAGGCCCGCTTCGATCAGATGCCCGACGCAGTACATCTCGTGCATCTTCGGCACGTCGCTCCAGACCTTGTCCGGGGCGGCCAGCGTGAAGTAGGTGTTGATGTATCCGTTGGGCTGCTGGGCCGAGACGATCAGTTTGGCCAGATCCTCCAGCTCGAGTTCGCGGAAGTCGTCGGGATTGCGGAACTGGATGTACGAGGCGCCCTCGAAGAGCTTGTAGACATCCGAGTCGTTGAAGAAGAATCCCTGATGCGGTCCGGCCTCCTTGCCCTGAAGCTTGGCGGCGGCGCGGGCGAAGTTCTCGATTCGGCCGGTCGCCTTCATCTGACTCCACACCGCCGGCAGCGTGCGCCGCCGATTGATCTCGAGGGCTGGCGCCCAGAAGCGGTCGTCGAGCTCGACCTCGGAGAAGCGCATTGGCCGAATGGAGCGTTCCCCCGAGCGGATCGCCCCGACAATCGGGGCGCCCAGTTCGGGTTCAGGTTCGCCGGCCGCCGCTGGAGGCGCCTGCGGCGCGGGCTTGACAACCGGCGGAGTGGCCGGCCGCGCAGCAACTGGCGCAGCGGGTGGAGCAGCAGGAGGTGCAGCAACTGGCGCAGCTACTGGCGCAGCGGGAGGTCCAGCAGGAGGTGCAGCAACTGGCGCAGCGGGAGGTCGAGCAAGTGGCGCAGCAGAAGT
>CAYXKH010000333.1:0-2653 GCA_964465255.1 uncultured Isosphaeraceae bacterium
GGCGGCTCGTCGGGCGAGTCGTCCGGCGGCGGAAGCTCCGGTGGCGGTGGCACCAGCGGAGGTGGCGGCACTTCTGGTGGCGGCGGTTCCAGCGGTGGTGGAGGCTCCAGTGGCGGTGGAGGTTCGAGCGGAGGCGGGTCGGGAAGCGGGAGTTCGAGCAGTTGCTTCCTCTTTGGCACGCTCGTCACGATGGCCGACGGACGTCGCGTTCCGATCGAGGCGCTTCAGCCGGGCGACATGATCGCGTCGCTCCAGATCCCCGGTCTCATCGTCGACGTCGACTATCGCGCCCAGTACGACTGGCTCTCGACGTGGGGGCTCGACGGCGTCGTGCGCCGCGCCCAGCCGGTCGGCCAGATGCGGCTTGGCACGCACGACGGATTCGTCGTCTTGAACGGTCGCGTGAAGTGCACTGCGGAGCACCCGATCCTGATCCGCCGCGACGATCAGTGGGGCTTCGTGTCGGCGGAGTTCGTCGAGGTCGGCGACGCGGTCTTCCTCGACGGGCTTGGCGAGGAGATCGTCGCGACGGTCGAGCGCATCCCGGGCCGCGTCCGGACGGTCGCGCTTCACGTCCCGACGACTAACACCTTGCTGGTCGACGGCGTCTGGGCGCACAACGATTCTTCGAGCTTCGCTCCCAGCATCCTGACCTCGACGAGCGGATCGAGTTCCTCTTCGTCGGGATCGTCGAAGAGCAGCGGTTCGAGCTTCTCCAGCAGCGGCACGATCGCTCCGTCCATCCTGACCAGCGGGGGCAGCAGTAGCTTCGGCGTGAGCGACAGCAGTGGGAGCAGCAACAACACGGCGGTGTAGTGGGGGCGCCCTTACCCGACAAGGCGGCCGAATCACAGGCCAACGCGGAAGCGCTCAGTCTGGCACGCTCCGCCGGTTCGGGGGTATAGTCCGTCGTCGTCGGCCGGATTGTCGCGTGGTCGCAGGGGCCGCCTTCACGGACTCGGCCGAGCCCATCAGCAGAGGGGGCGCTGACGTGCTTGAAATGATCCTTGAATCGACCGGACGTTTGGTAGCGGGAGGCGCGGAGCCGCGGTTCCGATTTCAGAGATCGTGGTCATCCGGACTGGCTCGGGCATTCGGCGCGATGCCCGTGGCGATCCCCTTGGATCCAGCGCACGCGCAGGACGGACCGGCGCCGCTGCCGCTGCCCGGCGGTCGACCCGTTCAGGAGCCGATCTTCCCGCCGGGCCCGTGGGGAGCATGTCTGGTCGGCTGTCCGCGCGATGCCGTCGATCCGTGGGTGCTCGAGACGACGTACTTCTGCCATGACGCCTGCGCGGCGCTGGCTATGAACGGCTACAGCTGCAGCGGACTCAACCTTCAAGGGTGGCTTGAGGCCCATGCTTGGACGGGCTGTCCGGAGATGTGGTATCGCGGCTGCTGCAATGAGGGCTTGCCGTGTGCCGGGGAGCTGCTGCCTCCGTGCTGCGTGGAGGAGATGTGCGAGTACCTTGCGGCGCTCTGTCGGTGCGAGAATCTGGCGGACTCGCATCCGACCCAACCTCCATCGGATCCCTGCGACCGTAACAACGACAGCGTCATCGGATGCGCCGACCTGACGGATCTTCTCGGCGGGCTGACCGTGTCGGAGGACTGCCCCGAGTCGGTCGGATGGATCCTCGACGCGGCGTGCTGCTTCCTCGGGAAGATCCAGTCGGAGTGCGACGGCGAGTGGACCCCCGACGGGATGGGCGAGACGGTCTGCACGGACATCCGCGAGTGCATCGAAGCCCGCATCGACCGTCCGCTCACCGCGGGGGAGCTTCAGAAGCTCATGGACTGCTACGGCGGCGACGTCGCCGACTGCGGCTGCTGCAAAGAGGCGTCCGGCGGCACGGAGTACTTCAACTGCGACGACGACTTCGTCTGCGACCGAAACGGCGACGACGAGGTCGACTGCGAGGACCTCAAGCAGCTCCTCGAAGACTCGAAGGTCCTGTGCAACGACGGCGAGGAGCTGACCGACGAGGAGAAGCTCGACATCGCATGCGAGTTCATCGGAGCGTGCGCCCCTCCCGCGGAACCCACCGACGAGGTGTGCAAGCAGTTCCTCGCGCAGATGATCGACTGCCTCGAGGAGGAACTCTGCCGGTCGCTGACGGTGGAGGAGATTGAGGCGCTCGCGGAGTGCACGACGAACTGCGAGCCCGAGGGATGCTGTACTCCGGGAGACGGCTGGTCCTGCGGCGAGTCGTTCCGCTGCGACCGGGCGAACTGCGACGGGGTGATCGACTGCGCGGACATCGAGGCGTTCGTCGCCGAGAGCGAGGCGGGCTGCAACGGCGGCGTGCCGTACGATCGGGAGGACCCGGACGACCGCGAGAAGCTGGTCGAGTTGATCTGCGAGTTCTTCGAGAACTGCGGGTCGCAGGCGGGTCCTGACATCTGCGCCGGTCTGAGGGACTGCCTCGCGGGCATCCTCGGAGGCACGCTGTCGCCGGAGGAAGAGGAGGCGCTGGCGCTCTGCACGGGCTGCGCCGACATCTGCGAACCCAACGACGGCGCGGAGAACGGCAAGCCGGGCGAGGGCGACGATGGCTGCGACGGTCAGGGCGCCCGCGCGGCCGGACCGGGCGGCACCGACGCGGCGTACGGCGACGTGACGCGGTCGGAAACCGACGCGGTCGTGACGGCC
>CAYXKH010000334.1:0-2599 GCA_964465255.1 uncultured Isosphaeraceae bacterium
CCTCCCCCCAATGCTCCCCCACTCCCGAATCACGCTGCTCGTGCTGGCCTCACTCCTCGCGACCGCACCGCTGGCTGCGCCGACGATTGCCGCTCGCGTCGCAGGTGCGCCCGCGCGGGGCACCGCCACGCCACCGCCGCGAACCGAACCTCGCGCCGGCAATCGACCGCAGTTTCCGCCGGGCCCCTCGCGGCGCTTCGGCATCGAGAAGGCTCCGCGCAAGGCCGGAGGGGCGATCCGGTTGGGCACGTACAACATGCTCAACCTCTTCGATCACGTGGATGATCCGAACCTGAGCGGCGAGTTCGACGATCTGCCGATGAAGACCAGTGACGATCGCTGCCGGGCGATGGCCAAGGCGATCCGCGAGCTCGATGCCGACATTCTCGCGGTCGAGGAGATCGAGTCGCTGGAGGCGCTGACCTGGTTCCGCGACACCTACCTCAAGGACCTCGGCTACACCCACGTGCTGGCCCGTGATGTCGGCTACTACCGCGGGGTCGAGCAGGGCATCCTGAGTCGCTTCCCAATCGTCGAGGATCGCATCTGGCCCGAGGCCGACCTCCGCAACGTGACGCGTGAGGGCCTGGGATGGGCCCAGCCTGGCGCCGAGGTGAAGCCTGGCGAAAGGATCCCCTTCCAGCGCAGCCCGCTGATGGTCACGGTCAAGGTCCGCGACGACTACTCGCTCACCCTCTTCGCGGTGCATCACAAGGCCGGCAACTTCGACTTCCAGCGCGAAGGCGAGGCGCTGATGATCAACTCGATCATTTCAGAGATCGCCAGGAAGGATCCCTCCCGCAACATCGCCGTGCTCGGCGACTTCAACGCGGCCCCATGGGACAAGTCCCTGCGGGTCTATCTCCAGAACGGCTTCACCGACACGCTGGCCGGCCGCACCACCGACAACAGCAATCCCGAGGCGCTCCAGTACCGCACCCATGAGAGCATGCGGGTGCTCGACTACATCCTGCTCAACAGCGCCGCCTTCCGCGAGTTCCTCCCCGGAAGCGCCTTCGTCCTCGGCACCCTCCACCCCGGCGACAAGTACGACTACAAGACCGACACCCCGCCGAAGGGATATGCGAGTGATCACTATCCGGTGGGAGTGGATCTTGTGCCGAGGGACGGGGCGTAGGGAGGGAAGGGACCGGCCGCGGGCGGTCTGCCCCGGCTCACGAAGTGAGCCGAATGACCTCCGCCACATCCTTGTCTCCGCGTCCTGAGCAGTTCACGATCACGATTGCGCTCGGGGGCAGGGTCCTGGCGAGGCGGACGGCTTCGACGATGCCGTGGGAGGTTTCGAGGGCCGGAATGATCCCCTCGAGACGAGCGAGAAGGGCGAAGGCGTCGAGGGCTTCGGCGTCGGTCACCGAGGTGTACTGGACGCGACCAGCGTCCTTCCAGAAGGAGTGCTCCGGTCCGACCCCCGGGTAGTCGAGTCCCGCGGAACAGGAATGCACGTCGGCGGTCTGGCCGGCGGCGTCCTGAAGCACATAGCTGAGCGAACCGTGCAGCACTCCCGGTGATCCATGCGCGAGTGGGGCGGCGTGATCGCCGGGGGCGCTCGAGCGACCACCCGCTTCGACACCCACGAGACGCACGCCGGCGTCGCCGACGAAGGGATGGAAGATTCCCGCGGCGTTGCTGCCCCCGCCGACGCAGGCCACGACGACATCGGGGAGACGACCGAGATGCTCCAGCGCCTGGGCCCGGCACTCGCGGCCGATCACACTCTGGAAGTCGCGCACGATGCGTGGAAATGGATGCGGGCCGACCACCGACCCGAGGATGTAGTGAGTCGACTCGACCGAACCCATCCAGTCGCGCATGGCCTCGTTGGTGGCATCCTTGAGGGTGCGACTTCCGCTGGCGACTTCGTTGACGATCGCCCCCATGAGACGCATGCGGAAGACGTTGAGCGACTGCCGCCTGATGTCCTCGGCCCCCATGTAGACCTCGCAGGAGAGACCGAAATGGGCGCAGGCCGTGGCGGTGGCGACACCGTGCTGCCCGGCGCCGGTCTCGGCGATCACCCGCTTCTTTCCCATGCGAATCGCCAGCATCGCCTGGCCGATGGTGTTGTTGATCTTGTGGGCCCCGGTGTGGGCCAGGTCCTCGCGCTTGAGGAGGATCTGGGCGCCGCCGGCGTGGGCCGTCAATTGCGGACACGCCGTCAGTGGCGTCGGCCGTCCGACGAAGCGATGCTCGAGTTCGCGGAGCTCCCGCTCGAAGGATGGATCCGATCGAGCGTCGGTATAGGCCCGCTCGAGCTGCTCGAGCGCCGGCACCAGGGTCTCCGGCACGTAACGACCGCCGAAGTCGCCGAAACGCCCCCGTGAATCGGGCACTGTCATCAATCGTGGATCGAGTCGAGGAACCGCGGTCATGCGGCCAGAGTAGGGGCTCACGCAGAACGCCAGCGGCGCGCTCGTCTCCTTCGACGGCGCACCGCTGGCGTGATGAATGGGTCAGTTCCCGACCTTCACTCGTGCGCCCGGACCCCTGCGGGGAGAGAACCGCACGCCAAACTCTCCCCCTGGCTCAGCCCGCGGGGCTCGGCCCCGCGCGGCGTACGAAAGCGAGGTGCGGCCGGAGG
>CAYXKH010000335.1:0-2598 GCA_964465255.1 uncultured Isosphaeraceae bacterium
GACGAGCTCCTGAACGCCGAGATCTTCAAGGATGTGCGCGACGCGAAGGCGCTGGACGCGGCGTGGCGACACGACTACGATCGCCATCGGCCGCACAGCTCACTGGGACACTTGCCACCAGCCAGATTAACGGCGACGCTGTCCACTCCTGCGCTCGCGGCTGCGCCCCTCGCTTCGAAGCGGCCGGAGTCGGATCAAGCGAATGTGACTGAACCACTGACTCTCATAGCGCCTGGTACATATAGGATGGGGGCAGGTCATGACGACGTCGTCCCATTTTTGCAGACGGGTGACGGGCGTCATCAATGGCCGCACGTGCTGCCTGTGGCCGTAAGTGATCGTCCACGCAACGCATGGATGCGGATGTGTGGCCGAAATAGAGGAACTATTCGCAGTTGTTTCAGCGCGCTGAATGATGACAGTTGATCCTTACACATAGAGGTGCGCTGCCGGGCGGCCTCTTTCCCCCCTTCCGTTGGAACAGGATGCTCCGCTCAGAAGGCCTGTATCCCTCACTCCGCATCTTTTAGAAGGAAACTCCCATGACCGCAACCCGTGAAGAAACCGTCCGCAGCTACCTCGGTGACCTGATCTCTGTCTTGGAGCATGTGTCGCAGGCGGTCGCCAAACAGGCCAGCGATGACGACTTCCGGCGGATTGCTCATGCCGGGCGCGTGATCGACAAGCTCCACTCGGTCCTCATCCGCCAGCGCGGCGACCTTGAGGCGCACGTCAAGGCCATGGGCGGGACCAGCGGGGGCGGGGTGCTGAAGGACATGCTGGGCACTGTGACCGGGGCATTGGCTGGTCTCTACGGCAAGATGCGCGGCGAGACGGCCGCCCGCATGCTGCGCGACGACTACACGGCGCTGAGCTTTGTCACCGCCTGCACCACCATGCTCCATACCACCGCGCTGGCCCTCGACGACTCGGCCACCGCAGCGCTGACATTCCGCCACATACAGGAATACCCGCCCCTCATTATGGCCCTGAGCGAGCTCCTTCCCCACGCCGTGGTCGCCGATCTGGCCGCGGACAAGGTACCAGTGGTCAACGCCGCCGCCGCCGAAGAGGCGATCCAGAACCTCAACGATTCATGGCGCGGAGCTTCCGCAGCCAACCCGGCGTGAGGGAAGGGCATTGAAGCGGGGCACTCATCGCGCTTGAACTCGACCAGCCGGTAGCGGCGTGTGGGCGTGCGCTACTTGCTCGACCTGCCATCCACGCTCCACGCCCCGCCGTCACGCCAGAGCACATAGAGCGACGCGGCGAGCACGGCGATGGGGAGCACGATTGGCGGCTCATCGGGCCAGTCGGCGGTCAGGTGCGCGTACAGCACGACGGCCATCGACCCGCACGCGATCGCGGCACCGACGCGAGCGAACGCGCCGCTCAGCAGCATCAGCCCCGCCAGCACGCCAAGCACGGGCGCGAGGATCGCGTTGACATCCGGCATCGGGATCTTCGCGGCTTCGAGGATCGGCTTCAGCGGGGCCGCGCCAACAAGGTGCATCACGCTGATCCCCGCCAGCGGAAGGCCCGCGATGAGGCGGGCAATCAGGACATGCTTCAAGGGCCGCGTGCGGCGGATGGACCCAAGGGCGATGGACATGCGGGGACTGCTTGCACGCGGGAATGCGGCGAACACACGTACGCACGTCCATGCGCGCGGGCTCGCCTACGCCGCCACCGTCGCCGTCGCAATCTCCGACCACGGCCCCTTCTCCCCGCGTGTGTTGATCCAGCGGGCCACGCGGGCCATGCGGGCCATGCGGGCCATGCGGGCCATGTAGACGGCGGTCTTGCCGCCTTCGCCGGGCTTGAACTCGGCGCGGAAGGTCGGCTTGGTCGGCTTGGTCAGGAAGACCAGCGCGGCGGGATTCGTGGGCGCGGGTTTGTCGGCATCCACGAGTTTCACCCACACCTCGGCCCCGAGCACGCCCGCGGGCCGCGCGCGGCGGGTCGGTGTGGACTCATCCACCAGACGGAGCGTGTGCGTGAGCCGGGCGTTGCCGTCTACGTCATCATCAGGCCCGAGGTCGGCGTGGGCGGGGCCGCCTCGAACCTGCTCCCCGCCAAGCTCGCCGCCTGCCCTCTCCTTACCGAATTGACTCTCTCTCTTGCTGGATACCACCATGAACAGCACACTCGCCGTCTGCTCCATCGTGGTCGGCACAGACTTCACGCCCTGCTCGGCGGTCGCGCTCGGGCAGGCGATCCGCATCGGAGCTTGGTCGAAGGCCAAGGTCCACGTCGTCCACGTCATCGACACGATCGTGGTCATCGAGCTCGAAACCACCCTCTCACCCACGCAGCAGGGCATCCGCGACAGCCTCGTCAAGGACGCCGAGAAGGCGTGGGCAGACTTTGCCAAGGACATTCCCGGCGCGGCGGGGCTGCCGATCGAAGTCTCCATCAACAACCGCATCGTGGGCATCCTGCGGCGTGCCCGCGAGGATGAGGCCGACCTGATCGTGATGGGCGCGTTCGGGAATTGCGCGCCGGATGTGGGCATGGGCACCGTCGCCACCGCCTGCGTGCGCAAGAGCATGACCGATGTGCTGCTGGTGCGGGACACGCGGCCCGAAAGCGGGAACG
>CAYXKH010000336.1:0-1111 GCA_964465255.1 uncultured Isosphaeraceae bacterium
GGCGCGGCGTACAGGAGCGAGTGTGCGGCCGGAGGCCGCTACGGAGCGCTCAAACGAACTAAGGCCGCTACGGAGCGCTCAAACGAACTAAGGCCGAACCGAGCGCTCAAATCAATCCCGGTACTTCACGTGGCAATCCTTGCACGACGCATTGATCTGCGTGAGGAGCGCACTGAGCCCCGCGGCATCCGTCGTGCCGGCGACGAGCGCATCTTCAAGACTCTGCGCCCGCTGGTTGCCGTCCTTCATCAGTGCAGCGAATCCCTCGGGCTTCTGGGCGGTGGAGTCGCCATCGAGCAGCACGCGATGAAGGTCGGCCAGGCGTCCCGCTTCCGCGGCGGGGACAAGATCAGGGTGGTCCGCCGGAGTCTTCCACCCGGCCTTCTCGATGGTCTTGAGATGCTCGAAGGCTTCGTCGATGTCGATCATGGCCTGGACGAAGTTCGAGGGCTTCCAGACCGAGGGGAAGTGGGCCGGCACCTGGTCGATGATCACGACCGTGAGCGGCACGGCATCGGTGGCGCAGGCGTAGAGGCCGGTGTAGTTCGGCGCGGTTCCCGAGACCTTCATGCGCTCGACGCCGGTCCGGCTGGTCTCCCAGCCAAGGCTCGCCGCAACCGTCGCGGCGGCGCCGGCGCTGCGGTGCCTGCCGTGATGGCAGTGGATGTAGATCGGGCCATCGACCATCGCATCGCGCGACGCTCGGACGAGCTGGAGCTTCCGCTCTTCGGCCAAGCCGTTGTAGCCGATGGGCAGATGGATGTAGCGCATGCCGCGTGCCTCGGCCTTGTCGACCTCGGGCTGGGCGCCGTCCACACTGATGATGGTCTTGATGCCCATCGCGGCGAGGGTGTCGAACCCGGCATCGCCCTCCGGGACACTGCCGGAGACGTATCCCTCGTGATAGGCCACGGCATTGTGGATGCCGGGGTAGTCGCGAGGCGCCGTGTCCTTCAGCGTCGGCAGTGGGACCGACGGTGCGATCGCGGCGGAGACCTTCGGCGTGTGCGCCCCCTCGGTCTGCTTCGCCGGCGTCTCGACGACGGGTGTGGGTGAGGTGCAGCCAGTCACGAGGCCAGTCACGAGGCCAGTCACGAGGCCAGTCACGAGG
>CAYXKH010000336.1:1211-2565 GCA_964465255.1 uncultured Isosphaeraceae bacterium
GCCAGTCACGAGGCCAGTCACGAGGCCAGTCACGAGGCCAGTCACGAGGGTGAGCGCGACGATCGAGTGGAAGCGGTGGAAGCGGTGGAAGCGGTGGAAGCGGTGGAAGCGGTGGATCATGATCGTTGTGTCTCCAATCAAGGTCGTGGATCAGAATACCTCTCAGACTCCCAACGATCGAATTGTCCGGGTACTTGAGAATGGCGCTTACGTCGCCCGTCGCGCGGCGTGATCCTCGTTCGAGATCGCGTCAGTTCCAGGGTGCAGTTCCGGCAGGAAATGGCGTGATCAAGTCGTGCAGTTGCGGTTTGCTCTTCAGGGAGAGCGGTGGGTCGCCTCGAGTGACCCATGCGACTCCCCCCGCGGCAGGGCCGCGCCGTCGTTTGCTTCCGAGGAGTCTCCATGAACAGCCTGATCTCTCTCGTCTGCGTTCTTCCGATGACGGTCGCCATCGCCTCGAGCCGAGTCGAGGTGTCCCCCGGCGGGGGCGATCCGCTGCCCGGTTGTGCGGCTGCGGGTGGACGTGTTCCACTGGTTGGCTCACTCGTTGGCTCACTCGTTGGCTCACCGGTTGGCTCACCGGTTGGCTGAGGGGCTCGCTCAGGGCGTGCGCTCGAACCAGTCAGGCCTTCGTGCCTGGCGGCCGCGAGCTCCAATCCAGCAACTCTCGAACGAGTTCCGGTCTTCACGATCGAACTCGTGATCGAAGGGTGCCCCGTCGACATCGACTCCGATTCCTGCGGCGATCTGCACCCGCTTCCCAACGGCGACTTCGCATGGTCCGGCGAGTACGTCGTCGCCGGCCAATCGCCGCTGCGGTGGAAGGTGGTGGTGAATCCTGATCCAGTGATCTTCGCCACCTTGATGGTCACCAACATCAGCTCGTTGACGCAGGTCATGTCGATGACAGTGGCCATACCAGCCGCTGCAATACCGGCGACGTTCTGCGCCGCGAGTGTCATTGGAACGCTCCTCGATGGAAATGGTGACGGAGCCGCGCTGAGCATGGTTCCTGGAACGTCCGGTTTCACGGGGTCGATCGACTCGAGGCCGTTCCTGACGCTGCTGGATTCGACCTTCCTGACGGTCGCCCCTCCGGGAGGTCTCGCGCCCTTCGGTCCAGTGTCATTGGGACTTCCCGGCCCGACCCTCGCCGGACCTCCGCTCACCATGGACATGCGCGTCTCCCTCGAGTTTCTGCTCACGCCTGGCGACACGCTCGTCGTGACTGGAACCTTTGTCGTCGTCCCTTGATCCCGCGCGTCGCCGTCTGCGAGTTGCAGCCGCTGCCGGCTGATTCGACCGTGCGGACGGCGCCGCCCACCCTTCCAGCCCGCTGACGCCATTGAGAGTC
>CAYXKH010000337.1:0-2560 GCA_964465255.1 uncultured Isosphaeraceae bacterium
CTGCTCCCTGCTCCCTGCTCCCTGCTCCCCGCTCCCATGGCCGCCATCGACCTCCACACCCACATCCTCCCCGAGCGCTGGCCTGATCTGCGCGAGCGGTATGGCTGCGGCGGCTGGGTCAATCTCGAGCACTGCGGGAACTGTCGGGCGCGGATGATGATCGATGGCCGGCACTTCCGAGACATCGAGAGCAACTGCTGGGATCCGGGGCGGCGCCTGCGGGAGTGCGACGCGGCCCAGGTGACCACCCAGGTGCTCTCGACGGTGCCGGTGATGTTCAGCTACTGGGCGAAGCCCGAGCACGCCCTCGATCTGTCGCGATTCCTGAACGACCACCTTGCGGGCATCGTGCGCGACCACGAGTGCCCCCATCGGCGCGGTCCGCGGCGATTCGAAGGGCTCGGCACGATTCCGATGCAGTCGCCGGAACTCGCCGTGCGCGAGCTCGAGCGCTGCGTGGGTGAGCTCGGCCTGCGCGGTGTGCAGATTGGAACGCACGTGGATGCGCCGGACGGGATCCGCAATCTCGAAGACGCGCAGGTCTTCCCCGTCTTCGAGGCAGCCGCAGCGCTCGGCGCCGCGGTCTTCGTTCATCCCTGGGACATGATGGGCAAGGAGCGGATGCCGAAGTACTGGCTGCCGTGGCTGGTGGGGATGCCGGCCGAGACGGCTCTGGCGATCTGCTCGGTCATCTTCGGCGGCGTGCTCGAGCGGCTGCCGTCGCTTCGAGTCGGATTCGCCCACGGAGGCGGATCGTTCCCAATCACAATCGGTCGGATCGAGCATGGCTGGCGCGAGCGACCGGATCTGTGTGCCATCGACAATCCCAACAACCCGCGCGATTCGGTCCGCCGCGTCTACTTCGATTCGCTGGTGCACGATGCCGATGCGCTGCGATATCTGATCCATCTCGCCGGTGTCGAGCGGGTCGCCCTCGGCAGCGACTACCCCTTCCCGCTGGGCGAACTGGTGCCGGGCCAGCTCATCCGCTCCATGCCCGATCTCGACGACGCGGCCCGAGCGCGCCTCCTGCACGGGACCGCGTCGGAGTTTCTCGGGCTGCCGGAGCGGTAGGATCTGCCTTCGTGAATCCAGTCGCGAGTCCGCCCGTGCATCCAGATGAAGTCAACGTCGCCAGCTTCTCGACCGAGGAGGCCTTCGCGCGTCATCTCGACGCCATCGACCCGCTCGCGGCGCACCGCGCCCGATTCCACATCCCGCCGCCGCGACACGGGCGGAGCGAGACCGTCTATCTCTGCGGCAATTCGCTGGGACTGATGCCGAAGTCGGCGCAGGCCATCGTCGAGACCGAACTCCGCGATTGGGCGACGCTGGCCGTCGAGGCCCACTTCGAAGGTACGACGCCCTGGTACTCGTATCACGAGGTCTTCCGCGAGACCGGGGCTCGGCTTGTCGGGGGTCGGCCTGGCGAAGTCGTGATGATGAACTCGCTGACGGTGAACCTGCATCTTCTGTTGATGAGCTTCTACCGACCGCATGGTCAGCGGCGGCTGATCCTCATGGAGGATGGCGCGTTTCCCTCCGACACCTACGCGCTCAAGACCCATCTCGCCGCGCGCGGCATGGATCCGGCGCGGGATCTCGTGCTGCTCACCCCGCGCAGCGGCGAGCAGACGCTGCGGATCGAGGAGATCGAAGCGGCGATTGCCCATCAAGGCGAGCGGCTGGCGCTGGTGATGCTCGGGGGCGTGAACTTCCGAACGGGGCAGCTTTTCGATCTGCACCGCATCACTGCCGCGGCCCACGCGGTCGGGGCGATGGCCGGATTCGATCTGGCCCATGCGGCCGGCAACGTGCCGCTGGCCCTGCACGCCGACGGCGTCGACTTCGCCTGCTGGTGTTCGTACAAGTACGTGAACAGCGGTCCGGGCGCCGTCGCCGGAGCGTTCGTCCACGAGCGGCATGGCGCCGATCTCTCGATCCCGCGCTTTGCCGGCTGGTGGGGCAACGATCCGGCCACGCGCTTCCGCATGCATCTCGAACCGGAGTTCGTGCCGCGCGCCGGCGCCGATGGCTGGCAGATCAGCAACCCGCCCATTCTGGCGATGGCTCCGCTCAAGGCGTCGCTGGCGATCTTCGACGAAGTCGGCATGCCGGCGCTGCGCCGCAAGAGTCTGCTCCTGACGGGCTATCTCGAGTACCTGCTGCGGGAGTGGATGCCCGAGGCGTGCCGCCTGGTCACCCCGACCAACTCCGACGAGCGCGGCTGCCAACTCTCGATCCAGGTGCTCGACGCCCCCCGGGCCCGTTTCGACGCCCTCACCAAGGCCGACATCATCTGCGACTTCCGCGAACCGGACGTGATCCGAGTTGCGCCGGTGCCGCTGTACAACTCGTTCCTGGACGCGTGGCGGTTTGCGAGAGAGTTGGCGGGGGGCAGGGAGCACGGGGCAGGGAGCCGCAGTGGGTTGCACGACTGAGTGCGTGCGCGGGGTGGCTGCGCGAACTCGTCGCATCGTCAGTCCAGGTCGCGCCATGCCTGGATGCCACGGCTGGCTCCGTACCAGCCGTGAGTTCGTCGACGAGCGTCCTATGGCCC
>CAYXKH010000338.1:0-2555 GCA_964465255.1 uncultured Isosphaeraceae bacterium
CTCCGTGCGTTCGACCACGGCACGCGCCTGGTGCATGGTCGCCGTGCAGTGGTCAAGGTCCACCGGCCATCGAAGACGGACGTCAAGAAGTGCACGCAGCTCGGTCAGCGGTGTTCGCAGTTCGTGAGCCGCGGCGACGCTGAAGCGCCGCTCCCGCGCCACGGTGTCACGGATGCGCGCCATCAGCGCGATGATGCGCTCTTCGATCGGCGCCAGCTCCTGCGCCGTCGGCGACCACTGAACATGCTCCGGAAGATCCGCAGGATCGAGCGCCGCCACCCTGCTGCCAAGCGCTTCAAGGGGTGCGAGGCCGCGGAGGAGAGACCATCGAACAGCGAAGAGAATCGCGAGCAGCAGGGCCGCACCGCCACCGATCAGCGCCGCGAGCAGAGCCATGAGCGGCAGATCGATGTCGGATCGGCCTCGCGCGAGCACCACAACGACGAGCGCGTCCTCCGCGTTGACGGGAATCGGTTCGAACTCCCTGCGGGCCGACCCCGGCGTGACACCGATGAAGACGATCTCCTCGCCTGCCAGCTTGTCCGGCTTGCCCGGTTCGTCATCGGTCTCCTGCGACGGAGGTCTGATCAGTCGGACCGCTCGGGCCGGTCGATCGTCCTCCAGCGCAAGGTTGGAGAAGGACAGCGGGGCCCGTTCCTGTTGAAGATCACTCCCGACCAGGGCGGTGAGCCTCGATGAACTCTCGTCCGCGGCGCGCCGGCTGGCGAGGAGCCGTTGAGTTCCGTCCGACACGAGCCACATTTCAAAGAACTCCGCGGAGCCGGGAGTTTCAAACGGCCGAGGTTCATCCTCAACCCACTCGCAATCGAGCATGGCGCTGTCGGGGCCGACATCGATCGTGACGGTGGATGCGATCGCCTCGGCTCTCATCAGCAACATCGCGTCAAATCGTGCGACGAGCACAGACCGCATGAAGAGGTAGAGCGCGGTGCCGGCGATCAGCAGCGTCAGGGTCAGCCAGAGAAGAAGCCGACGCGACAGTCCGGCCCGAATCGATTCCATCACGGGCACGCTCATTCGGCGACCTCTTCAAGGACGTAGCCGAAGCCGCGGCGGGTTCGAAGCACGCGCGGGCAGCCGACCGCGGCCAGCTTGGCCCGCACGGCGCACACCGCGACGTCGACCGCATTGCTGTTCACCCGATTGAGATCGTCGTACAGATGTTCCTCGAGTTCGAGACGCCGAACAGGACGCCCGCGGCGATACGCCAGATGCTCGAGCAGGGCGTACTCGCGCGGCGCCAGCGGAATCAGCCGACCGGCGTATGACGCCGTGCGCGTTGCCGTGTCAACCACCAGCCCGCCGACTTCGATCCTCGGTTCGTTCGCGCCACACGCGCGGCGGGCCAGGGCCTGTACCCGGGCCACCAGCTCCTCGAACGCGAACGGCTTGGTGAGATAGTCGTCGGCGCCGCTGCGAAGACCGAGCACGCGGTCGTCAATCGCCGCGCGGGCCGTGAGCAGAAGTATCGGCGTCTGCATTCCTTTCGAGCGCATCTGTCGCAGGGCCGTCAGACCGTCGACCTGCGGAAGCATGATGTCGAGAACGATGACGTCGTACTCGCTCGTCTGTGCATGGATGAGCGCCTGCTTCCCGTTGTCGACGGCATCGACAGCGAAGCCGCTGCGACGAAGACCTTCTTCGAGGGCGCGGCGGAGCGTGTCGGAATCCTCAACCAGCAGCAGTCTCATGGCGCGCTCCCTTCCGCGCCCCTTGGCGGATCGCACGACTTCGATTCGGAACGTCTGCCCGGGTGCAGCGGGCCATGATCTCCGGCGCGAGCGCGGGCCGAACAGAACGGTGTGCACGAACTCCGGATCCTGCGGCGTGCACCTCAGTCTGGTCGCGCAGGGACGATGGAGGCGGTTTCATGCTCATGTTGCCCTCATGCTGCGCCGATCCCTGTTGTTATAGTCAAATGCAGCGTGAACTCCTCGCAGTCGTTGCGCCCTTTCCCAAGGATTCCCATGCATCACCCGTTTCTGAATCGTTCCGTCTTCCTCGCCACAACCGCACTTCTCGGGGCCGCGGGGATCGCTGCCGCAATGGCTGCCAGAACTCCCGGGGTTGGATCTGACGATCCGGCCCTCCCGCATGTCGCATCCGAGCGAACCATCGCCGAATCCGACGTCCCCTCCGCTGCCTTGGCCACGCTCAGGAAGCTTGCCGGCTCTGCGGCCTTCAGCGGGTTCACAGAAGACGTTGAGGATGGCGTGCACTCCTACGAAGGCGCCTGGGTCGGACCGCAGGGCGCTGTCGAGGCATCCGTCACCGCCGCCGGTGTTCTGATCGAGCTCGAAGAATCGGCCTCCGGGAACGACGTTCCAGCCGCCGTGCGCAGCGCCGCCGAGGCGGCAGCGGGCGCCGGGACTGCGATCTCCTTTGAGAAGAGGACGCTCGTCATGTTCGAGGTCAGTTTCGCGCGCGATGGCAAGGGCCATGAGTTGACTGTCCTTCCGGACGGTCGTCGCCTTGAAGTCGACGACGACGACGACGACGACGACGACGACGACGATGATGACGATGATGACGAT
>CAYXKH010000339.1:0-2553 GCA_964465255.1 uncultured Isosphaeraceae bacterium
GGCGACGATCAGGGCGAAGATCGAGAACACGCCGGCGATGATCATGGCGATCAGCCAGGGGCCGGCGACGGAGCCGCGCAGTCGAGCGAGTTCGCCGTCATCCTCGATGAGCCACGCCGGACGGTCGCCGCGGCGCAGGTGGCAGATCCCCGCGTGCGTGGCCCAGCAGAGCGCAATCAGAGCCGGCACCGCAAAGAAGATCCCAGTGGCGCTTCCTGCGTGGAGGCTGGGCCGAATGCAGGAGCGCGACGGATCGTCGGGATCGTGATGGATCTGGACGGCCGCGCCGATCGGGTGCTCTCGGAGAATCGCATTCACCGCGTCCAGATCGCGCGTGGTTTCATCACCGAAGGTGAATCGCGAGCCGCGGTATGTGGTGCCTGCGACGACGTAGGTGTAGTCGATGTCCGGGCGATGGCGGTGGGTGATGCGGCCGCGCTTCCCGCGGTGCTGGGTGGTGGCGACGTCGCTGCCGGTGACCGTGCCGCTCGCCGCGACGAAGCGCTGCCCCGAGTCGATCTGAGGCCAGAGCATGAGCCCGAACCCGATGCCGAAACTGATCGCAACGCACCACAGCCCAACGAGCATGAACACGATGACCCCTCGGCCGAGCAATCGCATGGGCGGAGCGTAGAGGAGTTTCAGATGGGGTGCGTGGCTGCGAAGGCCGCCGCAGATGGCGCTGCCACGATCACCGCGACGCGCCCTGCGACTCAGGCGCTGCGATCGGTTGGAGCCGGCGGGCCACTGGCCGGGGGTGCCGCGGCGACCTTCCCGCGGAGCGCCGCAAAGCGTCGCTCGATGGACCGATACTCCGCCCAGGTCGGCGTCGTGAAGCGCCGTCCCGATCCCTGGGCCATGGCTGCAGCAGCAACGCGGGGCCAGTCGCGAATGACCTCGGCGAGGCTGCGGGCGCTGTCCACCATCAGCTCGGCGTAGGTTGCGCTCACCGTCTCCGCGAGCGTCTGGCGAAACGCAATCGGGCGTTCGACGCGGGCCAGGATGGCCCCGGTGTCGATGGTCCGCTCCACGCGATGGATGGTGTAGCCGGTCGTTCGCTTCCCATCGGCAATCGACCAGATCACGCTCTGGGCATTCTGATGCTCGGGCAGCAACTCGTGATGCACGTTGATCATGCCGTGGCGAGGAATCGAGAAGACTCGCGGACTGATCCAGCCGTTTCCGAGCGAAAGCGCCAGGTCCGATCCGGCGTCGCGCATCAGCGAGACGGTGTGATCGTCGTTGACGGCGGGCGTGCGGAGGAGCGGCACACCAAGCTTCGGGGACAGGGTTGTCAGCGATTCGATGGCCAGCAGCGCAGCCACGTCGTCGCCGTACCACCGCCGCATGCGCAGACCGTTGATGGCACCGCGAAGTCCGATCGTCGCCACCTTGCGAGTGATCTGTCGCAGCCGCTTCACTCGAGAAACCTGCGGCCCCTCGGCCAGAATCACGGCGACGATCTCGGCCCCGGAGTGCTTCACCAGGTGCGGCAGACAGACCGAGGCGAAGCCGCGCTCGATGCTGGTGAGGATCACGACCCGCACGGTGGTGCTCCCGGTGGCGGAGGGCCCCACGCCCGTGGCCAGGCCCCGGCGTCATGGCGGGCGGTGCGAGCGCTTCGCGCGAGGAAGTGGAGCGTGTGGCTCACCGGCCAGGCGGCGATCACGTGGTCGCGGCAGAGGAAGCTCGGTGGGGCGGGTGATGGATTGCGCTGGTCATCCCGTGCGGCAGGATGACATCCTCGGACCGCAGAGGCGATCGAGCGGTGTCCGCTCGCGATTGCGGCCGCCGCAGCCTCGGCGGTGAAGTTGACGACGCCTCCGTAGGGCCACGCGAAGTGCTCGCACGCGCCGAGTCGAGCGATGATTGCCTCACGGGCCGACTCGATCTCCTCTCGCGACACCTCGCTCGAGACGCGACCGAGATTGAGGTGACTCAGCGTGTGGTTGCCGACGTCGTGACCGAGCCGAAGGAGTTCCTCGCACTCGGCCCAGTCGAGAAATGGTGTCGCCGGATAGTGCAGCCGATCGAGGCTGAAGCGGCGGACGACCTCGGGGTTGCGCTCGCCGACGATCGACGGACAGATGAAGAACGCGGCCTTCGCGCCGTGTTCGGCGAGAATCCGCGCCGCCGCGAGGCAGCTCCGCCGACCGTCATCGAAGGAGAACGACAGCAGCGGTCGAGTGGCCCCGCCGTTCCGAGCGGCGTGTGCCGCCGCGCTGTACGAGACGAAGGTGTAGCGCGTGGCAAGGGCTCTGAGCAGCCGGGTGAAGTTCGCCACCTCGTCGTCGAAGAGGTGGTGAAGCAGCACGATCTGCACCCGAGGGAGGGACGCGACGGCCCGCTCGCGCCCGAGCAGGCGTCCGCTGCCGGCGAGCACCGAGAGGGCGAGGTGCCGGAGGGCGCCGCGCGGCGTGCGGGGGTGGAAGTCGCGGGCCCGCGTGGCCTCTCCGACGACTCGCCGAGCCCAGGGGTTGTCGCTGTCGGCATCCATCATCTGGGGCTTGGCATGGAGGGTTTGGGCGTGAGGAGGGGCTGGAGCGTGGGGGT
>CAYXKH010000340.1:0-2551 GCA_964465255.1 uncultured Isosphaeraceae bacterium
CATGCATCACATGCATCACATGCATCACATGCATCACATGCATCACATGCATCACATGCATCATGACCTCCTTGCGCACCACGTCCACGCTCCTCCCGCGCAGGACCTCCATCTTCAGGTGCGTCTTCAGGCTCCGCATGATCCATGCCAGTTCAGCTCCGCCATCCAGCGGTCGCGGTACAGCGCCAGCAGGTCGTCGACGGAGGCCTCCTCGGGATCGAGGATCGTCGTCACGACGACGATCTCCCGGCTGCGGAAGCCCCGCGGCGTGCGCGTCGTGCGCACCATGCGCAGGATCATCTCCTGCGGCAGCGCGTCGAGCTGCTCGCGCGAGAGCCCGCAGCTGGGGATCCACTTCGGCCGCGCCCACACGATCAGGCAGTCCTCGGGACGGAGCCGACGTCCCGCGCGAAAGTCCGACGGGCGCCGCTGATGCAGGCGAAAGACCACGTCGGCCCCGCGCCCCGGGAGCCGGGCGATGTCCACGTACGAGCAGAAGCCGCGGTCGGCCACTGCCACCTCGCCCGGGCCGAAGTGCTCGAGGATCCGGCGGAACAGCGTCCGCTCGTGCATGATCAAGCTGGGTGCAGCGAGCCCATGCAGAGGTCCAGCAGCGCGGCGGTGCCCCGTCAGAACACCGCGACCATGCGCATCACCGGGAAGCCGCATCCGGGCTTCTACCCCGGCGGCTGCGGGAACGCCTCCTCGTGCTCCGGCTCGTCGGGCATGCTGACGCACGCGCCGTCGACGACCTTCACGCGGCGCCCGAGCCAGAGCGTCGTCTCGCCGGCGAGCGCGCCGATCCGCCCGACCACCTCTCGCAGCGTCGACTCGATCACGGCCTCCGGCAGGCGCCGACGCGCGGCGCAGAAGGCGCTCGGATCGGCCGAGGGCATCTCTCGCGCCGGATCCTGGCCGTGGCCGAGCGACAGCCGTCCATCGAGCACGTCCGCGACGGCGGCACGAAGCGTCTTGCCGCCGTTGAGCGACTGGAGGAGGAACGCCACCAGCGTGGTCGCCGACGACCAGAACGATGTGCGCCAGGTGTGCCCCGCCTCCCGGCAGCGTCGCTCCACCTGTTCCGCCGCGAGGAGCGCCATGACCGACTCGGAGCGGCCGATGGCGGACTTGAATCGGTGCGTCCATTGCGCGATACTGCTCATCCTGAGCCTCCGTGTGATCGGTGTCCTAAAGCAACACCAGCATCGCCGGAGGTTCTCTTTCGCGCAAGCTGCTGTAACCGCGCTGCGCAAAAGGGCTTATGAATCATGGTCGCTTAGCTTCATGCCATTCGTAGCTGTCCCGAATGGCATGCGACCCACCGCCGCACGGCTTGCGACGCCGGTTCCTTCGCTTCATGCCATTCAATCCTGATCCTCCCTGCGCTCTCCGATCGGCGCCGCGCATGCCGACGCGCGGGGCGGCCCTCGGACCGCCCCGCGCACCGGCTGTCAGTCGCACGAACCCCATGCGCCCAGAAGCAGCCCCACGTCGGCGCCGTTCACGATGCCATCGTCGTTGAGGTCGTACTGCGGGTCGTTGGTCCCCCAAGCCCCGAGCATGCCGCCCAGGTCGCCGCCATCGACGCCGCCGTCGGCGTTGGTATCGCCTTGGCAGCCCGCGCCGCAGCCATACGTGACGCTCGTGCCGAGCGGCTGACAGGCGTAGGGGAATGCCACCGGCACGTCGATGCAGGTGGCGGCGCCCGGCGTGCCCGGCCCGTTGTTCCAGGTAACGCAGAGCTGCGCCACCGACAGCACCGGCGCGATGTTCGGCACGCCCACGACGGCGAAACGACCGATCAACACCTTGCCGGCGGCATTCACCTTGCCCTGCTGGTTCGGGGGGTTGCCGTTGAACCAGCCGGTGTTGTTGAGGCTCGACGGCATCGACACCCAGTTCGGATCGAGCGTGGTCGAGTTCGCCAAGCCGGGGACGCCGCCGATGGTGACCCACGAGTCGCAGGCGGTGGTGAACTGCGGCGCCCAGCTCGGCGGCATCAGACTTTGCAGGAACACCCAGCCGGCGGGCAGCGAAATCGACGCGTTAAAGACGTTGATCAGCACGTCGGTCGGCTCGTCGAAGCACGCGTGGAGCTCCACGACACAACAGCACTGGCCGCCACTGCACTGACCGAACGACTGGGCCGAGAGGCCGGTGAAGTCGGCGTGCACCGATGGTCCGAGGCAAACGGACAAGGCGATGGTCGACGCGAGCGCGATGTTGGGAATGTGCTGTGACATGTCGAGTGCTCCATGAGAGTTGTGGGAGGCGGGATGATCGATTCCAGTGGCGCTTCAGGCTTTTCTGGAGTTGCCCACGCCCGGTGGACACGCCGAACATGCTAACGGGAAGGTGATCTCCCGGCTGCCTCGAACGCTTCGGGGCTGACGTAGCCGAGGGAACTGTGCAGACGCTCGCGGTTGTAGAACACCTCGATCCATTCGAAGATCGCCGCCTTGGCTTCCGCGCGGGTGGCGAAGTCGGCGTCGTGGACGAGCTCCTTCTTCAGGGAAGAGCACACTGAAAGAGCACACTGGACACGCACAGG
>CAYXKH010000341.1:0-2524 GCA_964465255.1 uncultured Isosphaeraceae bacterium
GTGCGTGTCCAGTCTGCCCGCCCATGTGCGCTTTCACTTCAGCGATGTAGTTCACCACGGCGAGGCGGTTTCACCACGCCACAACCACAGAATCGCAAAGTGTTTCCGCAGCGTTGCGCGCTTCCACATCGTCGACACACTCAACAGCAAGAAAGACTGCGACACTCGCGACAACTCCTCGCGAGCCGGGGGTAGAGTCCGACCGCTCGCCGCGTTCGTTGTGTGGCGCGGACCTCTTCGCGTCGCGCTTCTCGAACGCAGCGTGTGCGCCTGATCGCGGTGTCGCTCCGCGAGCGGCGCGCACAGAACGGGAGGTGTGGCGACGGACGAGCAGTCCGCACGTCGTGGAAGGTGACGACGTCTCCGAATCCGCGATCGCGTGATCGCGCGGCGACGGCGTCTGGTGAAAGGGACCCTTCGACTGACCTCGAGCATTCGGCGACGGGCGGACTGCGTCCGCTCGAGGGTGTCGCATGGGTCCACTGAATGGAGAATCGACATGAAGCTTCGAACGATCGCAGTGACCGCGTTGGTCGCCTGCGCGGGGTTGGTGGGTTGCGGCGGCGGCACGTTCAAGGGCAGTGGCCCGGGACTGAGCCTCGAACTCACCATCCCCCCAAACGACCCGTGCGTCAACGGCGGCACGTGGATGCCGCAGGACCTCGAAAGCGGCGAGTGCATCATGCGCTGCAACCAGTACTGCATGTACTGCGGCTCCGAGACCAAGGTCTACCGCTGCGACCTGCTGCTGGACATCCTCGACAAGGCGTACAAGAGCCGCCAGCGCGAGCGGAGCCGGCAGAAGCAGGCGCAGCCCACCAACCAGCTCGTGGTCCCCGAGATCCAGTACGAGATCGTGTCGTTCGTCACGGTCGGCGGCATCGAGCAGGTCGAGCCGTCGAAGTACACGCTGCTCAGCGGGCTGGACAAGTTCCAGGCGCTCGATCTCGCCCAGCTCCGCGCGGTGCTGGAGGCGACGAGCTCGCTTGCCTACGGCGCCGGGCCGGGCGGGCTTCAGCAGTTCGAAACGCCTGTCGCGGGCGTCGTCGACGGAACGGACTTCGTCGCCATTGCCTACTTCTTCGACCCGCAGAAGTCGGCGACGTACTTCCCCGAGGAGCATGGCCTCGTCAGCGGCGCGTACCCGCTCTTCGTGGCGACCTCGGTCAAGAGCAGCAACGCTCCGGCCGAAGGCGTGATGGCGATCGTCGCCGGCCACCCGATCGCCGTGGCCAAGCACCTTCAGGCGCTCTACGACGGCTTCACGTTCGCGGGCGAACTCGTGTCCATCCGTGATCCGAGCGTCACCGCGTTCGTCGAGTTCGACGTGGGCATCGACGGCATGCTGGTGACGGTCGACGGCCAGCCGGTGCTCGTCCAGACCGATGTCACGCGGCTGCCGACGCTGTTGCCGCAAGGCGACGACGGTCGCCGCGGTCCGGGTGGCGGCATCGGTGGCGACATCGGGAACTGACGGTTCGCGTCTCCTCAAGGTCCGGCGGCCAGTCAGTCTCCAGGCTTGCCGCCGGATTCCCTACCGTCGAACTCATGTGGGCACTGCTCCTCCTGCTTCCGCTGTCCCTGCTCGTCGGGTGCCAGCCGCCGCGAGCGACCGATCCGCCTGATCCGGCGATCCCTCGAGTCGACGTCTCGATGTACGACTTGGCGCGGCCGCAGGACTGGTGGACCGGGATCGTCGTGGCTCCCACGCTACTGCTGACCGTCGCTCATTCAGACATCCCGAGCGCCGAGGTCGTCGTGATCGACTCGCATGCCACGTACGTGCAGCAGATCGTCGGCTCCGCGGCCGATGGTTACATCGACGTCATGGGCGAGGTCGAGTCCGACTGGTTGCTGGTGTCGACGGCCGGACGGGTCGACGAGACCGTCGCGGTGATCTTGTTCAACTCGTCCCCCGTCCCGGGCACTCGGGTTCGTCTCGTGGGGCGGAGCCGTGTCGGATTGCCGGACGGTCCACTGCTGCGCTGCTGCGTCGAAGGCACTGTGATCGGTCGACCGTTGTTCGTGCCCGACACGAAGGACGCCATCTATGTCAAGACCGAACGGGTCGATGGTCACGGCTTCTCCGGCGGTCCCATGCTTCTCGCCGACGGGCCTGACGCGGGAGCGGTCGTTGGCATGATCAGCGAAGGCTACCAGTCGCTGATCGGGCTGCCGGGGACGATCTTCGTCGCCCGGCGGATCGAGGAGTCGATGGTCGTGCCGACGATCGAGGGGAAGCGGTTCAGGGCGCTGGGAAGGCGGAGGCCGTTCGGGACGGACTGATCCGTCTCGTCGCGAGCGATGCGGCTCGGTGCGTCGCCAGATGCAGCCGAGGCAGTGGCTGGCACAGCACCGCGCCAGGCGCATTCCCTCCCCACGACGCGCGAGCCCCGGATTGAAAAGGGCGGTACTGAAAGGGCGGTACTGGACAAGGGCGGTACTGGACACGCACGTTCGCAGCCGTTTGCAGCGATCTGTCCGCGCTCGACGGGCCGGCTTGGTCCGCGGGTAGCCCCCAGCC
>CAYXKH010000342.1:0-2508 GCA_964465255.1 uncultured Isosphaeraceae bacterium
CCCTCCCCCTCCCGCCTCTCTCAACACGCGCTCCAACTTCACCTTCCTCACCGGCGCCAGTCATCCCGACGAACTGGTCGAGCGGGCCGCGAGGCACGGCCACGCGGTGGCGTGCATCGCCGATGTGAACTCCCTGGCGGGCGTGGTGCGCGGTCATCTGGCGGCGAAAGAGGTGGGAATTCCCTTCGCCGTCGGAACACGCCTGGTGCTTCGCGGCATGACCGCGTCAGACACCGAGCGGGCCGAGGTTGCCACGCCGCTCTCGCTGCTCGCCTATCCCCAGGACCGCGCCGCCTACAGCCGACTCTGTCGCCTCCTCACCATCGGCAAGCGGCGGGCGCCCAAGGGAGAGTGCCACCTCGCCCTCGACGATCTGCAGGCGCATGCCGAAGGAATGTTCCTGGTGCTGATGCCGCCTGCGGGAACCGCCCGCCGTCTCGAGCACTGGATGGCGAGCGAGGGTGAACCTGCCCTCGCCGCGCTTCGCGACACCTGCGGCGATCGTCTTTCAATTGGCATCGATGCCTGTCATGGCGCCGAGGATCGGGCTCGTCAGTATCGGCTGATCGACTGGGCGTCACGGAGGAACGTCGCCGTCGCCGCCTGCGACGAAGTGCGCTACCACGATCGCTCGCGCCGTCAGCTCCACGATGTCCTGGCCTGCATCCGGGCTCGCTGCACCATTGCCGAGGCGGGGCGACGGCTGCATCCCAACGGCGAGCGATACCTGCGAACCCCGGCCGAGATTCACGATCTCTTTGCCCTCTGTCCCGCCGCCGTCGAGCGCAGTGCGGCGATTGCCCTGAGCGCATCGCGGGGCTTCTCGCTCGACGAACTGCGCTACGAGTACCCCGACGAAGTGGTGCCGCCGGGCGTCACGCCGATGCAGCATCTGCGGAATGTGGCCGAAGCGGGGGGGCGCGAGCGCTATCCCGAGGGCATGCCACCCAAGGTCAGACGACTGCTCGATCACGAGTACACCCTGATCGACGAACTTCAGTACGCCCGCTATTTCCTGACCGTCGATGACATCTGTCGCTTCGCCAGGTCGCGCGGCATCCTGCATCAGGGGCGCGGCGCCGCCGCCAACAGCGTGGTCTGCTACTGCCTCGGCATCACCGCGGTCGATCCCGATCGCATTGATGTCCTCTTCGAGCGCTTCATCAGCCGCGAGCGGAACGAGCCGCCCGACATCGACATCGATTTCGAGCATGAGAGGCGGGAAGAGGTCATCCAGTATCTCTACCGCAAGTACGGCCGCGACCGCGCCGCCCTCACCGCCGAGGTGATCACCTATCGCTCGCGCAGCGCCGTGCGGGAAGTGGGCAAGGCCCTGGGACTGTCGCTCGATCTGGTGGATCGACTGGCCAAGGACATGGACTGGTGGCATGGCGTCGATGGCGAGCAGGGACCGATTGCCCCGGAGAAGCTGCGGGTGCATGGCGTGAATCCCGCTGATCCGCTGATTGCCCAGTTGGCCAGACTCTCCCGCGAGATCATCGGTTTTCCGCGCCATCTCTCGCAGCACGTCGGCGGGTTCGTGATCACCCAGGGGCCGCTCAGCGATCTGGTGCCGGTCGAGAACGCGGCGATGGCCGATCGCACCGTGATCGAGTGGGACAAGGACGACATCGACGCGATGGGAATGCTCAAGGTCGACGTGCTCGGTCTGGGCATGCTGAGCGCCATTGCCAAGGCGATTGCGCTGGTGAACGAGGATCCGGTCCGGGCGAACCAGCCACTCGCCTTCCGCACCGTTCCACCCGAGGATCCCGCGGTCTACGACATGATCTGCGCCGCCGACACGGTGGGGGTCTTCCAGATCGAGAGCAGGGCCCAGATGTCGATGCTTCCGCGACTGCGCCCGCGCTGCTTCTACGACCTGGTCATCGAAGTGGCCATCGTTCGACCGGGGCCGATCCAGGGGCAGATGGTGCATCCCTATCTGCGGCGGCGCAATGGCCTCGAGCCGATCGTCTTCCCCGACGACGCCGTCCGCCGCGTGCTCGGCAAGACGCTGGGCGTTCCGCTCTTCCAGGAGCAGGCGATGTCGCTGGCGATGGTTGCTGCCGGCTTCAGCGCCGGCGAGGCCGATCAACTGCGGCGGGCCATCGCCGCATGGAAGTCGCGCGGCAACAAGATCGAGATCTTCGGCGAGAAGATCATCGGGGGCATGGTCGCGCGGGGCTACGACCTGTCCTTCGCGGAGCAGGTCTTCACTCAGATCAAGGGCTTCAGCGGCTATGGGTTCCCGGAGTCGCACGCGGCGAGCTTCTCGCTTCTGGTCTACGTCTCGGCGTGGCTCAAGCGGCATCATCCGGCAGCGTTCGCGGCAGCCCTGCTCAACAGTCAGCCGATGGGGTTCTACGCCCCGGCCCAGCTCGTGCGCGACGCCCGTGAGCACGGCGTCGCGGTCCGCCCCGTGGATGTCGCCCGCAGCGCCTGGGACTGCACGCTGGAGCATGATCCGGCCACGAGCATGTCAATCGGTGTTCCGGCTGCTTCCGG
>CAYXKH010000343.1:0-2503 GCA_964465255.1 uncultured Isosphaeraceae bacterium
GCATAACGGACACACCCATGCGCCCAACCCGGTCAGCCGTTCACGCCGAGCGCCGAGCTGCACTCGAATGGGTGTGGCCACGATGACTTTCCACGCGCGGCTGCGATCGTTGCGGGCGTCGCACTGCGCTGGATCATGCACTCGAATCGGTGTGGTCACTATGGCGATCACCGAAGACTCCGCCCCGCGAACGACTCGCGAGGATGTCGCACGCCCGCGAGTCACGCAGATCGCCTCGCGAGGCGATCTGCGTGACTGAAGTCACAGCGATCAAATGCACAATCCGAGAATGAAGCCTTGCCGACGGCTCCGCGAGATGGGAGCATCGCCGGATGTTTCACCGCGAAGGTGGTTTGAAGGTGTGTGTCTTCTATAGCTTTTGCTATGGCTTTCGCGCCGCGGTCGGACGGGCGAGCCCCCGGTCTCTGGGCGCGCGTCCTTCCTGTGGAGATGGATCATGAGCGAACGAGCGAACAGCGACTCGGGGCATGACTGGACCTCGCTCTTCGTCGGGCGCAAGGAGGAGACTGAGTGGTTCGCCGCAGCCTTCGACCGCGCCGCCGCGGGTGACCCGCAGGTGATCAATCTCATCGGCGAGAGCGGCGTCGGCAAGACGCGACTCGTGCAGGCCTTCTATCGCTGGCTCACCGTTCATCGTGATCCGTCACAAGAAGGACACCCCAATGGCTACTGGCCTGATGCCTTCGCGGGCGCCAGCACGTCGCTCACGGTGAATCCGACCTTCGCTGGTCACTCGGGTGCAAACCGGCCGACCATTCCATGGCTCTGGTGGGGCCTCCGCTGGATGCAACCGGATCGGCGCAATCAGCCCGTCGAGGGTTCGGCGCTGCCCGCGTACTTTCGAAGTGCGCTCGAACCGCACATCATCCCCATCACGGAAGCGCGGACGCTGAAGAGACTGCAGTGGGACACCGCCCGCGAGGTCAGCGAGATCATTGCCGACGCCCTCGGTGCAGGCATGCTGACCGCCATTCCCAAGCTCTTCTCGCTTTGGCGGCGGCGACGGGACGAGCAGGTCATTTTCGAACATCGCATCGAGCCCGTTCAGGATGCAAGGGAACGGGTGGAGGAAGATCTCGTTGCCCTCCTAACCGAGACCTTCGAGTTCATTCTCGCGCCCGGTACGCGCGGAACGAGACCCATTCCGACGGTTCTCTTTCTCGATGATGTGATGTGGGCCGACGCTCTCGCGGTGCGCTTCGTCTGGCGACTCGTCGCCAAGGCGCGGGAGGGGAAGTGGCCCCTCATGGTCATCGCCACGCACTGGGAGCGCGAGTGGAAGGAATGCTGGGACAAGCCCTTCCCCGCCGAAGTCGTCGGTCCGCCCATCACCTATGTCCAAGCGCTGCGCCTTCTCGGTGACAGCCAGACGGCGCCCGGCACATGGCATCTCGCCGGCCCGCCAGAGATCATTGCCGTAGTGAGGGCGGCGCTCCCCGGTCTCACACAAGTGCAGCAAAGCCTGGTGATGGATGTCGCTGGCGACAACCCTCAGCTTCTCGACGAGATCATCCACTGGCTGCTCAAGCGACCGACACTCTTCGTGGGGCACGCACCCAGTGCCGCACTCACCAACACCGCCTGCGCCGAAATCCGTCGCCACGACTTCGACCGGACGGCCCTCTTCGCGGAGCGTCTCGCCGACCTCGCCCCAATCGTTCAGCGCGTGCTCGGCTGGAGCAGCGTGCAGGGAACACGGTTCCTGACTTCGATCACCCGAGCCGTTGCCCGGCAGATCGCGGTCGATGTGGCCCCAAGGGAGATCGATCAGGCGCTGCGAAACGCCGAGTCGCCGGCATCCTTCATTGAGCTCCATGCGCGATTTCCCGATGTGAACCTCGCTGAGTTCAGGCAGCGCGCCTTCCGCGAAGTGGCTCGGCGACACCTGGCGCTGTCTCCCGAAGAACTCGCGCAGGTGGAGTCGGCCGTGCGTCAGGCGCTCGTTACCATGATCGACAGCGGCGGATTCGCGCAACTCCCGAGCGAGGAACGACTGGATGCGCTGCGCATGGCCGAGGCGCACCTCCGCCCACTGGACAACGAAGCCGACACGGCGTGGGGACCGTGGGCGAAGGCAGTGAGCGGGCTCCTCAGCCACTATCAAGGTGAGTTTCTCTGGGATGCCTACGAGGCCACGGCGATCCGATTCACTGACGCCAGGCCGGATGGCCTCGACGCCACCGCGCTGGAGGTATGGTCGCAACTCGAGGTGGTCAATGCTCTGGTCTTCATGCTTGAGTACGACCGGGCGCTGGGCCTTGGCACTGGGCTTCTCCGTCGTTGCGATTCGTCAACCCCCACGCCCGCCGAGTCATCAGAGGCGCTTCGCTCGCGTGCAGGCGTGCTCGCCATACTCTTCGACGCGGGCCTTGGTGCCGGGCGGACGAAGGAGGCTCACGACTTCGCTGACCGGCTGCTCGATGTGACGCACCGGATCGTCGAGCGCTTCGGCGAGAGCCCGCAGTCGCTGCGCGACGTGTCG
>CAYXKH010000344.1:0-2483 GCA_964465255.1 uncultured Isosphaeraceae bacterium
GGTGGCCAGAACTCGCCGGCGCGGATGCGGGTCACGATCGTCGCGGCCGCGACGAGGGCCTCGTCGATTGCTTCGGGGGGCCACTCCGCGCGAGCCAGGCCGGAACCCGCGCGACCGCGCGGAAGCTGCATGTATCCGAGAGACGGCGGCGTGTGCCCATCGACCTCGACGCCCTCCTTCGCCAGCGCCGCGGGAGCAAGATGGCCGTACAGCGGAAGCTGCAGGTCGATCCACTTCCCCAACGTCCACTTCCTGGTGCCGTGATGAGCCTCGAAGGGAGTCTTGGCGCTGTCGCTGGTCTTGTAGTCAAGAAGCAGGAGCTCGCCGCGCTCGTTCCGATCGATGCGGTCGATTCGTCCGGTGATGCGCACCGGGTCCTGTCCCGGCACCTCGAGCACGGCCGCGTCGTTGAGTGGCCATTCGACGTGTTCGATGCGCCACCCTTCCGCGCGATGCAGCGCCTGTCGCTCGGCGAAGATTGCCAGACGAGCGCGGAGCCGCGCACTCTGCACTTCGATGGGAACCGGCACACCGCCGCTGAAGAGCCGGCCCAGAGTGGCCTCGAGCGCCACCTCGAGGAACTCGAGAATCTCGGCCGGGTTCATGGAATTGCGGATTGCCGGATCGGCCCCGAAGGCATGGAGCACCTCGTGGGCGAGGGTGCCGAACTCGCGCTGGTCGAACTGATCCTCGGGTGGCTCCACGATCCGCAGATGAAGCTGCGAGCCGAGCCAGTAGCGATACGGACAGGCCAGATATCGACGGAACGTGGTGACCGCAATCGACTCCAGCCGGCACGGCCCCGCAGGTGGCTGCGGGATGACGAAGCCGCTCTCGAGACTGGCTTCCGCCAGACCGCGGGCCCCGGTCGAACGCAGCGCCGCCTCCGCGGAGAGTCGCGTCACCCGTGCCGCCATCTGCGCTCGCGGAACCGCCAGCAGCAGACGGCTCGGCACCACCGGATCCCCCGTCGGGCTGCGGCGAGCCACGATGATCCGCGATGAACTCCGACCGCGCCGCATGGCTTCGAGGAGATACGCATCACGGGCCGCGCGGGCCGCATCGTCGGGAAGTCCGAGCACCCGGCGCAGCCCATTCGGGAGGAACGGATGGCCCTGGACTGCCCGGGGCACGCTGCCTTCGTGGAGCCCGAGGAGGATCTGGTGAGCGGCGTCGTCGCCGTGCAGTTCGAGCCAGCCGATTGCCTCGACCTCGCGTTCCCGCGGCACGGTCGGCACGGCGAGTCGCGCGGTGCGCCGGGCAAGCAGCGCCAGAGCCGCCGCACCGTCGACCTGTCCCGAGAGTTCCTCGGGCAGCGCCCCCCACGAGCTGACCTCGGCATCGATTGCCGCCGTGGCCTCGCGCGACACCGGCTCGGCTTCGATCTTCTCAAGCAGGATCGCCAGGGCTGCGCGGATCGGCGCCCGCCACGCCGCGAGTGATCGCGGCCCCACCTCGAAGGGCCGCACCAGGTGGGCAAGCGCCGCAAGCGCCGCACGGCGCGGTCCGCACTCGGCGCGGAGTTCGCCGGGCCGAGCGGCACGGGCCCCCTCGTCGAGAGCGCTGAGCAGGTCGCGCTGCGGAGCGAGTGCGGCGCCGATCTGGGCCCGCATCCACGTTCCTGCGGAGGGCAACCGCCCCAGCGGCGCCGGGTCGACCTCGCCCGCGCCCACGCCCGCGACCACGCCGCGAAGAGCGTCCAGCGTGCGCCACGGCTCGGTCGTCGAGATGGCACGGCCGGCGGCGCTGCGAATCGGCACGCCGGCAATCGGCGCAAACGCTTCAAGCGTGCCGGCGAAGGCGGCGTCGACCAGTCCGATGGTGATATCCGACGGTCCCGCGCTCGCGGGCAGCGCTGCGATTGCCGCGAGCACCGCCTGCACCGCATCGCCGGCGCGATCCGCGATGTCCAGATCGGCGTCGTCGATCTCGACCAGCGTGACCGATTCGGCGTGGCTCTCCCGAGGGCGTTCCGTACTCGCCGCACGCCCCGGCTGAACGCATCCGAAGGCATCCAGCGTGCCGCTCCAGCGCTCGTTGGCGTGCACCAGCACGTCGACGATTCCGCCGCGATTCTCGAAGGCCGCGAGTGCGCCGCGCTGCAGGACATTGAGCTCGACGATTCCAATCAGGACCACGCGACGGAGTCCTTCGCCGGGCGCCGCAATCTGCGCGCGGCGGGCCCGGTCGAGGGTGGGATCAACCAGCCCGGCGCGGTCGAGCGTGTCCCGCACCCGCGTCCACAATCGGTTCAACACCTCCCAGCGTTCCGCTTCGCGGCTCCCGGCGATCTCGGCCGCGCGCTCCGCCGCCAGCTCGAAGGTCGCTCCCGCGCCCGCGAGTTCGTCGTGCAGTTCGACCGACATCCGGGCCAGATCGCCCCAGGCCGAAAGGGCCGCGGACCACGCCGAACTCGTGTCGGGCCCGGGCCGGGGCCCGGGGTGAGGCCCGGGGTGAGGCCCGGGGTGAGGCCCGGGGTGGGG
>CAYXKH010000345.1:0-2482 GCA_964465255.1 uncultured Isosphaeraceae bacterium
CTCTGCGGCTCCCTGCTCCCTGCTCCCTCCCTCCCCCTCCCCATGTTCGTCGCCCAGGCGCACTCGTTCACGCAGCAGGCCAGACTGGCGATCACGCTGGCGTGGATTGCGGGGTACACGAACATCCTCACGATTCTGACCTGCGGCACGGTCACGAGTCATGTTTCGGGGACCACCAGCAACCTCGGGCGTGATGTCGCCGAAGGGGCGTGGCGCGCGGCCGGTCTGGCGCTCCTTCTTCTCGTCACCTTCTTTCTTGGTGCGGCGCTCTCGGGAGTCTGCACCGAGACCGGACGGCGGCGCGGCTGGGATTCGATCTACGTGCTGCCAGTCATGCTCCAGGCGATCCTGCTCGCGGCATTTGCAATCGGCATCGAACTCCATGACCCCGCCGACCCGACGCTGGTCCCAACCGGCGGCACGCTGCTGGCGATGATCGGCCTCGCCTCCATGGCCATGGGCCTTCAGAACGCGACCATCACCCGCATCTCCGGCGGAGTCGTGCGCACCACGCATGTCACCGGTGTCCTCACCGACCTCGGGCTCGAGGTCGTGCAGTTCCTGTACTGGCTGCGCGACCGCGTCCGGGACAGTCCGCCGCTGCCGACTCGGGCGCTGGTGCACAGCGTTCGCACGCATCCGACCTCGATCCGACTTGCGCTTCTGATCTCGATCATGGGGTCGTTCGCAGTCGGAGCGGCCCTCGGCACGTTGGCGTTCGAGCACGTGGCCCGCTGGTCCATGATCCCGCCGGTTCTCCTTCTGCTCTGGATCGTCCTCCAGGACGTGCGCAGGCCGATCTGCGAGATCGAGACCAGTGAGCTCATCGGCGGCACGGGCGGGCTGGTGCTTCCGGAAGGGATCGCCGTGCACCACCTTCGAAAGGACAAGGACCGCCGCGGCGTCGTTCACCGGCTGCCGGATCTGCTCCTGTGGTTCGATCGACTTCCGAGATCCAAGCGAGTGGTGATCCTCGATCTCGGCGATGTGGTCCAGCTCGACAGCAACACGGCGCTCGAGCTCCGAGCCCTGATGCTGCGGGCTCGCTCACTCGGTCGACACCTGCTCATCGCCGGCATGAACGGCGAGCAGTACCACGCCATGCGCGAAGCCGGCGCCGGCGACATCCTCGACCCGACCAACGTCTGCTCCGACCTCGAGCTGGCAATCGCCCGCGGCATGCTGCTGCTCGAGGAGTGAGCGACGAGTGCCGCCAGGCACTTGCCCCGATCATCTCACGCCAATCAACTCAGGCCGGTCATCTCACGCCGTCGTCGCGTCATCGGGGATTGGCCCGCGCAGCACGGCCCGCACCGGACTGCCGTCGAACCCTTCGAGCGCAAGGGGAAGCGCAATCAGTTCGTAGAACCCCTGAGCAACACCCTCGAGGACGACCCCCTCGACAATCGAGATGTCGTGCTGGAAGAGACGATGGTGGGCGGGAAGATCCTTCGAGTCGGAGAGGTCGACGCTGGGGACGTCAATGCCGACGAGTCGAACACCCCGGGCATGGAGCAGATCGACGAGCTCGACCGAGAGCGCGGCGAAGTCGCCGTCCCATTGGTCCGGATTCGAGTACGTGCCGGTGGCGAAGAGCACCCGTGGCGCGTTGATCTCGGTGCGAAGATCCTCGGGACGGATGCGATGCCGCTTCGGCACGTCGACGCGGATCACCTGGCAGGGACCGACGTAGAGATCGAGCGACTGCTGCTCGATGGTGCGTCCTCCCTTGCCGTAATGGCTCGGCGCATCCACATGGGCCCCGAGGTGAACCGTCGCCCGCAGGGTCGAGAGGGTGATGTTGCAACCGCGCTCGATGTCGAGCAGCACCTCGCGCGACATGGCGGTGTCGCCGGGGAAGACGGCGAGGCGCGGCGAGACGCGTGGAGTGATGTCGATGAGGGGCATGAGGGGCATGGGGGGTCGGCTCCGCCGACTGGCTCGTCGGCTGGCGCGGCACCTGTTTTAGGCCGGCCACCCCGCCGCCGCGAGGGGACCAGGGAACTTCGCGCGCCAAGGAGCGGCGGCGTGTCCTCCGATTCAGTGAGGGCGCGGTTGGACGATTCCGCAGCAGAGCGAGATCATCCGCGACCGCGTCATCCCTTCCCTCGCCCCCCTGAACCACTCGGCTCGATCGACCAGGCTTGGCGCAGCCAGCGCCGCGTCGATCGTGCCGAGCTCACACAGGTGCCGCGCACGCGGCACACCGCAGGAGTCGGCGCAGCCGAGGACCTAGTCGGCGCCAGCCGACGAGCCAGTCGGCGCAGCCGACGTCTCCCTCGCCCCAAACCACCCCACCACCACCAACACCACCGCCGCCGCGAGAATCACGGCAATCGTCACCAGCATCGGTTGCGCCGCGGCGCCGCTGGGGCCGAAGAACCATTCGAGTCGCTGGAAGACGTCGACGGCGACCGGATCGGCCGTGCCGCGGCGCAACCGATGCTGGTGACGATTGCCGTGATTCTCGCGGCGGCGGTGG
>CAYXKH010000346.1:0-2456 GCA_964465255.1 uncultured Isosphaeraceae bacterium
CGCCGTTCTTGGACACGCACAATCCGGCTCTGGTCCCGCACGGGGACCGGTCCGCGCGGCCCAGATCGATGCCTCGACGCACCGGAGCCCCGTCGGCCCGAGTCCCCGAGCGCGTTCGAGTCCGCGTTCTCGTTCGCGGCCGCTACACTCGTTGCGACCCGTTCTCAATTACCGATGCCCGACTCGGCACCCCTTCCCAACCCTTCGACCGCCGCACCATCCGCACTCGGTGGCGGTGGCCCGCCGCGCATCGCAGGCGCGGCGGGACCGCGACCTCGCCGAGTCGCCCTGGTCGGCAACCCCAACACCGGGAAGACCACGCTCTTCAACCGGCTGTGCGGGGTGCGCTCGAAGACCGCGAACTTCCCGGGCAGCACCGTCGAGGCGCGGGTCGGCGTCTGCACGCGTGGGAATCGGCGGTTGGAGATCGTCGATCTTCCGGGGACGTACGCCCTCGATCTGGATCTTCCCGAGGCTCGGCTCTGTCGCGAGTGTCTCGAGGGGCGAATGGAAGCGTGTGCCCCCGATGCGGTGCTGATCGTCCTCGACGCCTCCAACCTTCGCCGAAATCTCCAGTTCGCCGTCGCCGTCCTGCGGACTGGCACACCCGGGGTCGTCGCCCTCAACATGATCGATGTGGCCGCGCGGCGAGGCCTGAGCTTCGATCCCGAGGCGCTCGCCGAGGCCCTCGGATGCCCGGTCGTTCCAATCGGCGCACGCTCGGGCCAGGGAGTCGACACGCTCATCAGCCGCCTCGACCACGCCTCGACGCCCACCCGCGCGCTCCCGGCACCGGGCTCCGCCACGGCGCAGTGGTGTGACGTCGTCGTCCGCAACAGCGTGGGAGGCGCCTCCGCGGTTGGTCAGGCCTCCGACACGCTCACCGACCGCCTCGACATCGCCTTCACCCACCCGGTCCTCGGCCTCCTCGTGTTCGGGCTGGTGATGGGCGGACTCTTCTCGACCATCTTCTGGTTGGCGAAGGTTCCGATGGACCTGATCGAAGCGATCTTCGCCTTCAGCAGCGACACCGTGCGCGGCGCATTCCCCGCGGGGCAGCTTGCCGATCTCCTCGTCGATGGCGTCATCTCGGGTGTCGGCGGCGTGGTCATCTTCCTCCCGCAGATCTGCCTGCTCTTCTTCCTGCTGAGTCTGCTGGAGGACACCGGCTATCTGGCTCGGGCCGCGTTCGTGATGGATCGGGTGCTGCGACGCTTCGGTCTGCCGGGCCAGGCGTTCGTGCCACTGCTCTCGAGCCATGCCTGCGCTCTGCCGGGAATCATGGCGGCAAGACTGATCCCCGATCGAAACGAAAGACTCGCCGCGATCCTGGTGGCGCCCTTCATGAGCTGCTCGGCCCGCATCCCGGTGTACGTGCTCCTGATTGGCCTCCTCCTTGCGGACCGTCCGATCCTCGCAGGAGTCGCCTTCGTCGGGTGCTACGCCCTCGGCGCGGTCGCCGCCATGCTCACGGCGCTGTTGGCACGACGCACGATTCTCCCCGGGCGCTCGCGCCCGATGGTCCTCGAACTTCCCTCCTACAAGCTGCCCTCGATCCGCAGCGCCCTGCTCGGCATGCTCGACCGGGCGTTCCTCTTTCTGAAGAACGCGGGAACGGTGATCCTCGCCATCGGTGTGGTGATGTGGTGGCTCAGCGCCTACCCCAGAGCTGTGCCGCCGGCCGAGGTTTCCTCGTGGCGGGCCGAGGCGGCGCTGGTGGAGGGCGAAACGGCCGAGGCACTGCTGCGAGATGCGGCCGCGGTCGAGCGACGACATCAGCAGCTCAACAGCTATGCGGGAAGAATCGGCGGCGTCTTCGAGCCGATCTTTGCGCCCCTGGGCGCCGACCGTCAGCTCACCGTCGCAATCCTCACAAGCTTCCTGGCGCGCGAGGTCTTCCAGACCACGATGGTCGTGCTGGTGGGCATGGACGACGACGCCGACGAAGGCCGCATCCTCGCGGGCATGCGGAACGCCACCCGCGACGACGGCACTCCGCTCTTCACGCCAGCCGCGGCGGCAGGCCTTCTCGCCTTCTACGTCCTGGCGATGCAGTGCCTGCCGACACTCGCTCTGGTTCGGCGCGAGACGGGCCACTGGAAGTGGCCGCTCCTTCAACTGGGGTGGATGACGGCGCTGGCCTGGATTGCCGGAGTCATCGCCTATCGAGTGGTCCTCTGGTCGGGAGTGACGTGATGCTCGCAACCGCGGCGCCCGCTCCCGACACATTCCTCGACTGGCAGTTCTGGTGCACCTCGGCGCTGGCCGCACTCGCGGCGATCTATCTGCTGCGCTCGGTTCTCCGCGTACTGATTCCGAAGCGCGGCGGCGGTGGGATTGCCACACCGTGCTCGAGCTGTCCCGAGGCGAAGGGAACCCGTGCTACGGATCAATCGAGCGGCGCGGACCGCGTGGCCTTGACCATCAGCGCCCGGCGCGACGCAACTTGAGCACCG
>CAYXKH010000347.1:0-2434 GCA_964465255.1 uncultured Isosphaeraceae bacterium
CTTACTGCTGCGAAACCGTGTGGGATCAGTGCTGTGCGGACGTCGCTGCCGAGCCGTCGTTCTGCGGACCGGACGGCGTCGTTGAGGCCGGTGAGAGCGTACTTCACGTCGTGACCGTGACTGGCGCGGGCGGGACCCGCCGCCTCGACGGCGTGACGGTTCGCCGTGGCAAGACTGACGGCGGAACAGGCGCAGGGCTCTATCTCGCTGACGGCGGCCTTGACATCGTGAGCTGCACCTTCGAGGACAACAGCGCGGCCGTCGGTGGCGGCATCGGCTGGGCCGACACTGCGCAGACGAGCTTCGCGCTCACCCAGATCGCCAACTGCCGATTCACCCGCAACGAGGCGACCAAGGCCGGTGGCGCGATCTACGCGACGCATCGGTTCACGATCGCGAACTCGCTCTTCCACGACAACGGCGTGCAGGAGCCGGAGGGTGCCTTCAGCCAGGAGCTCGGCGGCGCGATCTGCGACGCTGCGACCGCGACTCCTCGCCGAATCATCAACTGCACCATCGTTCGCAACACGGCCGGCAACGGCGGCGGCGTGGCGACCTCGACCAGCGCCAGCGGTCTGGAGATCCGCAACTGCATCCTGTGGGACAACGAGGCCGACACGGCCGGCGACCAGATCTTCGGAGCGCCGACGACCGTTGCGTACAGCGACATCGAGGGTGGCGGCTTCGCGGGCACGGGGAATCTGAACGTCGATCCGGACTTCGCCGACGCCGTCAACGGCGACTTCACGCTGCTTGAGGGGTCGTTGGTTGTCGACAAGGGGGACAGCTCGGTCGACCTTGTCGAGCAGGATCTCGTCGATGCCGACGTCGATGGAGTGACAACCGAGGACGCGTTCGACCTCGCGGTGCTTCCCCGCATCCGCGTTTCTTCGCCGGGCACCTGCCCGACGGTCGACATGGGTGCGTTCGAGCTCCAGGGGTACTGCGCGCTGGGCGACATCAACGGAGACAACAACGTCGACGGAGCCGATCTCGGATTGCTCTTGGGCGCCTGGGGGCCGTGCTCGGCGACTCCCTGCGTTGGTGACTTCAACTGCGACGATGTCGTCGACGGCGCTGATCTTGGTCTGGTGCTCGGCGCGTGGGGGCCGGGGTATCCGAGGAACTGCGGACTTTCGTCCTTCAGCTCGGCGATGAGCTCTGGCCCGGGCAGTGAGATGTCGGGCATCTCACTCGAGGACATGGTCCTCCTGCAGGGCCTCGACAGCACGCAGGAGCTCATCGAGTGGCTCACCTCCCTGCCGTTCGAGGAGATGGTCTTCTGGCTGCAGCAGCTCGGCTGATCAGCTGACTGAACCACGCCGAGGCGCGGGCAGCGAGCTGCTGTCCGCGCCTCGGTCGTTGGGTTTCTCGTGTCGTCACCCCGCTGGTGACCCTCGGGTAATCACCACGCCAGCCATAACCCGGCCCGAGTCTCGGGTTAAGAGACTCCGAGACTCCTGCCCCGTGGTCGGCCAGCGCGCCGCGCCGCGTGTCGCGCGCGTCGCGCGAGCCGAGCCTCGCCGAGACCTCGCGCTCGCGCAGACCCTTGCGAATCCTTGGCGTACCAACGCGAACGCCCGCGAGTTGCCTCGCGGGCGTTCACCGTTCACCAGTGGGTCGGTGGAGTTCCACCGAGCCCAGGAAATAGCGGGGACAGGATTTGAACCTGCGACCTCCGGGTTATGAGCCCGACGAGCTACCAGGCTGCTCTACCCCGCAATCAGGTGCGGCAAGATAGCGGGGGCGGGGGGAAGGGTCAAGCGGTGCGGGGAGATCGTCGTCGAGCGGGGGAGCTTGAAGACTCGCCGAAAGGCTCGCCGAGTCACGGCAGCGCCCGCTGCCAGGCGCTGAGTGCGAGAAGAAGATCGAGGAGAGCTTTCGTGGTCGATTCGACAAGGGTGGCGTTGGCATCGATCTTCGTCAGTTGGAGCCACCGGACGCTCCCCGGCTCGAGAGTGAAGTCGAGATCAGCAGCTGTGTTTCCGGGTCCGGGGACCGCGGCGCGGGCGGTGTCACGGGCGCTGTCACTGATGCGGTCACGGGCGCGGTCACTGATGCTGTCACTGATGCTGTCGCGGGCGCGGTCACTGATGCTGGCGCGGGGGTTGGCTCTCGTCCTGTCGCGGACGCTCTCCCGGCTGTTGACGCGGGTGTCTGCGTGTGGTGGTGCCGACGACCTCGGGGCCGCGAAAGCCGGGAGAGACTCCAGATCGGCGCCGCCGCGGGTCCCAGACGCATCGTCGCTCTCGCCCACCTCGCGCGGCGTGAGGAACGCGGCTTCGAGTGCGCCGAAGCAGGGCTCCTCGCCGAACCGACCGTGGAGGAGGAGGATCAGGCGATGGCGCACGCGGGTGCTGGAATCCGGTCCGAGCGAGGTGCGTGGAGAGAGACCAACCGAAGATCGGTCCGCAGGGCCAATTGCGGCGCCAAC
>CAYXKH010000348.1:0-2428 GCA_964465255.1 uncultured Isosphaeraceae bacterium
GATGCCGACGACCTGATGCCGACGACCTGATGCCGACGACTGGGAATTCGCTTCCTGACGCCGCTGACCCCCGCGGATCCGAGCCAGCCCCGCTGCTCCGGGTCCACGGGAGCTTCACGGCCATCCTCGCACTGTTTGCGGTCGCTTGCGCGTGCATGATCTTCACGCCGTCGGCGACTTCGGGTGCCTGGCTCTGGGTCGTGGCCGTGTTCATCGTGGGCCTGCCCCACGGTGCGTACGACCTGGCGGCAATCCGGCGGACCTCGCCGAGCTGGCGAATCTCCGCCCGGCGATTCTCGGCCTACGCGCTGGTGATGCTCGCCTGCATCGGCCTCTTTGTTGCGCTTCCGGGGGCAGCGGTCGTGGCCTTTCTCCTTCTGGCCGCGCATCACTTCGGCATCAGCGACTCGGTCTGGACCCGCGGTCGAGTGAACCTTGCGTGGAGCGACCACCTCGTAGGCCTCGGGCGCGGGCTCGTCGTTCTCTTTGGCCCGTTCGCGTTCCAGCCATCGGCCTCTCTGGCCCCGTTCGCATCGATCGTTCGGCTCGTCCGACCCATCCCCGATCCACAGCCCGCGGTCATCGCGTCACTCGCGACCATCCTGGTTCTCATCGGGTTCGCACTCGTGTCGGCCGCATCGCTGCGCACCCGTCGCAGAGGACGGACCGAGGAATGGGCGACTCTTGCCGCCGTCGTGGCCTTGAGCGCCGTGGCGCCGCCGCTGGTGGCGATCGGATCCTACTTCCTCGTCATTCACTCCTTGGGACATTGTTTCCGCGCATTGACTCCGGGGCGTCCGGTTCATGCTCGGTACGTTTCCAACGCGCTGCGCGTCCACCGGGAGTCTCTTCCGCTGCTCGTGCCGTCGGTACTCATCGTTTTCATTCTCTCAACCCTCGTGCCCGGCCCGAGCGCACCAGCCATGGCCACGTCCTTCCTCCTGTTCTGCGTGGTCGCCACACTCCCCCACCATCTGCTCTGGATGACTTCGCATCGCTGGACTGACCTTCCCCCCTGAATCGGGTCCAGCCGGAGTTTCACGCTCCGGCCCATTGCGGAGGGCGACACATTGGGGAAGCCGTCCATCCGGTAAAGAGGGATGACGCGTGCTCGCGGCTCGCAACTGGTGGCTGTCCCGAATGGCATCCCCACCAATCGTGCGGAAGCCCGGACCCTGAGCCCCCGAGCCCGCCGTGCGGCAGACACCTAACGCGACCGCTACACTCCGCCGCCCGCGCGCCGTGCGCGCGAGGTTCTTTTCAGGGATGTTTTCCTGCGAAACGTCCCTGGATCCACACGCTCTGGGAGAGGTCGGTCCATGGGTCATTTCGCCAGCGTCGTCGTCGACGAGATCAAGCGCACCGCGCGCCACCCCAAGCGGGTCATCAACCTGCTCAAGCCGAAGCGCTGGGCGTACGTCAGCTTCCGGCTTCGCATCGGCGATCGCTGGAAGAACTCCGAACGGGGCAAGGCGTTCACCTCGCGCGAGTACACCTCGTACCAGGACTACATCGACCACCAGAGCTCCAAGCTTTCCCAGATCGACCTCGGCGAGTACGACCGCCGGTACCGCGAGACGCTTCGCGAGCGCCTCGGCGACGATGGCTTCGTGAAGCCGGGCATGAACGCCCTCTGCCTGGGGGCGCGGCAGGGCACCGAGGTGAAGTCGTTCATCGATCTGGGCCTCTTCGCCATCGGCATCGATCTCGAGCCGGGCAAGGGCAACAGGTACGTCGTGGTCGGCGACTTCCACGACCTGCAGTACGCCGCCGCCTCGGTCGACGTGATCTTCTCCAACGCCATCGACCACGCGTTCGACTTCGGCAAGCTGCTCGACCAGATCGTGCGCGTCATTCGTCCGGGGGGCTATGTCATCTTCGAGCTGCCCCACGGCACCGAGGAAGGCAAGTCGCCGGGCTTCTGGGCCAGTTTCTGGTGGGAGAAGACCGCCGACATCGCCAAGGCCTTCGAAGCCCGCGGCTTCACGCTGCGCAAGCACGAGGGGTTCACCTATCCCTGGAAGGGCGACCACGTGGTGCTCCAGCGCACCTGAATGCCGAGCACGGACAGACACTGACAAGCCGTAAGCGTCCACGAATCGACATCGCCTCGCGGCGACCCTGCACGGATCACATTGCGGCGACGATTTCGGCATGGCGATCCTCGATGATGTCGGTCGGGGCGAGCTGCTCAGGCAGTGGCAGGCGAGCGGGCTCCCTTCACGCGAGTTCGCGCAGATCAGCGGCGTGAATCATCCGACGCTCTGCAAGTGGCGACGCGGGCTGCGACCGCGCTTCGTCGAGATTGAAGCGGGAGAGAAGCGTGGACACACCCCTCTGCACTGGTGTGCGCCGGCCCTTCGCCAGCCGCGATGTGCTCGTGTGCCCTCTTCTCCGTGTCCTCCGTGTCCTCCGTGTCCTCCGTGTC
>CAYXKH010000349.1:0-2418 GCA_964465255.1 uncultured Isosphaeraceae bacterium
TTGACGCAGCGGATCGGTCGCCGCGAATCATGCGTGTCCAAGATCGCCCCCCGGCCAGAGGCTGAGTCGGCATCAAGGTGTACACTTTTCCCAAACTGGGAACAAGTTCGTTGCTTCTGATTTGGGAACGGGGTATTGTCCGATGCGGGTGATCGCCAAAGGAACGCTGACGGAGTACTGGGCGAAGCACCGGGACGCGGAGGCGCCGCTCCGGGCCTGGCTCCAAGAAGCCAAGGCAGCGGCTTGGTCTTCGCCTCCCGATGTGAAGGCGGCGTTCGGCAGCGCGAGCATCCTGAAGACCTCGCGAGTCGTGTTCAACATCGCCGGGAACAAGCACAGGCTGGTGGTCAGCATTCACTATCGGCGTCGGGTCATCTACATCAAGTTCATTGGAACTCACACCGAGTACGACGCCATCGACGCCGAGACGGTCGAGCCGTGATGGTGACGGAAGTGTGCGGTGATGCCGATGGACAGAACCACGATCTTCGCACCCAGTGGCGGCACAGCCAGGTTGAAGGAGGAGCAATGCACGAACTCAAGGTGATCAGGTCGACCGAGGACTACGAGGCTGCGCTGCACCGAGTCGCATCGCTCATGGACGCCCCCGCCGGGTCGCCGGAGGAGAACGAGCTTGAGGTGCTCGCCACGCTGGTCGAGTCCTACGAGTCGGAGCACTTCCCGATCGAGCCACCCAGCCCGATCGATGCGATCAAGTTCCGCATGGAACAGGGGGGCTTGACGCAGAAGGACCTCGTTCCGTTCATCGGCAGCCGAAGCAAAGTCTCAGAGGTTCTTGCCGGCAAGCGGCCGTTGAACCTGCGCATGGTCAGAGCGCTTCACGGCGGGCTCGGGATTCCGTTGGCCTCGCTGGTCGGGAAGGAACGCAGCGAGGTCGAGGGGCTGCTGCCCGACGAGCTCGTCAGGCACACACCCGTTGCGGAGATGGCGAAGCGCTCCTGGTTCTCGAACTTCGATGGCAACGGTCATGCGGCTCGTGCGGCGGCGCCCCGGCTACTCGACGAGTTCTTCGAGAGATGTGATTCGCAGGCGCTTCGCGGCTGTCTAAACCGGCGGACCGGGACTCGCGACACTGCACAGAGTCCGGCGACACTGGCCGCCTTGGCCGCATGGCAAACCCGCGTCGCTCATCTGGCATGCTCGACCACGCTGCCGGCGTTCGACCCGGCGGCAATCACGCCCGAGTTCGCGAGACAGCTCGTCGGACTGAGTCTGCTTGAGTCCGGGCCGATCGCCGCCGGCGAGTATCTCGCCAAGTACGGCATCGCCCTCGTGGTGCTGGCGCACCTGCCCACCACGCGCCTCGACGGCGCAGCGATGCGGCTTCAGGGCGGCACTCCAATCATCGGGCTCACGCTTCGACATGATCGACTCGACCACTTCTGGTTCACCCTGCTTCACGAACTCGGACACGTCGCGCTCCATCTGAAGAAAAACGAGTCGACGACGTTCTTGGATGATCTCGACCGCGCCGAGTCGACCGATGAGGTGGAACGCGAGGCCAACGCTTTCGCTGCGGAGGCCCTCATTCCCGCGACGGAGTGGCCGAAGGCGTTCAGCGAGGGGTCAGCCACAACCGCGGACATCAGCGCGACGGCGCAGCGGCTGCGGGTGCATGTCTCGATCGTTGCCGGGCGCGTTCGACGAGAGCTCAACGACTTCCGCACCTTCTCGAAGCTCGTCGGCAGCGGCGAGGTCCGCCGGCACTTTCCAGAGTTCGAGAAGGGGCAGGTGGTGTGTGGGTGACGGGGTGCTGACACGCGGCATGCTTCCCGAGACAATCCGTTCAAGAACACCACTTCCGAGGCATTCCCATGCACACGCCCGCCACCGCTCTCGAGACGCTGACCCTGCTCTGGGACAACTACTGCGATCTCGCGGAGCACCGGGATGTGTCGTTCATGTCGGGTGACGCGATCGATTGGCACGTATCAAACAACACTCCGCTCCGACCGCTCCGGATCGCCCTTGGGCTCGCGAGACAGGGGTTCATCACCTCAGCGTGGTTTCTCTGGGAGTCCTACGCCATCGAGAGATACAAGGTGCTCGGCGCGACACTCCGGAAGAAGAACCACGAGTCCACGGTCGACTGGGTGGGTCTGATGCTCGACAGTGTCGGCCAGCGGTTCGTCGACCGTGAGTGGTTCAGGAACGCCAGCTCGCTTCGGAATCTGATCGCCCACGCTGGAGGTCGGGTGGAAACCGATCGAGATCGATTGGGTCTCGAGCAGTCGAAGCTCGCGTTCTCGGGGATCGAAACTTGGAAGGACAACTACTTGGCACTCGAGCACGAGCACGTCGCGGAACTGAAAGAGCGAATCCACATCTTCATTTGCCGCACACGCAACGACGACTCTGTCCCCGCTGTCGACTCTCTGCACGCTCGAGTCGTTCTAG
>CAYXKH010000350.1:0-1214 GCA_964465255.1 uncultured Isosphaeraceae bacterium
GACCACCGAACGCCACTGGGCCTGGGTCAGCGGAAACGTGGCGATCCAGAAGTCACTCGGCATCACCACCCGATGCGCCGGCTCCTCGTTGTCGTCTCCATGCCGCGACCCCATCAGGAACCCCTGCGGTGCAGCGGGAATGCGCCGAAAGAAGATCGGCAGGTCGCCCGGGAGGAGCACCGTGACGTCGGCATCGCGCTCGGCGGCCTGCCAGCCCTTCGTACGCGTGGTCGGTGCGGTTGTCATCGATGGTCACGGGTTTCCGGTGAAGGCACGGCGCGACGCCCAGTTGGCGTTCTCGCCGAGGATGCGGGCTTCAGCATCGAGGATGAGGCGAATGCACTCTCGCTCGGAGGGTGCGTCGGCCAACACCGCCGCGATCTGTTCGAGGGCCGTGACCATGTCCGCATAGGTTTGCTTGCGCGCGGCAAGATCCAGTGCTGCCGCGATCGACAGCGCTGCAACCGCTGCGGCGGGAAGGATGATTGCCAAGGCCCCAAAGAGCGCCAACAGGGAGGTGTCGTGACCGTGCGAGGTGATCGCCGCTTCGAGCTTGAGCCACGAAAAGAGAAACGCCATGACGGAGAAGAGAAGGAAGAGCCCCTGCGCCGCAACACGAATCAGGCCCGCCCTCTTGCTCTCCGACCGGTAGTAGGCGATCTGCCCTTCCGGCTTCGGACCGCACAGTCGAACGTCGACGTATCTGTCGCGGGCGATCTGCCAGGGAGCCGACGACCCATTGCCGGCTGGAGCCACTTGCGACCCATCACGAAGATGCAGCACGTTGAGCGTGCGGGCGAGGGCGCGAAGGCCGATCGAAGCCGGATAGGGAACGGTTGAGAGGTGTCCGAGCGTGGTCTGCAATCCCTTGAAGTATCCGGCCGAGCGAACGAGCTCGCGAACTGCTCGGGTGGCCACCCACCTGCGCAGCCGGTGCGAACGGTGCACCCACTCGTGCACAGTCACGCCACCTGCGATCAGGAGGAGCTCAAGACTCAGCACCACCTTGAGCACGGCAACCTCGTGCGTCATCATGGCGATGACGGCAAGGACTGTTGCCAGGAGGTGGGCCGTCACGATCACATATGCCGACCACTCGAAGAAGCGACGGTGCCGCTTGGCGAGCGGCACCGCATGTGTCTTCAACATCCTCGTGTAGTCGTCGAGCGTCGGCACCGGTCCTGGCACCGGTCCTGGCACCGGTCCTGGCACCG
>CAYXKH010000350.1:1314-2417 GCA_964465255.1 uncultured Isosphaeraceae bacterium
GGCACCGGTCCTGGCACCGGTCCTGGCACCGGTCCTGGCACCGAACCGGGCGGCGGTGCAACCGCGAGTTCCCCGGGAAGGCTCGGGAGGTCGAATGCTCCACCCTCTTCAAAGCGTGCAGTGACCATCGGGAAGCCCTTCTCCACTGCGACTTCGAGAATGAGATGCGGCTTCCGAAGGCGTTTCGCAATCTCGAAGAGATCAGCGGTTCCTCCTGGCTTTGCGGGCTGCTGACCGGCACCCGCCCGGCGCAAGGTGACGAAGCAATCGCTCTCGTAGGCGATCTCGAGGTTGACGTCTGCAAACCGTGCGTGGCGCCCCGATTCTCGCGTGACGACGGTCGCCTCGACGACATGTGGCTTGCCGATCAAATTGCGGGCGTTGTCCTGCTCTTGTGGTTGAAAGTCGGGGCCTCTGCTTCCCTGTGCACCCAGGAACTCATCCAGCGGTTCGGGAAGGAAGACTCGCTGGGGGATGTTGGCCTGGTCGCACGCCCGAGTGAAGATGGTGTCGGCGCCCGCAGCGAGCGATGACACCCCGCAGAAGAAGTGATGCGGCCCGAGGCCGAGGGATTTTCGCAACCCGGTGAGCTGAGCGACAAGGGTGTTGACGAGGTCGGTCTCAAACTTCTCTCGGACAGCGCCTGCAAGCGGCGGGTCGGCCAGTTGACGCGACCCCGCGAATCCGACCTGTACGACCAGCGGCACCTTGCAAGCCTCGGGAGGGTTCGTCACGTGGTCTTCCGCGTTGGGGCCATCGGGGGATCGTCGAGCCGAGCACCACAGGAACTTCGAGCACGCGTCCATCTGCGGCCGTCATTGACGACGCCGCGGGCATCGACACGCGGGGCGCGATCATAACGAATGCCAATCGCACGGGCGGGGCATCGGAGGTGTAGTGGACCCCACGCCCTGTACCCTGTGTCCGCCATTCGTGAACCACCGCAGTCCCCATCCCCTCTCCCGCGAGCGGGAGAGGGGATGCGCCAATCCGATTCCTATCCTCTGGTCGGGGCTCAGCGTCGATACGCCGCACACGCATTCAATCGTGCAGCCCATTCTTGATTCCCTACTCCCCACTCCCGGTCCTCCTCCCTACTCCCC
>CAYXKH010000351.1:0-2404 GCA_964465255.1 uncultured Isosphaeraceae bacterium
CTTGGACGGATCTGAGCCTCTGGCCGCCGACTCGATGCTGCGGTACTTCGCACGGGACAGCGAAAGTCCGGTGAGGTCAGCACTCGTTGGTAGAAAGGTGTCAATGCGCGGCTGAGGCTCGCCTCGCTCGTTCGGGTACCACGCTTGAGGTACGCGCCTGAGGACGTCTTCTGCGTCATCGACGGGCTCGAGTCCGCAGCTCATAGTCAGTCCGACTCAGTCGGCGGCGAGTTCGAGTCGACGTGTACGCGGATCACGTCGATAGACACCTTCTTCGACAACCCGATCGCCTGAGAACTCGGTGTACTCGATCAGGCCAGCGGCGAGTACCTCGACCAGCATGGTGCGTGGGCCCGCTCGCCACTCGAATGCGATCTTTCCGTCGCCCGAAGGGGCGACGCTGCGTGGCGCGGGGTCGTCCTGGCTCTGGACATCCAATGCAAAATCGATCGACGTCTCGATGACTTCGGACGAGGGCACGAAGCTCGCGTCGAACAGCGAAGTCGCCTCGCCCTTCCACCGGAGTAGCTCATCGATGAGCGTCTGCCAGTGCTCCGCGTCTCGGCCAGAACTGCCAGTGGCCAAGGCGTCAGAGGAGGTCGATCGGGTGTTGGAGCGGACTTGAAGGGGTGGCGTCGCCACCACGCTCTGATAGAACCCAGCCGTCATGTGGCTCGCTCCCAACTCATGTGCGCCTGAGAACCTGTAACACGGGCGAAAGTCTCCACGACCGCAAGATGACCTTCGTTCAGTCCCTTGTCCAGTCCGGCTTGTCCTTCTTCGGCAACTGGGCCGCGGGCGGCGAGAACAACGACCAGGACTTCCGGTGACGACTGGCTCGGTCCGACCCAACCGTGGTGGAGATTGACGTGAAGCCGACCCCGCCGAGGTGCGATCTCGAAGTGCCATTCGCCGGACATGGTCTCCAGCGGGCTCGACACCGATTCTGCTGCCGTCGTCGCTGGGCCGAGCAGCCCCGGAATCACGAGGTGCCAGTCGGCAGGCGACTTCCACACCGTTCCGCGCGGGACGTGGTTGACGTAGGTGACCTCCCACTGTTCTGGCTCGAATGCGCCCAACGAATGCTCGGACACAAACGCCTCGAACTGCTGGATCAGGGCGTCCAGCGCAGGCTTGGTAGTCGTGAATCGGGGATAGCTCGTGGCGTCGCCCACTCGGCGCCAGTTGAAGACGAGCATTCCGTTCTGAAGTTGAACCATCCGGGTCTCATCCGGAGACAGCATCCGGATTCGAGCACCGTGGCCTCACACCAGCCGAAGACGTGGGAGACGGTTCGACTCGACGGGGCGCTCGTCCCCAAATCGCTCGAACTGAGGCATGATCGATTCGGCATCGTCGGTGATCGGATACTCGGACGCGAGCTGCGACCAGAATAGACCCAAGTGAGCGTTCCGGAAGGCCTTTAACCGCTTGAAATGAACCGCGAGCGCTGTTTCGACCAGCGGCGGTCGGTGGAATGAGGGGTGAGACGTCGCCATGGTGAGGGTTCTACGGGCAGCCGAAGAGTAGCCGTGACGGCCTCGACAAGCCTCCCGCGTGAGTGCGGTCAGGACGGGTGGGAGGGACGAGGGAGAGGGGTTCCCAACCGCGGGCTCGGCCTGGCACATCCGAACCCAACACCGCGTGAACCCGTTGACCGGGGAGCGGCCTGGAGGGAGCGGCCTGGAGGGAGCGGACTGGAGGGAGCGGACTGGACGCGCACGAAATTGGGGGCCCAGCCAAAGCACCGCGCGACCGAGAGCAACGTCACCGAGGGAACATGAAACACGTGGCTGTCGACGCGAGCCGAGGTGGCAGAGTACCGGCGGATTGCGACGGTCCTGAGATTGCCGAGCGGCGGGCACACCGGGGGCGGGCACACTGGACACGCACAGAATGCCTGCGTGGGCGTGAGTCGTGACGACGCGTGACGACGCGTGACGACGCGTGACGCCCGGCGTGCAGGCGACTTCGCTGTCCCCGGAAAGCCGCGCCGCGGGAGGAGCCATCACCCGCGTGGCGACCGACGCGAGTCAGGGCGGGAGAGTGCCAGCGGATCGGAGCAGTGCGGGGATTGCGGAGAAATCACTGCGAACGTGGGTGTCCGTCATCTCGGGCATTTCGGTGAATGAGAGACGTTCGCGAGCGAACGTGTGGGTGTGTGCGTGTGCGTGTATCCATCAGGGCCGCGTCGGCCGCCGCAGCGCCGGCGAGGCGAGTCGCGCGTCCTCACCCTGCAGTGTCCATCCATCAGGGCCGCGTCGGCCTCCGCAGCGAGGTGACGCGTGTGGACGAACGCACGGCTGGCACGCCAGCCGTGGCATACGGGGTCTCGGATCTGGGAGGGTTTCAGTGGGCACACACGTCAGGGTCCCACTGCTCGATGTTCATGCGCGTGCAGTTC
>CAYXKH010000352.1:0-2391 GCA_964465255.1 uncultured Isosphaeraceae bacterium
CCCGATGCCGAGCCCGATGCCAAGCCCCATGCCGAGCCCGATGCCAAGCACGATCCCGCAAGAGGACGCTGCGCCCCGGCTGAGGCGAGGGCTGCCCGGTGGTGCTGAGCCGCGGAGAGGCATTCGTGGCTCAGCGTACAGGGGCTGGGCCCGAGCTGAGGCCGCCCGAAAACTGGGCCACAGATGATCGGTCTTTGATCGGTCAAGTCCGGAAGAGTCTGCTTTAAGTTTATGAATAGTAATGACTTGTGCGTACGCGCGAGCAGTGGACGGGGCTCCGTGAAGAGTTTCACGGGTCCTGCGGTTCAGGACTGACCCGGCGGACGGGTACATTGACGCCCTTCCTCGGAGACGTGGCCCGCGCAGAGGGCCGACTCGCCTGCGACTCGTTCACAGGCACCCTCCCCTGAAGTTTGCATGCTTGGATTCGGCCAAAACACTCGCACTGCAAGCGTCAAGCGGCGTGAAGGCCTCCGCAGGACGGTGCCGCGCCCCGTGGTCGGGCTGGCGGCCCTGCTGCGCCGCCCCGAAGCCGCCAACTGCGTGGTGATCGGGGTCATTGCCACGGTCATCTGTGCGGTCCTCACCGTCTGGTCGACCACCGCCTCCAAGGTCGCGGTCGGGCAGGTCGCCACCGAGACCCGCTTCGTCAGGTCGCCGTACGTCGTCGTCGACGACGAGGCCACCCGCAGCCGCCGCGACGAAGCTCGCCGCGGCGCCCCTCGAATCTACAGCTCGAACGAGGCCTACCTCGGTCGCTTGCGCACTGCTCTCGAGCGTCTGCCCGAGGCGGTCTTCGAGAAGGTCGGCCTCGACGGCGTCGATCAGGAATTGGTGCAGGAGTTCGCCCTGACCGAAGCTCGCGTGCGCAAGCTCCAGGAGTTTGCCCCGAATGCACCGATCTCGCGAAACGAAGAGTGGCGGCGCTGGGTGGACCGCTTCTTCGGCGATGAACTCCTGCGTGATCCGCTGCTCGATCCCAAGGACCGCCAGCTCTTTCTGCTGACCCAGCGGAAGGAGGTGATCCTGCCGACTCCCGCGGGCGCCGAGCACGCCGCAGCCCGACTCACGGTCGCAGGCGAGGGCATCGCAATCGACCAACCAGTGCGGAGCATTGCCGACTGGCTCGTTCGCCTCGCCGAGAACTCCGGCGTGAGCGACGTCGATCTCGCCCAGGTCTTCGTGACGCCGCTCCTCCAGAGCGTGAAGCCCACGGTCCTCTTCAACGAGGCCGAGACCACCCGGCGGGCCGAGGCGGAAGCGGCCGCGGTGGCCCCGGTCGTGCGCGAAGCCAAGCGCGGGGACATGATCTACCTGCGCGGCGACGTCCTCGATGAAGGTCAGGTGCGCCGGGCGATCGAGGAGGGTCAGCAGTACCTGCGCTCGATGGCGCCCCTGCATCGGACCATTGTCATCATCGGCGTCATCGGACTCGGCGGGCTCGTCTTCAGCCTGCTCAGCGCGTATCTCCTGGCCTTCTATCCGCAGATCTGCCGACGACCGCTTCGCCTCGCCGCGATCTATGCGCTGATGCTCGGCCTCGCCGCGGCGGCCCTGGCAATTGCAATCGAAGCGCCGTGGACATTGGTCTTCGTGGCGTCCAGTTCCACGCTCATGGTCGCGATGGTCCTGACCCTCTCCTACGACCGTCGACTGGCGATCTTCGTGTCGACGCTCCACTGCCTGCTCACCAGTCTGCTTCTCGATCTCGGCCCCAGCGCCTTCATCGCCCTGCTCTGCGGCGCCGCAGCGATGACCGTGCAGTTGCGCGAAGTGCGCCATCGCACCGCTCTCATCCAGGCTTCGCTGACGACTGCGGGCGTGCTGGCCCTGGCGATGGCTCTGGCCACAGTGGTCCGCCTTCCCAACCTCGCCGGTCTCGGCGGTGTCGCCGCAGCCGCGTTCTGGGCGGCGACCGCGGCGGTGGCGACAGGCTTCTTCATGCTCGGCATCCTGCCGACACTCGAGCGGGTCTTCGAGATCACCACCGGTCTCACCCTCGCGGAGATGCGCGACCCGAAGCAGCCACTGCTCCGCCAGCTCCAGCAGAAGGCCCCGGGCACGTACAACCACTCGCTGCAGATCGCCAACATCGCCGAGGCCGCCGCGGATGCAATCGGCGCCGACGGGCTTCTGGTGTACGTCGGCGCCCTGTATCACGACATCGGGAAGATGAACAAACCCGAGTATTTCGTCGAAAACCAGGGCAGGGGCCCGAACAAGCACGACAAGCTGAGTCCGGCGATGAGTCTGCTGGTGATCGTCGGTCACGTGAAGGACGGTGTCGAACTGGCTCGCGAGTACAAGCTCCCGCGACGCATCCGCCACTTCATCGAGAGCCATCACGGCACCTCGCTCGTCGAGTACTTCTTCAACGCCGCCCGCGAGCGC
>CAYXKH010000353.1:0-2375 GCA_964465255.1 uncultured Isosphaeraceae bacterium
GGCGGTCCGGTCAGTGCCGTCCGACCTCCGACGACCCTCACCCGTCAAGCCTCACTTCGTTCGGCTCGCCACCCTCTCCCGCGGCGCTTCGCTGGCGGGAGAGGGGATGGTCGCGCGCGCAGAACGCGTCGATCGTGCCGAGCTCACACAGGTGCCGCGCACGCGGCACTCCTCATACGCAGCGGCCCAGCCGACTATCCTCTCCGCCATGCACGTCATTCTCGTCGGCGCCGGTCTCGCGGGGTGTCTTCTCGCGACGCAGCTTGCGCGGGCAGGGCATGCGGTCGAGCTGTATGAGCGTCGAGGTGATCCGCGGGCCAAGGGGTTCGTCGGAGGGCGGTCGATCAATCTGGCAATCTCCGAGCGCGGGCTCAACGCCTTGCGGACGATCGGGCTCGACGGCGCCGTCCTGGCCAGTGGCGTGCGCATGCCGGGACGGATGATTCATCCAATCGATGCCCGGAGCGCGGGCGAGCTCTATTTCCAGCCCTACAGCGCCGATTCCAACCGGGCCATCAACTCGGTGTCTCGCGGCGACCTCAATCGCCTGCTGCTCGATGCCGCGGTCGAGGCCGGTGCCAGCGTGCGCTTCAGCCATCGCTGCGCGGGAGTCGACCCGTTGAAGGCCACCGTGGAGTTCGTCGACGAGAGCAGCGGGGGAAGTGTCACGGCCATGGGCGATCTGGTCGTCGCCTGCGACGGCGCCTATTCGGTCGTGCGCGCGGCGCTGCAGAAGAACGAAGGCTTCGACTACAGCCAGACCTATCTGGGCCACGGCTACAAGGAGCTGACGATTCCTGCCACCGCCTCGGGCGGCTTCGCGATGGAGCGCAATGCCCTGCACATCTGGCCGCGCGGCGGCTTCATGATGATTGCCCTTCCGAATCAGGACGGCTCCTTCACCTGCACGCTCTTCCTCTCGCATCTGGGAACGTCCATCGACGAGCCCGGGTTCGATCAACTCGTCGACGACGCCTCGGTGGGGGCCTTCTTCAACCGCTGGTTCGGCGACGCGGTGCCGCTGATGCCGGCGCTTCTCGAGGAATTCCGCCGCAATCCGGTCGGGGCGATGGTCACGATCCGCTGCCGACCCTGGGTGCGCGGCCGCGTGGCCCTGCTCGGCGACGCCGCCCACGCCGTCGTGCCCTTCTACGGACAGGGCGCCAACTGCGCCTTCGAGGACTGCGTGGCTCTGGTCGAGTGCCTGAAGTCGTCGCGAAACATCGACGCCGCGCTCCTCGAGTATCAGGCAAGGCGGATCGACAACGCCAACGCAATCGCCGATCTGGCGCTTCGCAACTTCATCGAGATGCGCGATCACACTGCGTCGCGCCTCTTCCATGCGAAGAAGAAGCTGGAGCATGCCCTCAATCGGGCGTTTCCGAACAGCTATCTCCCGCTCTACGACATGATCAGCTTCTCGACCATTCCCTACGCCGAGGCCCGGGCCCGGGCGGCGCGGCAGTGGAAGGTGGTCGGCGCCGTCGCCGGTGCCACCGCCCTGGTCGGCGCGGGAGCCGCCGTCGGCCTCATGGCGGCACTGATTGGGTGAGCAGGGCAAGAACGATGACGACGAATCCTCGACAGTCAAACTCCGGCATGACTCTGGCCGAGCCCTACTGCGCCAACTGCGGCTACGTGCTGCGCGGCGTGGTCGACTCCGCCGCGTGTCCCGAGTGCGGCAAGCCGCTGGTCGAGGTGCTGGCCCGCCGCGGCGTCACCACCACGGGGCGGCGCTATCGATCGTCGCGACGCATCTTCGGACTGCCGCTCATCGACATCGCCTTTGGTCCCGACGAACACAGCCGCTACGGGGTGGCCAAGGGGTTCATTGCCATCGGTGACATCGCCTTCGGGTGGATTGCCCTCGGTGGCACAGCAATAGGCGGCGTCGCCTTCGGAGGCGCCAGCGCCGGGCTGTTCACCTTGGGCGGTCTCTCGCTCGGCTTGCTCGCTGGCGCCGGCGGCATCGGGACCGGAGCGCTGGCAGTCGGTGGCGGCGCCGTAGGCGGACTCTCCAGCGGTGGTGGAGCAATCGGCGTGGTGGCCAGCGGCGGTGGCGCCATCGGCTGGGTGGCCCGCGGCGGCGGCGCGTACGGAACCCACACGATCGATCGCCGCGGCACGGCCGATCCGGTCGCCGTCGACGTCTTCCAGCGACTCGAATGGTTCTTCGGCCCCAGCGGCGCCGCGGCGCAACCGATGCTGGTGACGATTGCCGTGATTCTCGCGGCGGCGGTGGTGTTGGTGGTGGTGGGGTGGTTTGGGGCGAGGGAGACGTCGGCTGCGCCGACTGGCTCGTCGGCTGCGCCGACTGGCTCGTCGGCTGCGCCGACTGGCTCGTCGGCTGGCGCCGACTAGGTCCTCGGCTGCGC
>CAYXKH010000354.1:0-2353 GCA_964465255.1 uncultured Isosphaeraceae bacterium
GCCCCCCCACGTGGCCGGGTCGGGCGGTGGCCCCTCCACGGCCCGCTTGCGGCGGCCCTTGAACGCGAAGTGGATTTGACGGGTCACGGTGGTCATGCGGCCTCCTCCGCGTCGGGGGGGCGCCTGCAAAGGGCGGCGATCCCCGTGGGCCGGAATGTGACGGAGACGGTGCCGGCCCGCGCGTCGTACTCGACCGTGGTGAAGATGAGCTTGAGGAGCCGGGCCTGCTCGCGCGGGATCAGGTTGTTCCAGACGCCGTCGAAGTCGCGCAGGGCGGCCTGGGCCTCCTCGCGGGTGATGACGAGCCCCTCCAACTCCGCCAGCCGCTTCTCGATGTCGGGCAGGCGTCGGCGGGCGTCGGTGATGCGCTCATGAGCCGCCGCGAGGCGTTCGGTTGTGCCGCGCGCCGCTGTACCGTCGGTCACCAGTTGCTGGAGTTCCCGCTCTCGGCGCGAGAGGTCCGTCTTGAGTTCGTCACGTTCGTGCCGGAGCGCTGCGAGTTCAGCGTCGGCGGTCAGTCTCGCATCGGAAAGCACGCGGTCGAGCAGCCCGCGATCGCGGCCGAGGGCCCGAATCTCATCGACGACCACACGCTCCATCTCGGCCGCGGGCAGGGTCGTCGCAGGGCAGACGTGGGCTCCGGACTTGATGGCCTTGATGCACCGGTAGTAGCGGTAGAACGCCTTGCCGCGGGCACCCGTGAACGTGTGCGTCATCGCGGCGTCGCAGTGCTTGCAGCGGAGGAGGCCACGCAGGAGCGCGCCGTACTTGTTCCGCACCTCGATGCCGCCGGTCCGACCGTTGTACCGGAGTTGCTGCTGGACACGATCGAACAGCTCGGGGTCGATGATCGCCTCGTGCTCGCCCTGATAGATTTGGTCCTTGTAGGCGATCTTGCCCGCGACGATGGGGTTGGTCAGGAGCACGTGCAGCGTCCCCTTGTCGAACGGACGGCCGCCCTTGACCTTCCCCTTCGACGTGACGCGGCGCTTGTTCGGCCACTGTCGCCTCAGGAGCTCGGTGACCACCGGCTGCATCGATCCCTTCTGGACGTAGAGCGCGAAGATCTCGCGGACGCGAGTTGCCTCGTGCGCGTTGATCACCAGCCGTGGGCTGCCGCTCGTGCGATCCACGTCGTACCCCAAGACGGGCACACCGCCGGCCCACTTGCCCTTGCGCTTCATCGCCGAGATCTTGTCGCGGATGCGCTCGCCAATGATCTCTCGCTCGAACTGCGCGAACGACAGGAGGATGTGCAGCGTGAGCCGCCCCATCGAACTGGTGGTGTTGAACTGTTGGGTCACCGAGACAAACGACACGCCCTTGCGGTCGAACGCCTCCATGATCCTGGAGAAGTCCAACAGGGACCGGCTCAAGCGGTCAACCTTGTAGACCACCACGCAGTCGATCCGCCCCGTCTCGATGTCCTTCATGAGCCGTTCGAGCGCCGGGCGCTCCATGCTGCCACCCGAAAACCCGCCGTCGTCGTAGCGGTCGGGCAGGCAGACCCAGCCCTCGTTCCGTTGGCTGGTGATGTACGCCTCGGCGCTCTCGCGCTGGGCGTCGAGCGAGTTGAACTCTTGGTCCAGCCCCTCCTCGCTGCTTTTGCGGGTGTAGATAGCGCAGCGGACGCGCTTGGCGTCGCCGTTCGTGGCGACCTTCGCGGGCTCGTTTCGCGGTGTCACGCGGCGTCGGCTCATCGGGCCTCCCCGAGGTGGAAGAATCGGAACCCGTTGATGTGGTTGCCCGAGACCTTCTTGGCGACGGCGGTGAGCGAGGCGTAGCGCTCGCCTTCGAACTCGAAGCCCTCGTCCTCCTCCAGGACGACCACGCGGATCGTCCGGCCCTTGAACTTCCGGATGATCGCGGACCCAGCCGCGGGCAAGCGTGGATCGCGGGACCGGGTAGGAGTGAAAGACCGCGTGGTCGTGACGGGCTCGCCGCCTTGCGGGGGCGCAACGAGCGACCTCGGGGCCATGACGCGAACCTCGGCGTCGTTGGCCAGTTCCGTGGCGCGCCGCCTCGCCCGCTCGGACAGGTCTCCCTCGGCGTTGGCCTGGATTCGCCAGGCAATCTTGCGGATCAAGTACCCCCGGTGCCGCGTGCGGCACTGCTGGCCGTGCAGTTCGGCGTACCGCTGCACCAGCTCGCCCGTGGTCATCTTGCCGAGGGCTCCGAGTTGTCGTTGAATCGTTTCAGACATGGCGTTTCCTCAGTGCATCGGCCCGGAGCCCTAACCCCCGGGCCGCGCGGACACACTGAGGCCCCCATGACGCGGCAGTTCAAGTCCGCGGTCGCAAGATTCGCGGTCAATGTCGATATCCCGCGCCAGGCGTTCCCGGGCGGCACGAGC
>CAYXKH010000355.1:0-2347 GCA_964465255.1 uncultured Isosphaeraceae bacterium
CGTTGCAGTCGCGAAGCATGACGGTGCCGGCGTTGCCGACCTTGCGCATCGTCTCATCCTGGGCTCCTTGCGTCCTGTCTACCCCTGTCCGCTCGTAGAATGGCTTCTTCCCCGCCGCGTGGTCCGTCGTGTCAACGATGTCCACGATCTCCGGTGCCACCCTCCGCACCATGACCTCGAACCCGTTTCGCAGAGTCAGTTGAGAGGCCGCGCATCCTTGGCAGCCGCCACTCATGGTGATAGAGAGGTTTCTGTCCCTCACGTGGACAATGGAAATCTTCCCTCCGTGTTTCGCGATGGAACGGTTGACTTGTTGGTCCAAGAGTTCCTGAACAACCGCGCGAATCTCGGCGTCGGTGCGCCCCAACGCACCTGCGATGCGCGGGCCCTCGAGGATGGCCGGCACCCCTGTGACGAGCTGCGTACGGATGACCGTTCCAATCTCCGGTTTCAGTGCTGACCATGAAGCGCCTGAGTCCTTCCCGACCGTCACTACGTTCCCGGCAACGAGCACGTGGGCAACGCCGGGAAGCGCGAACAACCGCTCGGGGAGGGGCGAGCCGGCGGCCAATTCTTTGGCGGGGAAGAAGAAGGGGCGGCCCGGATGCACCGTCCGGCTTACGGTGAACTTGCACGTGTCGGGATCGGCGACGGAGGTCTCGGCGCGAATCGTGATCGTCGGATCGACAGTCAGGACATCAGACATCTTCCACATCCTTGGCTGCGAAGCGCTCAGCGAGGGCCCTCAGGTTCTTGTACGTGTATATCCCGGTACTGTGGCCGTCGTTCCAGCCGAACGTGATGGCGTAGTTGCCTCCGCTGGAGATCGTGCGTGGGGCCACGTCCAGCAGCACGCTCTTTGGATCGAGGAGCGGCCGCCCGCTCATTTCCTCGCGGCAGGCGGCGCACGGGCATGCCAGTCGAAGGTCCCGGACGTCGAAGTCGTCACGGTGCCCGTCTTCCCAGAGCACAGACAACGTGCGCGCATCTCGCCGGAGGAAACCGACGGGGGTGGTCTGGGAGCCATCCGGCCGGACAGCGCTTGCCGCCCAGCCCGGCGCACCCTCGTTCGTATGCCAGTTCCAGGCGAATTTTTCAATCACCGTCGTTGGGAGCGCCCGGATTCGGCCGACAAGCTCCGTCGCGATCGCGACATAGGCCTGGGTTGCGACGGAGTTCGGCTTCTCGGCCACGATCGGACGCCCCTCGTCCCCGCCAGTGACGATGTCTGCGTCGAGCGGTATGGCGCCCAGGAATGGGAGGCCGAGCTCCCGACTCATCCGCTCGCCGCCGCCACGACGGAAGATGTCCGTGTCCTTTCCACAGTGAGGGCACGTGAAGGTGCTCATGTTCTCGATGATGCCGAGGATGGTGACATTCAGGGTCTCGAACGCCCGCAGCCCGCGGCGGGCGATCTTGAGGCTCACATCCTGCGGCGTCGTCACGATGACCGCGCCGGACAGAGGAACGCTCTGGGCCAACGTCAGTTGCGTGTCGCCGGTCCCGGGCGGGAAGTCGATGATCAAATAGTCCAGCTGTCCCCACTGCACTGAGCCGATGAACATTTTCAGGTACTTGCCCACCATCGGTCCGCGCAAGATGGCCGGGTTGTCGTCCCCGGTGAGCATGGCCATCGATATCGCCTTCAGGCCGTTCCGTTCCGGAGGGACGATCTTCTGGTCTTGGGTCGACTTGGGCTGCTGGCTGGTGGAAAGTCCCAGCATCACCGGGATGCTCGGGCCCAGGATGTCCGCATCAAGGAGCCCGACGCGACCGCCGAGTTGCTGGAGCGCGAGCGCGAGATTGACGCTGACGGTGGACTTGCCCACGCCGCCCTTGCCGCTGGCCACCGCGATGACGTGTCTGATTCCTGGCAGCTTTTCAGGACCGGCGGAAGGCTGGGAGAACGCGCCTGGCGCGTGGTCATGGTGCGGATCGGTGTTCTGCATGCGTCAGGTTCCTTTGACAGTGTCCAAGCACGGGGAAGGCGGGCCGGTTCGCATCTCAGTGTGTCGGCCGCTGCGGCGGCGGCGCGCTCTTGAAGGCGTCTTCGTTGATCCGCAGGTACTGCTTCTGATCCGCCGGCACGTCCGCATCCTGAAACATCGCCGTCACCGGGCACTCTGGCGCGGACAGGCCACAGTCGATGCACTCGTCCGAGTGGATGCACAGCATGTCCGGCCCCTCGTAGATGCATCCACCGGGCACACGTCCAGGCAGGACTTGTCCGTGGTGTCAATGCAGGCTTGGGTAATTACATACGTCACTGGTCGTTTCTCATTGGCGTGATGGCGCTCGGCGGCACGGCTTCGTGCGCCGCATACTCGCACGACTTGCAGCCGTGCAT
>CAYXKH010000356.1:0-2329 GCA_964465255.1 uncultured Isosphaeraceae bacterium
GCCGAACGGAGCGCTCTGAATACTTCGGCCCGGAGGGCCGAACGGAGCGCTCAAACTAACTCACTATCCCCTTCGTCAGACGCATGAACGCGGTCTCCAGATTGACCTGCTCCTGACGCAGTTCGCTGATGCGGAATCCCTGGGCGATGAGCCGGTTGGGGAGTTCGCTCAGCGTGAGTCCACTGCGCGGGTCGATGGTCACGTCGATGCGCGGCTTCTCGAGCGAGGTCACCACCTCGACCCGACTGATGCCCTTCACCTGCCGCAGCAGTTCCGCGGCCTGGGCCACGCGATCGTCGACCACGATGTGGACGACCAGACCGGTGCTGGTGCGGGCCATGATGTCGGCGACGGGACCCGAAAACACCAGTTGTCCCTGCTCGATGATCCCGATGACGTTGCAGAGCTCGGCCAGCTCGTGAAGGATGTGGGAGCTGATGATGATCGTCTTCCCCATCCGCCGCAGCTCCTTCAGGAGCTCGCGCATCTCGATTCGGGCCCGCGGATCGAGCCCGCTGGCGGGCTCGTCCATCAGCAGCACCTTGGGATCGTGAAGCAGCACGCGGGCCACGCTGAGCCGCTGCTGCATGCCGCGGGAGAGACCGTTCACCTCGGTGTTGGACTTGTGGATCAGATCGGTGAGGTTGAGCACGTCAGCGATCACCCGGTCCCGCTGCTTGCCGTGGATCCCGTAGCAGGCGGCGAAGAACTCCAGGTACTCGCTGACCACCATGTCGTCGTAGGCGCCCATGAAGTCGGGCACGTAGCCGATCACCGGGCGGATCAGATGGTTCTGGTAGCCGACGGTGTGGCCGTCGATGCGGGCCTCGCCCCAGCTCGGCTTGAGCAGAGTCGCCAGAATCTTGATGGTCGTGGTCTTCCCGGCGCCGTTGGGTCCGATGAAGCCGAAGCACGAGCCCTGATCAATCGTGAGATTGAGGTTGTTGAGGGCAATCAGGTCGCCGTACTTCTTGGTGAGGTTGATGGTCTCGATCATCGCCATCGGGGGAAGAACTCCGTGCGGTTGGGCGTACGGCGGCGTAGGCGGGGAGGTTGAGGCAGGGTGAAGCGCTAGGGCGTGGTGGGAGCCGGCGGCGGAGTCGGACGCGCGGCGCTGCTCTCGCGCGGCGCGGGAATCACCAGCTCGCCGTCGAGCGGCAGCGGGCAGATCCAGCGGACGATGGTCCACCCCTCGGAAGGCGGCTCCGAACCGTTGACCTCCACAGGAAAGGGAATCCGTCCCGCTGCGGGAACCGTCTCGTCACGCAGGTGGCCGATGATGATCACGCACGGCCGCGTGAACCACGGCGAGAGATCGAGCGAGCGCCCCAGCCGACGGGAGAAGCGCACTGCGGTGTCGACGGTCGACGGCTGCGATTCGAGCCAGCGCGGCGGCTCGAGCATGTTGAAGAGACTGAGCATCTCGAAATAGCGCCTGCGAAGATCGGTGTCGAGGCCCGGCTCGGCAAGTCCGCCATGGAGCTTGGCGACGGCGTCGGTGTAGCGGGCGGCCAGCGAGCGCGGGAAGCTCGAGGGCATGGAGCGCGGTTCGGGAATGATCAGCGGCCCGAGTCGATAGAGGGCTTCTCGAAGATTCAGCGACTGTCCCGGCTCCCACTTCGGAATCGCCACGATGCGACCGAAGTTGGGGATGTCCCCGGGGATTGCGGGCTTGGCGGAGTCGATTCCGGATGAGGCCGCGGCGGAGCGAAGAGGCGTGCGGAATGACGAGACGTGAATCAGGATCACGTTCTCGAGGGACGCCGGCAGCCCGTGCTTGAGCACTCCCGAGAGCTGCACGCGGGTGCCGGTGACGTCGCGGGTGATCTGCTCGACGATTGGCTCGCTGGCGGCAGGGAGCGAGCCGAAGCGGCGTTCGTCCACGACTCCCAGCCAGTGGGCTTCGAGAGTGGTCGCGGTCGCCCGGCTGGGAAAGCGGGCGCGGCTGAGATCGGTGTAGTCGACGATGTAGCGATCGCGATCCGGGAAGCCCTGCTCGCTCGAGCCCGGCGCCGCCCACGAGGCGAGCAGGTCGCGCTGCGTGGGCTCTCCGACGAGGCGCACTTCCGCCGAGCCATACGAAGGCAGGTAGACGGAGAACCACGAGAGGGCTCGCTGGAACTGCGGTTCATCGCTCGGCGGCGCGCCGGGAACGCGGGCGACGTGGTCCAGGAAGGTCACGTGCTTGATGGCCACGTTGGCCTGCCGCAGCAGGGTTCCGCCGAGCCACGCCGCGACGGTGAAGGCGGCGCCGACGACGACGAAGGCCATCCACGCGTGTCGGACCTGACCGCGACCCCGAAGGGCATAGAAGCTGATCGGGCAGGCC
>CAYXKH010000357.1:0-2297 GCA_964465255.1 uncultured Isosphaeraceae bacterium
GTGAAGATGGCAGCATTCATCGGCCGATACCTGTGTTCTGAAACAGTCTCTTAGACCGATCCGCATACGCGGCGGAACCCGACCTTCTGTCAGTGTAACACGCAATCACTTTTGCGGCCGCAAATCGCGTAAGTCTTTGACCTCTCAAGGTTTGTACCGCGGGCTGGAACATGGTTTGTAGATTCGACGGATCAGCCTAACTGTCAATGAGCGCCCAAAACCGGCCACTCATGAGCGCCTGAAAACCGGCCACCTGGAGGCGGTTCGCGCCCAAGCTCCCGTTCCGCCCTGCGCATGGTGCGTGGGGGGTCGAGGGAGACGGCATGGCGAATCGGCTGAAGATGGCCAAGACATTGTGTGTTCTGGAGTTGCATCGGCAGGGCTGGTCGTTCCGGAGGATCGCGCGCGAGCTGGGCGTGCATCGGGAGACGGTGGCGGCGCATGTGCGTCGCGCTGGCTCTGAGGCAAAACCGGCCAAGGCGCTCACCGGCTCGGATCCGCCTGAATCAGGGGTGTCGGAGGCGCCGCGGAGTCCGAATCCGGCCACTCCGGGCGAGGTGCCCATCGGCGTTCCGGGCGCTGGTGCCGATGCCGACGGTCCCCCGGAAGGGCTCGGCAGAGACCTGCACACTGCTGGGCCTGGGGGGCAGGGGCTGGGGGTGGAGCGGCCTGCGGCCGATGCAACGGGCGAGGATGTGGGAGATTCCGATGCGGCGGGCGCGCCTCAGCCCGCGGCGGATGAGACCACGGCAGCGGTCGTTCCGGCGGGGCGCTCCAGCCGTTGCTGGCCGCATCGGACGTTGGTCGAGTCGATGCTCGAGCGCGGTCTCTCCGCCGTGCGCATCCACGCCGACCTGCGCGATGAGCACGGCGTCGACCTCAGCTGCCACTCGGTGCGTCGGTTCGTCGCGGCGCGGGGACGCGCGACGCCGGATCCGTTCCGACGCATGGAGTGCGAGCCCGGCGCCGAGGTGCAGGTGGACTTCGGGAGCGGACCGACGATCACGGTCGAGGGTCGAAAGCGTCGCACACATGTGCTGCGCGTGGTGCTGAGTCACTCGCGCAAGGGCTACTCGGAGGCGGTGCTGCGGCAGGATGCCGAGTCGTTCATCCGAGCGATCGAGAGTGCGTTTCGTCACTTCGGTGGCGTGCCGCGGACGGTCGTGGTCGACAATCTCAAGGCGGCGGTGCTGAAGGCCGACTGGTTTGATCCGGAGCTGAATCCGAAGATCGTGGCGTTCGCGAGGCATCACGGCACGGTGATCCTGCCGACGAAGCCGTACACGCCGCGTCACAAGCTTCCAGGGGGGCAAGGTCGAGCGCGGCGTGGCGTACGTGAAGGACAGCGGCCTGAAGGGTCGCGAGTTCGCGACACTCGCCGCGATCAACGAGCATCTGCTGCGATGGGAGAGCACGGTCGCCGATCGGCGCGTGCATGGCACGACGCGAAAGCAGGTTGGCGAGCACTTCGAGTCGGCGGAGCGAGCGGCGCTGCTGCCGCTGCCGGCTGGACGATGTCCATGCTTCCGCGAGGCTCGGCGACGAGTGCATCGCGACGGTCACGTCGAGGTGGCGAAGGCGTACTACTCGGTGCCGCCGGAGCATGTCGGACGCGACGTCTGGGCGTGCTGGGATGGACGCGTGGTGCGCATCCTCGACTCGCGGCTCACGCAGATCGCGGTGCATGCGCAGTGCGATCCGGGTCGATTCAGCACGGAACGCGCTCACATCGCCAGTCGCAAGATCTCCTCGGTGGAGCGTGGTGCGGCGTACCTGATCTCCCGCGCCCGACTGATCGGCCGATTCACGGAGCAATGGGCGGCGCAGGTCGTCGAGCACCGGGGCGTCGAGGCACTCCGCACGATCGCCGGGCTGCGCTCGCTGGCCGAGCGACATCCCGTGGCGCAGCTCGAGCGCGCCTGCAAGGTCGCTGCGGGACATGGTGCCCATCGTCTTCGCGACCTGCGTCGGCTCATGCAGGCGGGGGAGCAGGCGATCGAGCAGCAGTCGTTCGAGTGTGTCAGCGATGACCCGCTGATCAGACCGCTGGAGGAGTATCAGCGACTGGCCAGCCGGGCGTTTCAGCGCGGACCTGCGGTCGCGACGCGATGAGCGTGTCGTGCGCGGACGCGCATCACCATCGGGCGCGCGAGCGTCCACCATCCAAGAAGGAGCAGGACGGGCATGACAAGCATGACAAGCATGACAAGCATGACAGGATCGATCCGCGAATCGACACGCGCCGCGCTTCGGCGCCTGCGCCTTTCAGGAATGAGCGAGACGCTCGAGACGCGTCT
>CAYXKH010000358.1:0-2285 GCA_964465255.1 uncultured Isosphaeraceae bacterium
TCGGCGTCGAGGTGATCGTCGCCGACGGTGGCAGTGACGACGGCACCCGGTCAATTGCGGCGGCCCACGGCGCACGCGTCATCATCGCCCCGCGGGGGCGCGGCCCCCAGCTCAATGCGGGCGCAGGGCTCGCTCGCGGCCGCGCCCTGCTGTTCCTCCACGCCGACACGACCCTGCCCACTGGGTTCACCGACATCGTGCAGCGGACGCTTCAAGACCCGTCGGTTTCGCTCGGCGCCTTCCGATTCGAGCTCGATCGCAAGGGCGTTCTTCTTCGCGGAATCGAGCGTGCGGTCAGGTTCCGTTGCCGCTTCTTCAAGACTCCCTACGGCGATCAGGCGTTGTTCATGCGGAGTGAAGTGTTCCGGCAACTCGGCGGCTTCGCATCCATCCCTCTGATGGAGGATTTCGACCTCGTGCGCCGGGCCCGGAAGCTCGGGCGCATCGAGGTCACCGGAGAAGCCGCCATCACGTCTGCGAGGCGATGGGAGATCGCCGGCGTGGTGCGGATGACGGCCATCAATCAGGCATGCGTTGTGGGCTTCGCGTTGGGGATCTCGCCGAAGCGTCTGGCCGCGTGGCGCAACCGGCTGTCGGGCACCCGTCCCCGAAGGATCGGCACTGCATCACCAGGAGCGTGTCAGATCGTCCCGGAGGGCTCCTCGGCACCGAACGCCGCCCGTGCCAGCTGCATGGCCGGTTCGGAGTTGGATGTCAGGAAGTAGATGAATCCGTGGCGACGCCAGACGAAGATCTCCGCGGGTGCGGAACCCTTTGGAGCGATCGTGTCCACCAGTCGATAGGTCCTGCCTCTTTCGAGATCGAGTTCGCCGGTGTCCTGCTGGATGTGGATGCTCACGATTGCCCCGCGACCGCCGCTCGGCGGATCGCCCGAAGTCGATTCGAGAACCATCCGGACTGACTTTCCGCGGCCAGGGACAGCGCAAGGCCCAGCACCCAGGAGCTTGAATCCGCTCTCTTCAACATGGCCGATGTCGGGCGTGCTCCCAAGCACGCGACTGAACTCCGCCGAAACGTCGCCGAGCTTGGTGGTCTTGAACCGCATCCCGATCATGTCGGCATGGACCTCGCACTCTTCGTGGTGGGCGCTGATGAACGTCACGAGAGACGTGCGATAGTGCGGTGCGAGCTGAACATCGTCCGTCCGTCCCGATTCTGGCTGAGGGAGGATCATGAAAGCTCCGCCCGCCAGAATGGCCAGCGATGCGGCGACGGCGAACCACCGGACGGGCTGTGAGAAACGCCGGCGCGGACGGGTCTGAACTGTCGGGACCGGCAGGCTGACCTGGTCCGACGAGCAGTCGCTCCCAATCGCGGTGATTCGGTCTCGCAGAGCCCCGGGCGCACTCCCGCGGGATGCGGAAACGACGGTCTCCCGCAGTCGCTTCTCGAATGCAATGACGGTCTGGAGCTCGGGGCGCCGCTCCAAGTGCCGCGCAAGCTCCGCCTGCTGACAATCGCTGAGTTGTGAATCCGCAGCCCCACGGAGAAGCTGCGTGCGTGTCGACACTGCAACCGGCTCGGTGGGGTCTCGATGTCGATGGTTGGTGTTCTCTGACATGCTCATTCTCGTGCTTCGACTTGTTGGGTTTCCGGGCGAGGTTCGATGATGCCCGCCCGGCTCAGTTGCGGTGAGAGGTGTGGGTCATCACGGAGCATTCGAGAAGCCTGGGCCCTCGCACGGTGGAGTCGGCTCATCACCGTGCCGATGGGAACGGCCATCGCTTCGGCGATTTCCTTGTACTTCAATCCTTCAACGGCCCAGAACCACAAGACCTCCCGAAGTTCGACGCTCATGGAGTCCAGCGCAACGTGCATCCGGCTGGTGGCGAGGGTCCAGTCAATGTCGCTCGCCTCCGTCGGGTCGATGGCCTCGACGTCGTCGCCGCTGAATCGGGCCGATTCCGCCACCCGCGCAAGGGCCCGATCCCCGGCACGCTGGTGTTCGAGCCGGCCGTAAAAGCTTGAGCGCGCAATGGTCATGAGCCAAGCCCGCATGCCAGCGCCACGGGAACTGAATCCGGCGATCGGCTCTCTACGGAAGGCCCGCGCGTAAACATCCTGAACGAGTTCTTCCGCTGCATCCGCGTCCCTGGTCAGGAAGCGAGCGAATCGGAAGACCGCGTCTAGTTCAGCTACCGCAAGCTTTTCGAACTCGTCACGCTGCATGCCTTGTCCGGTTGGGGAACAGGTACGGTGTGCCGGCTATTCCCAGCGTGGCAGGGATCCCGCGAAACGGTCGCAGCATGTCCGGTCCGCTGCTG
>CAYXKH010000359.1:0-2282 GCA_964465255.1 uncultured Isosphaeraceae bacterium
GGCGAGCCGCCCGAGGGGAGCAGCGTCTGGTCATGGACCCAGCTCGCCCCATCGTCGCGGAAGACGTAGGCGATTCCAGTGCTGCATGCCGGATTCGAGGGACAGTCCTCGTCGACTTCGCCTGCGCCGACGACGATCCACTCGTCGTCGATGGCCGAGTGGATCCCGAAGCGCTGGCCTTCGAAGAGATCGGGCGAGACCAGCGTCTGTTCGGCCAGCCAGCCGGTTCCGGCAGCGTTCAGTCGGTAGACCCGCGCGGACCCGGCGGAGTCGAAATTCAGGGGAATGTCGTCGAAGATCGCGCCGATGACGGCGGCGTCGCCGCTGATGTCGACGTTCAGCCCGAACTCGGTGTCGGGATTGAGTCCGGCCGCGCTCAGCGTGTTGGCGGAGGCGAGCTGGCAGGAGGGCGCGTAGATGTTGACGTCGAGATTGCCGGTTCCCGGTTCCCTGTTCCCTGCTGGCCCGTGGCTCCACCGAGCCGCACGGTGTAGCAGCGTCCAGCTTCGACCGGAACCAGCAGTGCGGTGCCCTGACCGCAGGTCACGAACGAATCGGTGGTGCTGCAGCCGAGGAGAGCCGCCGGGAAGATCCCGCTCGGGCAGGCGCAGGCGCCGAAGATGCCCTCGTCGTAGACCGCCATGCGCACGTTGAAGTCGGCGCAGGCACCGAACTGGAGCGTGCCGGTGATCGGAGCGACCACGCGGAACCAGACGTCGCTGAAGATGTTGCTGATCGAGGGCGCTGAACAGCCCGCGGGAATCGCCGGACCATCAGTGTTGGCCCCGTAGGTGCAGAAGGGGTTGGCGGAGCCGGTGAAGCCGGTGACCACCGTGGCGTTGGCGCAGGCGTCGTTGTTGGGTGGCAGGAGCGGGCATGCACCCCACTGAGCCAGCAGGATGCCGAGGTCGTTGCCATCGACATGTCAGTCTCCGGAGAGGTCGCCGGCGCAGTTCAGGCAATCCGAGCATTCGCCCCATACCGCCAGCAGATCGCCGAGGTCTTCACCATCGACGACGCCATTGGCGTTGACATCGCCCTCGCACGGGCAGACGCCTCCCGCGAGGGCCGCGCGGCCGCCCCCCAGAACGACCAGTGGAATGACCAGCGCGAACAGGACAACGGGAGCAGCTTGGAGCGGCCAGGTCATAGGGGAACCCTCGAAGAAGCAGAGTGAGAAAGCGGGAGGGCCCCCCTCCGGAGGCCCATCCCGCGCATGGGTGCGCACCGACGCGCAGACAGAGCGGCATCGGACGACCGCGCGTCACGGGAAAAGCAAGAATCAGCGGGGGAGTGAAGCGCCGGGTTGCTGGTCCGCCGGCTTGGGACCGCGGAAGGTCAGGAGCCGCAGGGCGTTCGCAATCACCACCAGGGTGCTGCCTTCGTGCACCACGACCGTCGGACCGAGGGAGGACACTCCCGAGAGTGCCGCGACGACGAGCACGGCGATCACACCCAGGGCGATCACCAGGTTCTGCCTGATGATGGTTCGAGCCCGCCGGGAAAGCGCCAGTGCGAAGGGGAGCCGCGCCAGGTCGTCACCCATCAAGGCGATGTCGGCGGTCTCGAGCGCCGCGGCGGTGCCGGCTCCGCCCATCGCCACGCCAACCGTGGCGATGGCCAGGGCTGGCGCATCATTCACGCCATCGCCCACCATGGCCACGCGGCCGTGGGAGGCCAGCAGGGCTCGGATCCGCTCGACCTTGTCTTCGGGCAGCAGGTTGGCCGCGACCTCGTCGACGCCCACCTCGTTGCCAATTGCCGCTCCGACGGCGGCGTTGTCGCCGGTGAGCATCACCAGCCGCGTGATCCCGAGCTCGCGGAGTTGGGCGAGAGTCGCCTTGGCGCTGCGTCGCGGCTGATCGGCCACGCCGATCACGCCCAGCCACGAGTCGCCGCGGCGCACCACGACGATGCTTCGACCTCCGCGCTCGACGGTCTCGACGCTCTGGCGGAGGGCGGCAGGGATCTCGACGACGTGCGCGCCGGCGGCCATCGCGTCACCATTGCCGTGCCGGTCGGCGCGGAGCGGCTCGCTCCAGAGACGAAGGCTGCCGATCTCGACGATCTGGCCTTCCACCGTCGAGCGCACTCCGCGGGCGGTGATGCTCTGCAGTTCCGCGGCTTCCGGAAGTTCGATGCCATCGGCTTCCGCCCGCCTCACGATCGACTTCGCCAGCGGATGCTGCGACCGTCGCTCGACGGCCGCAGCCACGCGCAGCAGCTCGCGCGGCGTCACATTCCCGAAGGGCACGAGGTCGGTGACTTCCGGCTTCCCAAGG
>CAYXKH010000360.1:0-2270 GCA_964465255.1 uncultured Isosphaeraceae bacterium
CGCAACCAGAGCCGCAACCAGAGCCGCAACCAGAGCCGCAACCAGAGCCGCAACCCAAGCCGCAACCAGTCGCGCAACCACTGCCGCGACTCATCGAGAGCCTGTGAGGAACTCGCACGTCCCTGACACATCCTGCGCGCCGACCTGACACCCGCACGGTCTGATTCCCCGGCTCGGGTCGGCACCGGCTCGGGCGCGTCGGGAGGAAGTCGGGTCTCGCCGCGTGCCGCACCGCGGGGATGGAGATGCTCCGTCCCGGTGCGCTCGGGCCATGCACGTTCATCCCCAGTCCAAGGAGGCTGATATGTCCAATCGATTGATCGTCGGGTCCGCGTTCGTCGCCGCATCGTTCATCGCTGCGTCGGCTGCCGCGGGTTCGTTCACGCTCACCATCCTGCACAACAACGACGGCGAGAGCCAGCTCATCAATGCCGGATCGGGACTTCAGGAGTTCGGCGGCGTCGCTCGCTTCAAGACTCTCGTCGACACGCTCCGGTCCCAGGGTGAAGCTGACGGCGCGGTCGTGATGATCTCCTGCGGCGACAACTTCCTCGCCGGTCCGGAGTTCAACGCCAGCCTCGCCAACGGCGTCCCGTTCTACGACTCGATCGCCATGGACGCCATCGGCTATGACGCCATCTGCATCGGCAATCACGAACTCGACTTCGGCCCTTCCGTTCTGGCCGACTTCGTCTCGGGATTCTCCGGCCCCGTCCCCTTCGTCTCCTCGAATCTCGACTTCACCGCCGAAGCTGCGCTGCAGGCGCTGGTGAAGAGCGGTGCCATCGCCTCTCGCGTGGTGGTCGAGAAGGACGGTCGCATGATCGGGCTGGTCGGCGCGACCACGCCGGATCTGCCCTTCATCTCGAGCCCCGGAGGCATCGTGGTGTCGAGCGACCTCGTCAACATCATCCAGGCCGAAGTCGACGCCTGCATCGCTGAAGGCGCCGACATCGTCATCCTCACCACCCACCTTCAAGGGATCGGGAACGAGTTCGCCCTGGTCCCGCAGCTCACCGGAGTGGACGTGGTTGTCGCCGGCGGCGGCAGCGAACTGCTCGCCAATCCCGGGACCCCGCTGGTTCCCGATGACGCGGTCGACAACAACAACAATGGCGTTCCCGATGCCGTGTTCGGGGCCTATCCGCAGGTGGCGACGGACGGCGACGGGAACGTGATTCCCATCGTCACCACCCGCGGCGACTATCGATACCTCGGTCGTCTCGTGGTCGAGTTCGATGCCGACGGCGGGCTCATCGGCGTCGATCCGATCTCGGGTCCGGTCCGCGTCGCGGCGCAGACTCAGCCGGGCGGCGTCGCTTCCGATCCGCTGCTGCAGCAGAGCGTCGTCGATCCGGTCGCGGCCGCGGTCGCTGCGCTTGCAGCCAACGTGATCGCCGTCAGCGAGGTTCCCCTCGACGGTGCATCCAGCAGCATCCGCACGAAGGAGACCAATCTCGGCAACCTCGTGGCCGACTCCACGCTCTGGCAGGCCCAGGAGCTTGCCGCGCTCGGTGGCCTGGCGAGCCCGGACATCGCCATCCAGAATGGCGGAGGCATTCGCAACAACTCGATCCTCCCAATCGGATCGTTCACCGAGCTCGACACCTTCAGCATCCTGCCGTTCGCAAACTTCCTGGTGGTGATCCCCGACGTTCCCGCAACGACCCTCAAGGCCGCCTTCGAGAACGCCCTCAGCCGCGTCAGCCCGCCGCCGGGATTCCCCACCGGTGGCACCGGTCGGTTTGCCCAGATCGCTGGAATGACCCTGGTCTACGAGGTCGACGTCGCTCCTGGACAGCGGGTTCGGACCATCACGCTCGACGACGGTCGGGAGCTGGTGGCGAACGGTGTCGTCGTGGCTGGAGCCCCGTCGATCAACGTCGCCACGATCAACTTCCTGGCCAACGGGGGCGACCAGTATCCGTTCGCCGGACTTCCCTTCGACACCTACGGGACGTCGTACCAGCAGGCCCTGTTCAACTACGTCTCCGACAAGGAGACCATCGACGGCCTGATCGCTGCCGCGCAGTATCCGGTGGGAGGCACGGGCCGCATCGTTCGCATCGACAATCCCGCCGACCTCGACAACAACTCGGTGATCAACGGGGCGGATCTCGGTGCGCTGCTTTCGGTGTGGGGATCGAACGACCCCGCGGCCGATCTGAACGACGACGGAATCGTCGACGGGATCGATCTGGGACTTCTTCTCGCCGCGTGGAGTTGAGCCGATCCAACGTGGGAAGCCGCGGCGGCCCACGCGAATGTCA
>CAYXKH010000361.1:0-2183 GCA_964465255.1 uncultured Isosphaeraceae bacterium
ACCGACCTGCTGGCCCTCACCCAGCTCGTTCCTCCCGGCGAATTCGGCGCCGACGTGGCCATCGGCAGCGCCCAGCGCTTCGGCGTTCCCATGGGTTTCGGCGGCCCGCACGCGGCGTTTCTCGCCACTCGCACCGAGCACGTGCGAAAGACGCCAGGACGGCTCATCGGCCTCAGCCGCGATGTGCACGGAAACCCCGCGTATCGGATGGCCATCCAGACCCGCGAACAGCACATCCGCCGCGACCGCGCCACCAGCAACATCTGCACGGCGCAGGTGCTGCTGGCGATCATGTCGAGCATGTACGCCGTGTATCACGGCCCGGAGGGAGTTCGGAAGATCGGCGACCGCGTGCACCGACTCACGGTCGGACTCGCCGCGGCCCTCGCCGAGCTGGGTCACACGGTCGTGAACGAAGAGGCCACCTTCTTCGACACCCTGACGGTTGCGCCCAAGGGCGGCGACGCGGCCCGAGTGCACGCCGCGTCCGGCGAGCGGCGCGTCAACTTTCGAGTGCGCACCGACGGGCGCATCGGCATCAGCCTCGATGAGACCACCGGAGCGGCCGAGTTGGCGCTGATTCTGGAGTGCTTCGGCGCCGACTCCGCCACGGCCGGCGCTCTCGTCGAGAAGCATGCGAAGTCGGCCGCGCCGCGGCTTGCGAGCTTCGCCCGCAGGAGCGCGTATCTGACTCATCCGGTCTTCAACACCCACCACTCCGAGACCGAGCTGCTGCGCTACATCTTCAAGCTGCAGTCGCGCGATCTCTCGCTGGCCCAGTCGATGATTCCGCTGGGCTCGTGCACGATGAAGCTCAACGCCACGAGCGAGATGCTTCCGGTCACGTGGAGCGAGTTCGGCGGGCTCCATCCCTTCGCGCCGACCGAGCAGACGACGGGCTACCGCGATCTCTTCAGCGATCTCGAGAGCTGGCTGGCGGAGATCACCGGGTTCGCCGCGGTCAGCCTGCAGCCGAATGCCGGCTCGCAGGGCGAATACGCGGGACTGCTGGTGATCCGCGCCTATCACCACGCCCGCGGCGACACCCACCGCGACATCTGCCTGATTCCGGTCTCGGCCCACGGCACCAATCCGGCGAGCGCCGTCATGGCCGGCATGACCGTCGTCGCGGTGACCTGCGACGAACGCGGCAACGTCGACGTTGCCGATCTCCGGGCCAAGGCGGCCGCCCATCGCGACCGGCTCTCGGCGCTGATGGTCACCTACCCGAGCACCCACGGCGTCTTCGAGGAGTCGATCAAGGAGATCTGCGGCATCGTTCATGAACACGGCGGACAGGTCTATATGGATGGCGCCAACATGAACGCCCAGGTCGGCCTCACCAGTCCTGGTGCAATCGGGGCCGACGTCTGCCATCTCAATCTCCACAAGACCTTCTGCATTCCCCACGGCGGTGGCGGCCCGGGCATGGGCCCGATCGGCGTCGCCAGGCACCTCGCGCCGTTCCTGCCGGGGCACCCGGTGGTGGCCCCGCATGGCACCGGGCCGCAGGCGATCGGACCGATCTCGGCGGCGCCGTACGGATCGCCGTCGATCCTCACGATCTCCTGGATGTACATCGCCATGATGGGCGAGGCCGGTCTGCGCCGGGCGACCGAGATTGCAATCCTGAATGCCAACTACATGGCCAAGCGGCTCAGCGGCCACTTCGACATCGTCTACACCAACGAGCACGGGCTGGTCGCCCACGAGTTCATCCTCGACTGCCGGGCCTTTGATCGCGACGCCGACATCAAGGTCGACGACATCGCCAAGCGATTGATGGACTACGGCTTCCACGCCCCCACCATGAGCTGGCCCGTTCCCGGCACGCTGATGGTCGAGCCCACCGAGAGCGAGTCGAAGGGCGAGCTCGATCGGTTCTGCGATGCCCTGATTGCCATCCGCGAGGAGATCCGGGCGATTGCCGAAGGCCGTGCGGATCGAACCGACAACGCGCTCAAGAACGCTCCGCACACCGCCCAGACGGTGACCGCCGACACCTGGAGTCATCCCTATCCGCGAACCCAGGCGGCCTACCCGGCGCCGTGGACGCGAGACTTCAAGTTCTGGCCCTTCGTCGGACGCATCGACAACCCCTATGGCGATCGCAATCTGGTCTGTACGTGCTCGAGTGTGAGCGAGGTTTCTTGAGCGCTCCGTAGCGGCCTCCGGCCGCAAGT
>CAYXKH010000362.1:0-2171 GCA_964465255.1 uncultured Isosphaeraceae bacterium
GCCGGGGATTCCGCCGGGGATTCCAAAGATCAGATCGAGGTTGATCTCCCGCACGCCCGCGCGGCGCAGCATCGTCACCGCTCGCTCGACCGAGGCCGGGTCGTGCCAGCGCTCGAGCATCGCCAGATGCCGCGGCTCGAAGGACTGGGCGCCGAGACTCACGCGGGTGACGCCGCCGTCGACCAGGATGTCGGCCAGCTCCGAGGTCACCGTCTCGGGATTGGCCTCGACGGTGAACTCCCCGTCGCTGATCAACGGCAGCCGCTCGCGAAAGGTGCGAAGCAGGCGTCGCCAGAGACGAGGGGGAAGGAGCGTCGGCGTGCCTCCGCCGACGAAGATCGTCTCCAGCGGACGGGACCATCCCGCAGAGACCGCGGCGATCTCCTCGATCAACCGGGTCACGAACGCGGGCTGGCGATCCTCCTTGTCGACGAAGGAGTAGAAATCGCAGTAGTGGCACTTGTGGAAGCAGAAGGGCACGTGGACGTAGACCCCGTCGACTCCGGGGGCCCCCAGTCGCCTCGAATCACTGCTCCAGGGGAGTTCCGCGACCGACGTCGCCGCCCCCGTGCGCCCATCGGGTGGTCGGGAAATCAGTGGAAGTGCAACGTTGCTCACCAGCGGGCAGAATAGGGTGCGCCGCCGCTCGAAGCGCGTTCCTTCTCGCGACGACCGCGCGGTTTGCACGCCTCGCTCCGGATCGGTCGTTCTTCTCGACGTCGAGGGTCCTCCTCCCTCGTTCGACGGTCCACTCCTCGACAGTCCCCGATGGCCACCCACTCCTCCTCCCTGTCGCATCCTTCCATGAACACTTCCGTCGTCGGACTCCAATGGGGCGATGAGGGCAAGGGCAAGATCGTCGATCTGCTCACCGCCGAACACGATGTCGTCGTCCGATACAACGGCGGTGCCAACGCCGGTCACTCGGTGGTGGTCGACGGAGTCCGCTACGCCCTGCACTTGATTCCGTCGGGAATCCTCAATCCCGGCAAGCTCTGCGTGATCGGCAATGGCGTGGTCGTCGACCCCGAGAAGCTGGTCGAGGAGATCAACGGCCTTCGCGGCCGCGGGGTCCAGGTGGGGAGCAACCTCTCCATCTCGGACCGGGCCCACGTGGTCATGCCCTACCACAAGGAGCACGACGCAGCCCTCGAGCGGGTGCTGGCGAGCCGGGTGAGCGAAGGCGAGAGCGATCTCTCAATTGGCACCACCAGGCGCGGAATCGGGCCGGCCTACGCCGACAAGATCCATCGCTCGACTGCGATCCGCATGGGTGAGCTCCTCGATCACGAGCGGCTGCTGCGGCGCCTCAAGGTGATCTGCGCAATCCGCACCGCCGAACTTGCGGCGCTCGGCGTGGATTCCTCTCCGCTCGATCCCTTCGATCTGGCCGAGCGCTACGCCGCGTTCGGAACGCTGCTCGCGCCGCACGTGACCGACACGGTGTATCTCCTCCACGAAAGGTTGCGCGCGGGTTCGCGACTTCTCTTCGAGGGGGCGAACGCGTGCCTGCTCGACATCGATCACGGAACCTACCCCTACGTCACCAGCAGCAACTGCTCGACGCTGGGTGTTCCCGCAGGAACGGGCGTTCCCGGCCGGAGGATCGACCGCGTGCTGGGAATCATGAAGGCGTACACCTCGCGGGTCGGTGCCGGGCCGTTCCCCACCGAGCAGGTGAACGAGATCGGCAGCAGGATTCGCGAGCGAGGGCGCGAGTTCGGCACCACCACCGGCCGTCCGCGGCGCTGCGGCTGGCTCGACCTGGTGGCGGTGCGTTACTCGGCGATGATCTGCGGCGCAACCGGGCTGGCCTGCATGCTCCTCGACGTGCTGAGCGGCTTCGACGAGCTCAAGCTGTGCGTGGGCTATCGGCTGCCGGACGGATCCCGCACCGATCGATTCCTCCCGGACGCCGAGGGACTTGCTCGGGTCGAGCCGATCTACGAGACGCTTCCCGGGTGGCGCGAGGAGATCGTCGACGCCTCGGATCGATCGGCACTGCCGGCGCGAGCCCAGGCCTATCTCGCTCGCATCGAAGAGTTCGTGGGGGCGCCCATCGACGTGGTGAGCGTGGGTCCGGAGCGCAAGCAGACCTTGGTCGGTGCGGGGGCCGGAGACTGACTCGGCGGAACCCGCGAGTCGACGGGCATTCTCACGCAGGCCCGCCC
>CAYXKH010000363.1:0-2155 GCA_964465255.1 uncultured Isosphaeraceae bacterium
CCGACCCCTTCCTTGGGGTCGGTCAACGCGGGACTATACCACCCTTGGGGGTTTGGACACCCTGGCTCCCACCGGGCCGAACCGGATCGAGGGGGGCGAGACTGGCGTCGCGGGTGGTCGCGACTTCCTCGGTGTTTTCGGGATCGAGGAAGTCGAAGTCGGGATCGGAGAACTCCGGTCGCTCCTCATCCTCCTCCTCGTTCTCGAGGCGAAGAATCGCCGCGAGCAGTCGGTCCTGCTCGGCCTTGAAGTCGACCTTGATGAGCTTGGCCTTCCACAACTCGTGAAGCACGCCGACGACTTCGCCGTAGGCCAGGTCGAGACCCGGCCGAGGGTCCTCGACGCTGGTCCGATGGGCGAGGAAGCGCACGAACTCGAGGAGTTCGACCGGTCCGTCGCTGACGATGTGCTGTCCGCCGTCGGCGGGGCGGTAGAAGACCTCGACCTCCTCGTCACCGAGATCGCCCTTCAGCATCAGCCGGTTGGACCAGATGCTGATCGTGAGCGGAAGGTCGAGCTTCACCAGCTCGGGACCGGCGATTGCGATGCGCGGCGTTCCGGCCTGCGAGACGTAGACCGTGGGGACCTTGGACGGTCCGCTCCAGAGCTCGAACTTCTTCATGACCGGCGTGCTGCGGATCGCCGGATCGCGGCGCTTGGCGAGGGCGATGAAGGCCTCGGTCCGCACGTCCACATCGCGGTCCATAAGCAGGTCCCGGAGACCCTTGTCGATCATCGGATTGAGCCCCATGTCACCGAGGAGCTGGATGGCGCCCATGCGATCGTTGGTCGAACCTTCGCGGGCGAGGATCAGGAGCGGTTGGGCGGCGAGGGCATCGTTGAGCCGGGCCCCGGCCCGCAGTGCGGCGACCCGCGGCCGCATCTCCGGGTGGTCATAGAGATCCTGGATCATCGGCAGCACGCGGACGCCGAGCGATTCCCAGCGCCATGCCGCGGCTTCGTCCTCGGTGGGATTGGCCAGCAGGGAGCGGCGGATCTGAAGGGCAATCGACTCGGGGGCGTCGAGGCTCAGCGAGGTGTGCCGAAGCAGCTCGATGAAGTCGCGACTGCGATTGCCGAAGCTGGGCGGGATCTCGATCACCAGCGACTCGCCGCTCTCGCCGCGGGCGGTCGCTTCGCGCTGACCGGGCTCGCGCGGGAATGAGGAGTTCACCGCAGTCTGGAGCGTGGCCGCACGATTGTGGCTGGCATTGAAGAGCCGCAGCTTGAGCGGCATGTTCCGCGTCACCTTGCCGCCGTCGAGGATTCTGCCGGCAGTGCGGCTGACGTTGGCGCGGTTCGGCTCGGCGAAGGGGTTGACGAAGACCGGACCGTTGGCAATTGCAATCATCGCCGCCTGACGGTTGCTGGTGCTCAGCGGTCCGGGGCGCAGGTCGCAGGAGTAGAGCCGGCCGCCCTCGAGACTGGTCGTCGAGGTGCCGGGCGCCGCATAGACACGGACGTCGAAGGCCGTGCCGGCAACTGCGCCCGCGGGAACCACGCCTTCGACGATCACCACGGCGGTCTCCAGGGAATCGAGCAGTTGATCGGGGGTGAATTCGTCGAGCGGAGGAACGCCGACACCACGGCGGCCCATCTCCTGAATCATGAACGCCCGCACATCGGTCTGAAGCTGACGCGAGCCGGTGCCCCTCAGGCCGACGACCAGGCCGAATCCGCGGACCACGACATCGCGGTAGCCGAGGATGATCGCCTCCGAGGCCACCGTGCCGCGCATCATGGTCGGCACTTCGACTTCGAGCGGCTTGCGGGTCGGACGCTTCTCCCGTTCGACGCGAACGACCTGCGGACTCTCGTCGAGGCGTTCGATGTTCTCGCAGCTCACCGAGAGGCCGAGGGCGCAGGCGCCAAGCAGGGCGAGGAACGTGCGAGCGAGAGAGGCGGTGAGATGGCGGACATGGCGGACATGGCGGACATGGCGGACAAGGCGGACATGGCGGACATGGCGGACAAGGCGGACAAGGCGGACAAGGCGGACAAGGCGGACAAGGCGGACATGGCGCATCGTGAATGCCTGAAGGGGGAACGGACCGAACGCAAGGCGGGCGACCAGCAAGCACGGATACCCGACCAAGAATGGGCGCTACTGGATTCGAACCAGCGACATCCGCTATGTAAAAGCGGCGCTCTCGCC
>CAYXKH010000364.1:0-2131 GCA_964465255.1 uncultured Isosphaeraceae bacterium
GCCGCGCAGCGGCCGCTCCTCCCCACCGCCGCGCAGCGGCCGGTTCTCGCTCAACGAACTTTCGCATCAGCACTTGCCCAACCTTGCTCCGCGTGTAGGTTCCCTCTGTCCGCTCAAGTCGACGATGGAGATCGTCACTTGCTTCAGCAGGGGTTCGACGGAACGAACTCGACAACTCAGAATCGCCGCCGGCCTTCGACCATCACGTGGGACTCGGCGATCGCACGCCCTGGACCGAGCGTCACGGGCACGCACGGCTGATGAAGCGGCTTCATGGGATCGGACGGGCCAGTGCCCATCCGGATCCCCTTGGCGTTTGAGTGCGCTCCAGTCGAGGGGAACGACAACCCCTCACGAAGCTCCTCGGGAGGCGCGACGACGGATGAGGTGGAGATGTCTGAGCACAACCGCTCGACCATGTCGGGCGGTTGTGCGTTGCGCGAAGGTTGCCTGGGCCTGCTGAACCACGAGCACGCTCGAAGGCCGGTGGAAGACAGGAATGACAAAACGAGGTGGCAATCTGGGACAGGATCCGATTCGACGCTTGTATGCCGCACCAGCCTTCGCTAAAAGTCATGCACGCTCTGGGGGAGCGGCGTGGCGCTGTGATGAGTTCGGAACGCTCGGTCGTTCCCTCCCCTCGCGTGGCGTCCCGTCGCACTCCTGCTGCTCGTCACGAGCGGAGCGTTGCGTGGACGCTTCGCAACTGCGAGTGAGCAGGCGGTCGGCACGCCGGGGACCGGTCGAGTTGTTCCCCTGGCTGCGAAGGAGCGACGTTCACTCATGCATCGATATTCCACGGTCCGCGCCGCCGCGTTGACCCTTGCGGTGGCTGCCACAGCCAGCGCCCAGACCTTCATTGGTTCAGGCGCCGTGATTCCCGACGGTGTGATCGATGGGCCCCCGGGCGTGGTCACCACCGACATCGTGGTTGCGGCGAGTTACATCGTCGGAGATGTGACGGTGTCGCTGGTCGGACTCACCCACACCTGGATCGGCGATTTGGTCGTCACCCTGACTCATCTCCCAACCGGCTCAACCCAGACGGTGATGCATCGCGTGGGGCTCCCCGGTCAGACGCAGTTCGGCGACAGCAGCAATCTCAACGGCACATACGCCTTCAACGACTTCTTCGAGGGAGGCCTCTGGGCCACCGCGGCGCAGGGCGGAACCAACTGGATCGTGCCGAGCGGGAGCTACTTCCCAAGCGCGGCGGGTTCCCCCGCTCCGGTCTCCCTGCTCACCGTCTTCGGCGGCAAGCCCGCCTTGGGCACCTGGCGCCTCACCGTGAGCGACAACGCGGGGGGCGACTTCGGCGCCTTCCTCGCCTGGACGCTGACCCTGGCGCCGGGAAGTGCCATCTGTCCAGGCCTCGGATCGTGCTTCGTCGCCCACGGGACGCCCGGATGCGATGACGCCCGCTGCTGTGCAGAGGTCTGCGAAACCGATCCCTTCTGCTGTGCCATCGAGTGGGATCAGCTCTGTGCAAACGAAGCCCAGGCGCTCTGCGGCGATCGAGCGACCTGCCCGGGAGCGGGCTCCTGCTTCGACGTCCATCCCACCCCCGGGTGTGAGGACGAGACCTGCTGCACGAGCGTCTGTGGCTTCGATCCCTTCTGCTGCGAGACGGCATGGGACGCGGTGTGCGTCGCCGAAGCCATCGTGCTCTGCGGGGGATGCGGCGCGCCCGATGCAGGCTGCTGCTTCGACGCCCACGGCACGCCCGGCTGCCAGCTCGCCTCGTGCTGCGAGACGATCTGTGCCCTCGACCCGTTCTGCTGCGCGTCCTCGTGGGATCAGATCTGCGTTGACCAGGCCCTGGCCAACTGCTGCCCCGCCGATCTCAATCGAGATGGCGTGGTCGACGGTGAGGATCTCGGCGGAGCGCTGAGCCAGTGGGGCTTGCCGGCCGATCTCGGTGACATCGACTGCTCGGGAACCATCGATGGCGAGGATCTGGGCCTCCTCCTGAGCGGATGGGGCAACTGCGGCGGGTAGTCGATCGAGCGCCGTCGCGGGCTGGGTGCCACGCAACACCGTGAACGAATCACGGCCCCAGCGCCGCCGAGCCTGGGACCGCCGAGCCTGGGACCGCCGAGCTGGGCTCGACGGTCCCAGGGGGGCGTCGATG
>CAYXKH010000365.1:0-481 GCA_964465255.1 uncultured Isosphaeraceae bacterium
GTATCGGCGCATCGTGCGCACCTCCGGTCTGATGACCGACGACACGATGCCGAGTCCTGCGCCATCGCGCAACCGAACGGGCGCCGTGCATCCGATCCGTCAAACACAACCTAGCCGATCCACGAATGTCGTTGAGTGAGATCACGCCGAGTCGCCGATCCACTGCCCGACGACCGACATCCTTCGGTACACTCCGAACCATGCGTTCCCTCTCTCTCGTTGCGTGTGCATTGATATCGCGCGAGGTGGCCGTGGCGGCGGTGTCCCGGGGGGCGTCGACTCCGCCCCGATCCGTCGAGAGACTCTCCGGCGATGGCCGTCCTGCCAATAGTCGTCCCGCCGATGGCCGGATAGACGCGTTCTACATCGGACACAGTCTCAACTCCGACATCCCCGAGATGGTCGCGGCGTTCTGCGCGGCGCGGGTGGGGGAGAAGTCAACTGGCGCGAAGCGCGGCGGCAGCGGCGCGCCGACTGGGTC
>CAYXKH010000365.1:491-2122 GCA_964465255.1 uncultured Isosphaeraceae bacterium
GGGTTGTGGGGCGCGGGGAGGGAAGGGGAATTGGGAATGAGGAATGAGGAGCGGGTTGCACGGATGATGCGTCGCAGCGTTGCGGGGCGAGCGGTCATTCTGTTTCACGCGGAGCACCGAGCGAAGGGAGGAGTGAGAGTCCGGGTCCACGAACCTCCGTGCGACGACGCTGGCAGTCGGGCCAGCAGGAGCGTGAACCGGCCAAGCGAGCGCTTCAGGAACCAAATTTCAGAGGCCTCTGGTTCGAGAGCTGCCGCGGGGCGGATGGGAGGCGCTGGTCCTCGTCGACAGGGTGCCGCGCGACAAGTCGATGATGGCGGAGAGCCGCGACTATGCGGGTCGCTTCATCACCGAGGCGACCAAGCACTCTGGATGCCACGGCTGGCTTGCCAGCCGTGCGTTCGTTCGCGGGTGTCGATGTCGGCTCGGGAGTGACGCCGCCCTGGTGAAGCGCGCTCAGTGAGACCGATGGCGCCATGCATGGGCACCGATCGCCACGTACCCGCCTGCACACGTCTGGCCGAGCTGGAGATGAGCGGTCCATCGGGGGACAGTCCATGGCGGCTGGCCATGGGGGCGATGCGTCGCCTCGTCGTCACCGCGGGCTGAGCGCAACTGCCGCGTTGATGATCGCCAGGTGGCTGTAGGCCTGAGCGATGTTGCCGAGGGCGATCCGGTAGCGCGGGCAGTATTGCTCGGGAGCGATGCCGGTCGGACCGACCAGTGCGACGAGTTCGTCGAGGAGGGCTCGGGCATCGTCGTGGCGGCCGATCAGGTGCAGCGATTCGACCAGCCAGCCCGCGCAGACCAGCATGCCGCCTTCGCGACCGGCAAGGCCGTCCGGCTCGAGATAGCGGTACACCACTCCGCCGCGGCGGAGCACACGATCGATCTGCTCCACGGTGGCCACGAAGCGCGGATCGTCGGCCTGAACGAGTCCGGTGAGGCCCACCATCAAGGTTGCTGCGTCAAGCGTGCGGCTGCCGTACGCGGCGGTGAAGGCCCCGAGTGCGCTGCTCCACCCGCGCTCGATGACCTCCTCGCGGATCTCCGCGGCGAGGGCCTCCCAATCGCTGTCGCGCTGTCCATAGATGTGCTCCTGAACACGCAGGGCACGGTCGACGGTCAACCAGCACATCACCTTCGAGTGGACGTGGTGGCGTCGATCAGCGCGGATCTCCCACACACCGTGGTCGGGTTCGCGCCAGCGCGACTCGATGGCATGCACCATCGCCCGGACCAGCCGCCAGTGATCCGGCGACACCGGCGCCCCGCGATCGGCGAGAAGCGCAACCAGATCGACAATCGGCCCGAAGACGTCGAGCTGCACCTGGTTCGCGGCGGCGTTGCTGATCCGCACCGGTCGACTGCCGCCGTACCCGGCGAGAGTGCCGATCTCGGCCTCGGGGCCCAGATGACGCCCGGTGACGGTGTAGATCGGCCGCAGCCGCTCGGGCGTCTCGCAGTCGTCGACGACCGCAAGCAGCCAGTCGAGAAGCCGAAGCGCATGACCGGTGTTCCCCACTCGAACCAGTGCCGCCGCAGCCATCGCCGCATCGCGCGGCCAGCAGAATCGATAATCCCAGTTGCGCTCACCACCCAGATGCTCGGGCAGGCTGGTGGTGGCCGCG
>CAYXKH010000366.1:0-2121 GCA_964465255.1 uncultured Isosphaeraceae bacterium
GAATCGCCGTTCTTCACGGCGACCGGCGTCGCCGTACGCCGAGCTGGGGCTCGGCGAGACGCTGCGGGCGTGATTCGTTCACGGCGTTGGGTGGCACCGCAACTCGCGCCTGAGCCTCCGGCTCGCGCGTGGACATTCGGGGCAAAAAGGAAAGCCCCCCGGCCGAAGCCGGGGGGCGAAGAGATCAGTCATTCAATTCGACGAGTCGAGTTGAATCGGTTGTCCGATCAGTTGATGGTCAGCGTGCCCGTTCCCGAGCCGCTGAATCCACCGATACGGAGAACGACGACCTGACCCGGAGTCGTGCCGAGGGTCAGCTCCGACTGGAGGCCGCAGAAGTCATCGTTGCACCCGAGGATGGTGCCGGAGCAGTCGCTGTACGCCGCCACGCGGGTGTCGTAACCCGAATCGCAGAGCGAGAAGGTGTGCGAACCAGCGGTCGCGGTGAACGTGAACCAGATGTCGTTCACGAGGGCGAGACCGAAGCCTTCCTCGCACGCGGCCGGCAGGGCCGGACCACTGGTGGTTGCGCCGATCGTCGAGAAGGCGTTGGCCCCAGCGAAGAGCTGGATGGCGTCCGCGCACTCGTCGTTGGCCACACCGCCACCACCACCGCAGTTCGCGAGGGCGGAGTTCACGCAGAGGCCGTCCCACGAGGTATCGCAGCAGAACGCGTCAAGGGTGCAGACGATCTCGCAGCAGGCGAGATCGGTGCAGCCCGGGCCGCCCGTGGTGAAGCAGTCGTGATCCGAAGCCGGGCAATCGAACACCGGGGGCTTGCAGTTCTCGACGCAGGAAAGGCTGAGCTGGTACTCGTTGGCGCCGCCGCCGCAGGGGAAGCCGTCGAAACCGTTGGCACCGGCAAAGAGCCAGTGCTCACCGGCATCAAGGCAGACCGTGAGCGATGCCGTGCCACAGAACGCGGTGAGAGCGAACGGGTCGATCGCAGTCGCAGTGGCGCAGTCGATGCTGTTGATCACACCAAAGACCATCGGCAGGTTGCTCGACATCGAGAGGGTGATCTCGGTGGGAACAGCCAGGTTGATGCGGTACCAGTCGGTATCGCGAGTGCCGAGGTCGGCCCACGCGTTGCCGCAGATCACGTCGCCGCAGGCGAGGTCAGTCCAGAAGGACGGATCGCCGCCGCTGTTGCAACCACCGTTGGTGTCGAAGCCGCAATCTTCGCCTTCGGAGATCGCGCCGTTGTCGCAGGCGAAGTCGCAGGACGGGGGTCCGCAGAGAGCGAAGGCGCCATTGACGCAGATGCCATCCCACGCCGTCTGGCAGCAGAACGGATCAGCCGCGCAGACGAGCTCGCAGCAGGCGATGTCCGAGCAGCCGGGGCCGCCCGTGGTGTAGCAGTCGTTGGCAGCAGCCGGGCACTCGAGACCCGGGCACTCGCCATACGCGAGGCCAAGAACGCCGTTGCCGGCGCCGGCAAAGCCACCGACGCGGATCAGGTACTGCGTTCCCGAGCTGGCCGGGAAGGTGATCTGCGAGGTGAAGCCGGTGCAGCTCGGACCATCATCATTGCAGGCGATGAGGTTTCCATCGCAGGCGTCGTACACCGCAAGGCGGGTGTCGAAGTCAGCGTTGTTGCAGGTCGAGATGCAGAGGGTGTTGTCCTCGGTCGAATTGAACGTGAACCAGACGTCGAAGAAGATGTCGGTGCCGAAGCCCTTGTCGCAGCCCGGATCGAGCGGCGGGAGGCTGGTGGTGGCGCCGAAGGTCGAGAAGGCGGTGTCGCCGATGAAGATCTCGATGCGACCTTCGCACTCGTCGTTCGACGGCGGGTCGACGCAGAACTGAGTGGCCTCAGCCACGCAGATGCCGTCCCAGGCCGTTTCGCAGCAGAACGGATCGACCGAGCAGACGATCTCGCAGCAGCCGGCGTCAGAGCAGAACGGACCACCCTCGGTGAAGCAGTCGTGATCCGAGTTGCCGCAGGCAGCCGGAGTGCACTCGCCACCGCAGGTCAGGGTGATCTGGTACTCGTTGTTCCCACTGTCGCAGGGGAAGCCTTCGAAGCCGTTGGGAGCGGCGAAGAACCAGTACGTGCCGGCCGGGAGGCAGGCCGTGAAGGACGCGGTGCCGCAGAGGCCCGAGACCGCGAACGGATTG
>CAYXKH010000367.1:0-2110 GCA_964465255.1 uncultured Isosphaeraceae bacterium
GGCTCGGCGGTACCGGGCTCGGCGGTACCGGGCTCGGCGGCGCTGGGGGCGTGATTCGTTCACGGCGTTGCGTGCCACCCAACTTTCCTCACCCAACTCTGGTGCCCCCAACGCGCCCTCCCTTTCCCCCGCGGCGGGTCGGCGTGTTGTCGCATGGGTACGCTGGCCGCATGGCGACGGCTCCCACTCCAGCACGGTCCAGCGATCCGATGCCGCCGGCGGTTCGTCGCCTGCTGTGGTGGATTGCTCTGCCGCTGATGACAATGCTCGCCCGCGCGATCTACTCCAGGCTGCCCGGAGTGGATTCCACGTTGGCATCGCCGAGCGTGTGGTTGCCGCTGGTCTGGGTGCTGATCCTCTACGTGCCGGTGCTCATCGCGACGCTGGTGATGGCCCGTGGCTACGGGCGAATCAGGCGCGCGGTGCGCGCGGCGCGAGGTCGCGCGTGCGTGAACTGCGTCTACGACCTGAGCACCCTCGGAGACGCCGGGACCTGCCCCGAGTGCGGCCGTCCATTCGAGATCGCCGCGGACCGACGCCGCTGGGCACGGGTCAGGATGCACGAGTGAGTTCCTGTCGCTGTACCGCTGTGGCGCCGACGACCTCAGCTTCAGTCCCTCAAGCGGCCCATCACTCGCCCGAATCATCCCGATTGGCGAATCGTCGAGATCCATCGTCACCCCCGGCGACGACGATCTGAAGGATGGTCAGGGTGCTCATGCCGGTTGGCATCCCAGCCATGCGCCCCGTCGGCCAATCAGTGGGCCAATCAGGCGACCAATCAGTGGGCCAATCAGGCGGGCGATCACACAGGTTGGGGGCAATCGCTGAAGTCGACTCCAACCCCCCAGCGTCGGACCGTAACGACACGACCGTCACCCACTGAAAGGACGGGTGACGGTCGTGGAGAAGGGCGGATCAGTCGGACGGCTGCGTCGCGAACTACGAGCAGGCGCCCCATGCGGCAAGGAGCTGGCCGAGATCGGCGCCGTCGACGACGTCGTCCTCGTTCAGGTCACCCTCCGCATTGAGATTCCAGTTGCCCAGGAGAATCCCCAGATCGGCGCCGTCGATGACGTCGTCGCTGTTGAGATCGGCGGAGCAGTCCTCGGTGGGCTCGGTGCCTTGATCGCCGACGCCGCTGCGAAGGTGGGAGATGAAGACGGCGCTGTCGAGGATGTGGTCGTTCACGTCACCCACCTCGAAGATCAAGACGTGCTGGCCCTTGCTCAGCTCGGCGGTCGTCGTGGTCAGGTGGTGAATCAGAGCGTGCGGATTCGAGAAGGCGCTGTTGACGTCCTCCGTCGTCTCCAGACCACCGAACGAGCTTCCCACCTGCACCGCGCTGCCGCCCGCGTCGTAGGTGATCTGGTTCTCGGGATCGGTGCCGTCGAGGAAGACCAGGAAGGCGTCGGTGAACTGGCTGGTCCAGTACGGGAACTCCACCGAACCGAAGACGAAGTCGAACTTCACCTGGGCGTCCTCGTCGAGCGTGAACTGCACTTCGATCGACGCCACGTCGTAGCAGCCGAAGAAGTTCTCGATGTTGCCGCCGACGAAGCCGTATTCCTCGAACTCGCTGGTGCTGCCGCTCTCGGGCCACGGAGTCATCTGCGAGTTCACCTGCGCCGGCGGCGACGCCGGGTCGTACCAGGGCTCCGACGCTTCGGGAATCGGCCCGAGATTGGCAACGCAGCCACTCGACAGCACGATGCCGCTGCCAATCGTCACCGGTGGCAGCACAAAGCTGCTGTAGGTGCCGATCTGCCCGGGCTGGCCGTTTCGAATGATGACCTCGTCGATCTCCAAGTGCCCAGCGGCGTTCAGCGCGTCGGCCAGAACGTCGTTGTCAGTGGTTGGGGTGGTGACCACCGACCCGAAGGCCGGCAGCGACAGGGACAGAAGAAGGGTTGATCCGATGGCGATTGGGCGTGGGTTTCGCATGCACGAAGAATCGCAGGCGCAGCGACCAATCCACAGCGGGCATTCCCCGCGCGGGGCGCGCGGCCCTGCCGGGGAAAGCCTGACGGATCGGGGTGGCGGCTTCGCTCCTCGGGGTGCCGCGGCCCCCGCTCGCTTCGCTCGCGAAGGCGTGACACCCAACGCCGTG
>CAYXKH010000368.1:0-2109 GCA_964465255.1 uncultured Isosphaeraceae bacterium
CCGGCTTCGCGCCTCCGGGCTGTACTTGGTGGCTGTCCCCATTTTTTCACGAGAGATGCCACGGTCCGATCGGCTCGGACCACGGATCGCAGTCGCCCCCCGCGACATGGGCCCAGTGCCACGTCTTGATCCAGCCGCATTTGGCCAGCACCGGCTCGCCGCAGGTTGGACAGGTCCCCTTGGCGCTTGGTGATGGTTGCACGTTGCTGCCGTTGACCGAGGCGAACAGCATCCGCACGCCTCCGCTGCTCCCGTTGTCAGGCAGGTGGGTCACTGGACCGATTATCGCCGTAACCCGAGCCCGGAAGCAGCGTTCCGGTCCACGCGAGGCGTCCCGCCGTCGGTGTGCGTCCGCGCGCCGTCGAGCCCCGTCGCCTCCGCTCTACTTGAACGGAACGGTGCAACCGCGCTGACCTTCTGGTGAACGCAGAACGCCCGCGAGGCAACTCGTGGGCGTTCGCTTTTGACCGCGAGTCTTCTTCAGGGTTCATGGTCGGGCAAGCCGAGGGTGGCATGCAGCGTGCGGCGATACACCCCCTCGAACATTTGGCCGAGCTGGTGCTCGGCGGTCCAAGGGGGGACGCCAGCCAACGCCGTGAAGGGGATGCCATTCGGGACAGCCACCGGTATTCACGCGCTCCTCGCTCTGCAGCCGCACAATCCATCGCTTGGCCATGACGATCCTCCATGATCGCGGGCGCAATGCTCGTGAGGAAGATTCGGCAGCGAATCACGATCATCCGCAGAATCGGGTGCAATGCTGCATCAGGTTCGCTCGTCGCCCTTGGCGTGCGCCATGAGGGGGTAGACCACGCCGGCGAGCTCAGCCCCGACGAGGGGGGCGACCCAGAAGAGCCAGAGTTGGCCCATCGCCGCGACGCCGGCGAAGAGAGCGGGAGCTGTGCTGCGCGCGGGGTTTACCGAGAGGTTGGTGACCGGGATGCCGATGAGGTGGATGAGGGTCAGGCCGAGTCCGATGGCGATGGGTGCGAAGCCGGCGGGCGCCCGCTTGTCGGTGGCGCCGAGGATGATGAGGAGGAAGAAGCAGGTGAGCACGATCTCGGCGACGAGCGCGGCGAACATGGTGTAGCCGCCGGGCGAGCGTTCGCCGAAGCCGTTGCTCGCGAAGCCGCTGGCGACGGCGTCGAAGCCGTCCTGGCCCGAGGCGATGACATAGAGGACCGCGGCACCGGCGATGCCACCAACGAGCTGGGCGATGACGTAGGCGGGGAGTTCACGCGCGGGGAAGCGTTTGACGACGACGAGCCCGAGCGAGACGGCGGGGTTGAGGTGGCAGCCCGAGATGTGGCCGATGGCGTAAGCCATGGTCATGACGGTGAGGCCGAAGGCGAGCGCAACGCCGGCGAAGCCAATGCCGAGGTTGATGGGCGACGCCGAATCGGTCAGGAACAGCGCGGCGAGGACGGCCGAGCTGCAGCCTCCGAAGACGAGCCAGAAGGTTCCGAAGGCTTCGGCGAGAGCGCGGTTCATGAGTTTCATCGGGTGATCTCCTGTGGCCGTGTTCCCGCGATCGAACATCGGGAGCCGGCCGGCTGCGAGCGTGCACAGGCCTGCTGGCCTTTCCTTGGTACGCAGCCCGGAATCTATCTGAGTCTTACGGCGGCTGCCCGCCGCTGATTGGGCCGTCCGGAGCGGAGGGCCTGGCAGCAGCGATGGTCTCGGGCACCGGCGGGCAGTGACCCGGCGACGAGTGCGGTCGGACTGTCTTGTAGTGCTTGCGAGCGCGGCGCAGGGGCGTCGGGAGACCAGTGCGCCCCCCCGATTGGCTGTGACGCACACGGCACAATCAGATCTCTCTGTTTGAAACGGTTCCGATCGGGGAGCTTTGATGACGCTTCAGAGACCGTTGACCAGTGCCTCTGAATCACGGACAGTCCGGCAGATGAACAGCTTGCACGACCTGACAATCAAAGCCGGCCGACTTGAGGTCATCTGCGTACGAAACAGCGACGGAGTACGTTGCGTCCAGCACTCCTTGAACGGTTCGGTGAACCTTCACCGAACCACTGGTGAACGCAGAACTCCCGCGAGGTGACGCCCGGGCGTTCGCGTGTGTCCGCGAGATCTTCTCGGGGTTCCGACCCGGGC
>CAYXKH010000369.1:0-2095 GCA_964465255.1 uncultured Isosphaeraceae bacterium
CCGCGCCGCGGCCGGTCTGCTCCCCGCAAGGCCGCGCCGCGGCCGGTCTGTTCCCTCCCCCGCCCCTCCCTGTATCCTGCGGCCTCTCATGGCACAGCCCACGTCCTCCACCTCTTCACCGATCTCGACCTTCCTCAAGCACCACTACCGGCACTTCAACGCCGCGACCTTCATCGACGCGGCCGAGGCGTACAAGGCCCACTTGAACGGCGGCGGCAAGATGTTCGTCACCCTCGCGGGTGCCATGAGCACCGCCGAACTCGGCCTGTCGCTGGCGGAGATGATTCGTCGCGACAAGGTGCATGCCATCACCTGCACCGGCGCCAATCTCGAGGAGGACGTCTTCAACCTCGTGGCCCACTCGCACTATGTGCGCGTGCCCCACTGGCGTGAACTTCCGGCGAGTGAAGAGACCAAGCTGCACGCCCGCCATCTCAACCGCGTCACCGACACCTGCATCCCCGAAGAAGAGGCGATCCGCCGACTCGAACATGCCGTGCTCGACGAATGGACCGCGGCCGATCGCGAGGGCCGGCGGCATTTCCCGCACGAGTTCTTCTACCGCATCCTGCTCTCGGGGGCTCTGAAGAAGTACTACGAGATCGACCCCAAGGACTCCTGGCTCCTCGCCGCGGCCGAGAAGAACCTTCCGATGTTCGTCCCCGGCTGGGAGGACTCGACCCTCGGCAACATCTTCGCCGCCCACTGCATCGAGAAGGACATCACCAACGTCCACACCGTGCGCAGCGGCATCGAGTACATGATGGTGCTCGCCGAGTGGTACACCGAGACCGCTCCAAAGAACTCGGTCGGCTTCTTCCAGATCGGCGGCGGCATCGCCGGCGACTTCCCGATCTGCGTGGTCCCGATGCTCCATCAGGATCTGAAGCGCAGCGGCGTTCCGCTGTGGGGCTACTTCTGCCAGATCAGCGATTCGACCACCAGCTACGGCAGCTACTCCGGGGCCACTCCCAACGAGAAGATCACCTGGGGCAAGCTCGGCGAGAAGACGCCGAAGTTCGTGATCGAAAGCGACGCGACCATCGTGGCGCCGCTGCTCTTCGCCTACGTCATGGAGATGTGATCGGCGGATGAACTCGCTCCCGCCCGACCGATCGCACGTCGCCACCGAGGGTCGCCATGCCCAGTCGGCGGAACTCGACCGGCTGGAGACGGGAGCGATCGTCGACCTCTTGATCGACGATCATCGGGCGGTCACCGAGGCCGTCCTTCGCGGACGCGCGGCGCTGACGTCCTTGATCGACGCCCTGGTGCCGAGAGTCGCCGAAGGCGGGCGGCTGGTTTCGCTCGGCGCCGGCACCTCGGGACGCCTGGCCGTTCTCGACGCCAGCGAATGTCCGCCCACGTTTCAAAGCGATCCGGACCAGATCGTCGGTCTCATCGCCGGCGGTGACTCGGCCCTTCGCCGCTCGAGCGAGGGCGCCGAAGACGATCCCCGCGGCGCCGCTTCGCAGTTTGGAGAGCTTGCCATCGGCGAGCGCGACACCGTGCTGGCCATTGCCGCAGGCGGAACCACGCCGTACGCGCTGGGGGCGTTGGAACTGGCGAAGACGCGTGGGGCGATGACCGCGCTTCTTTCGTGCGCGGCTCCTGGGAAGACTCCGTCCTGCTGCGATCACCTGCTGGTCTTCGAGACCGGGCCCGAGGTGCTGACGGGCTCGACGCGACTCAAGGCCGGCAGCGCCACCAAGCTCGCCCTCAACATCATCACCACCACCCTCTTCGTGCGGCTCGGCAAGACCTACGGCCACTTCATGGTCGACCTGCGGGCGAGCAACGCCAAGCTCCTCGATCGCGGCATCCGCGTGGTGATGTCGGTCGACCCCACGATTGCGAATCGTGCCGACGCTGCGGCGCTACTCACCCGGGCCGACGGGAGCGTCAAGGTGGCCATTGCGATGAGTCGACTGGGGATCGAACGCGACGCTGCGGAGCGACGACTGGCGAGCGCGGGTGGGCGGCTGCGGGATGTGCTCGAGGGATAGGTGGTCGGCTGCGCCGACGGTTTCGGCTCCGGCTGCGCCTCCGCCTCATGAGGAGTGCCGCGTGCGCGGCACCTTCTTCAGGCCGGAAA
>CAYXKH010000370.1:0-2091 GCA_964465255.1 uncultured Isosphaeraceae bacterium
GGAACGGGCGGCTCAGGGGGAACGGGGGGCGATGCTGCGATCCTGGAGTCGCCCCCAGTGTTCGCCGTCAGCGAGACCTTCGCACCGTCGGCCGACACCGTGCGAGATCTGGAGCATGCGGAGGCCCTCTCGATACTCGTCGATGATGTTCAACGGTCCTCGAGAGTCAGTCCCGCCTGGATGTGGTGGCATCTCGACATCAACACCAACGTTCCCATTCTCGAGCGTCGTTGCCAGGCGATCTTCTGGCCCGTTCGCGTCTCCGCAGATGTTCACCGCGCGAGCCGCGCTGCGTCGATTGAAGAGGTCGGCATCTGGCTGACGGAGCGGGTCTCAAATCGGTGGGGCCATGAGCCAGAAGTCGGACGATCTGTCCGGATGTCAGTCGGGATGATGGAGTTGCCCGCCGGCTTCCTTCTCGTCGAGGCCCTGGTCCGGCACGTGATCCGGGCGTGGCATCCCAAGGTCGAAACCGACCTCAAGGCCTCGGGGTTCGTCGAGTCAGGTCTGGCCTTTGCCGCCGGTGAACTCGAGCTCATCGTCGAAGAGGGGAGCCACGACGGGGTGAATCCAGTTGACGCGAGGCTCGTCTCGTGGCTCCGCCGTCATGGCTCACGCGGTCAGCCCGACAGCATCAACATCGTGCTTCTGGCGGAGCTCGCGCTTGCCGCAATCGGTGCAGACTGGAACCGCGAGTGGTGGGTTCAGGCACTTCGCGTCTTCATCGCGATGCTCGAGCCGTTCCGCCACGGCTACGGCGGCCCACAGCCGCAGACCTCGGCCGAGTACGAGCGAGCCTGCCGAGCCGCAGCTCGCGTGATTCCGCCATCGTCACGCCGTGACTGGATCGCAGAGGTCGAGCGGATGACCGAAGAGGAGCTTGAACAGACGTTTCGTCGTCGGCTGCGCGAACTGCTGAGCGAGCCGCCGATGTCGCTGACGCGAGGCAGATGAGTTGGGGGTCGGGGTTGTTCAAACATTCCAAAGGGGTACCCATGTTCACACAGATCAGACTGGTTCTCGCGGTCGTGTTGTCGGTTCTTCTCCTCGTCGCGTGCTCGGGAGAGAACCCAAGCGTCGGAATCTCCGATCCGGCGGTCTACACCTCGGCGCACATCGCTGCGGTGCCCGAGACGGTGAAGACTGTCGCCCGGGAAGGCCCGGGCATGAACGGGGTCAGGTCGCCGAGTGTGCCCTCTCGGGTTCCGGGTCGGTCGCGGGCGTTGGTATCGATGGAAAGGTCGACTCGAAGCGGGCGGAGGAGCTGCGCGAACGCCGCCAGTTCCTCTCCAGACTCACCAGGACCGCGAGCTTCGCAGATGCCGCCAACCACGAGTTCGGGTGGAACTTCTATCCGACGAATCTGACCACCGTGCGTCGATCCATCCTGAACCAGCTTGGCAACTTCGTGACCTTCCAATCGCGCTCTCCGATCCAGGTGAACGCCACGCTCGAGGGTGGTGCCCGCGACTGCGCCGCATGGCTCATCGTGCCGACGCAACTCGAGTGGATCGAATGCGAGATCTATCACGTGGTCGCATCGGTCGATCCGGTGGCACTCGATCGAAACGAGCGGCGCTATTGCTGGGCCGATCGTGATCACGAGTCTCCGGTCCGGATCGAGTCGGGAGCTGCGGGCGAGTGCAGTCCCAAGCGGGTCCGCATCCACCTTCCCACCTGGAATGACTCGGAGGCCGATGCGTTCTTCGCGCGACCCGATGCGCCCTCCATCGTCCCGAGCGACTCGGCAAACAGCTCGGTGGGCAGCTCGGTGAGCAGCGGGGCGCTGCCCTGAGCGGAGACGCCATCGGCGAGTCGATCGTGGATGGGATGAATGGCGGCGCGTCGCCGCCGATTTCCCTCGAATGCGGCATGCAGGGCAACATGCAGGGTTCGTTTCCACGCGACAACTTCCGGAAGGGGTCGATTGCCGTCAACCGCCGGCCGCCACGGCATACCACACGCCGCGGGAACGCCGCCGGAGAGCCCCCGGAGAAACACCGATCAGCCCCGATGGGCCAATTCGACACCCAATGTCACCCATTCGAGCGGTCTCGACCGCTCGACAGCAATGTCCGCCGAGTATTGCCC
>CAYXKH010000371.1:0-2024 GCA_964465255.1 uncultured Isosphaeraceae bacterium
CGTCGGCCTCGGAGGCGGCCAACGCGCTGGCTCCGACCCACTCCATCGCATTCTCGGCAAAGCGGGCCGCGTGATCCATCGCGTGCAGCGTGCCGGCCAGGCGCTCCCGATCGTGGGCCGCCACCGGCGGCCACGCGACGCCCGAGAGGAACGCCCGGGTCTGTTCCAGCGCCCCGGTGGTCTCGCGCAGGAGCTCCTCGGGCCGCGCCGAGCGGGCGTGCTCGACCATGTCGGCCACCGCGCGGCACTGCGCCCGCAGGGCACCGGCGACCGTGCGCCGCGCCGCCTCCACCGCGACGGCGGGGACCGCCTGCACCGAGCTATCAAGAAAGCGCGTGAGCTCGACGCTCAGGCCGTTGCGCTGGGGCACGAGCCGCTCCACCATCCGCGCGAAGGGGCGGACCAGCGGCAGGAGCACCGCGACGCCCACGACGTTGTACACGGTGTGGAAACTGGCGAGCAGGATCGTCGGATCGGCCCCCGCCGCCGCCGCGCGGACGATCAGCGGGGCGTACAGCGGGAACGCGGCCAGCGCGACGAGCGCCGTGAGGACATTGAAGAGCACGTGCGCTGCGGCGGTGCGCTTCGCGGGCGTCGTTGCGCCGATCGCCGCCAGCCCCGAGCTGACCGCCGAGCCGATGTTCTGCCCGATGACCAGGGCCGCGGCCTGGTCCGGCCCGATCGCCCCCGCGTGGAGCGCCGAGAGCGTCGCGGCAACGGCGACGCTGGAGGACTGCATCACCGTCGTCATGACGATCCCCGCCAGGACCAGTTGCAGCACGCCCAGTACACCCGCCCATCCATCCGAGACTCCTGGCAGGTCCGCAGGGTTGATGCGCGTCGCCAGCCCAGCCATCCCCTCCTGCAGCACGGTCAGCCCGATGAGCAGGAGCGCAAACCCGGCGATGGCGCTGCCCGCGCCCGTCCATTTCCCACTACCCAGAAGCCGCATGAGCGCGCCGAGAAAGACCAGCGGCATCGCCGCCGCGTTGAGCGAGACCTTCACCCCCAGCAGCGCGACCAGCCAGCCCGTTCCCGTGCTGCCGATGTTGGCCCCGAAGACCACGCCCAGAGCCTGCGGGAAGGTGAGCAGCCCCGCGCTGACAAGGCCGATGGTGGTCATCGTCGTCGCGCTCGACGACTGCACGATGAGCGTGGCGACCGCGCCCCAGAATGCGCCCCGGGCGGGCGTCGGCGCCGCCCGCGTCAGAATCGACGCCAGCGCCGAGCCGGCCAAAGCCCGCAGACCGTCGGTCATCACGGCCATGCCCAGCAGGAACAGGCCCAGGCCGCCCAGAATGGAGATCGTCATCTGCACGAAGCAACTCCCACTACTTGATCACTCCACGATCCCGAGAATGCCCGCCGCCGCGGAAGCAATCGCGGCGTACACCAGCATGGGCCCGATGGTCAGCCGCAGGATCGCGGCCACACCGCCCGTGGCCATCGGCGGCCGCTCGTCGGCGGCGGACGGCATGGGCCGTGCGCCGCGATCCTTGAGCCCCAGCACCGCTGCCACCGCCACGATGTTATGGATGCACACCATGTTGCCCATCGCCCCGCCCACGGTCTGGAGGGCGAGGATGGTCGTGAGGTTCAGCGAGAGCGACCCGGCCGCGGCGGCCTGCACCGGCGCGAACGTGAGATTCGAGACGGTGTTGGACCCAGAGAAGAACGACCCCAGTGCGCCCAGCAGGGGCGCGAACAAGGGCCACGCCGACCCCGCCGCGTCGGCCATCGCGTGGCCCATGAGCATCGCGGGCGAGATCGCTCCGCCGAGCATCATCATCTTCACGAGCACCAGCGCGCCCACCAGCGCGATCGCTGGGCGGGTGAGCTGCTGGATCGTCTCGCCCCACGCCGCGGCCACGGCGGCTCGCGACATTCGCAGCACCGGGACCGCCAAGAGCGTCACGACCACGAATGGCAAGATGAACGGGACGTAGAGCAGGGGCATCTTCCACGACGTGCCCGTGCCGAGGATGTTCTTCAGCCCGACCACCAGGGCGGGGCTGATCCACGCC
>CAYXKH010000372.1:0-2023 GCA_964465255.1 uncultured Isosphaeraceae bacterium
AGTGGACACGCACGAACGTCGCGAAGCGGGAGCCACGCCTGCGAGTCCATGGGGACCCATTGGGACCCCCTCCGGAACTGGCAGGTCCCTCACCCTCGCGCGACGACACCGGGGAACCGCCCGAACTGGAGAATCGCCCGAACTGGGCACGCGCGAACTTGACATACACGAACGTCGAGGAGCGGGAGCCTTATGTGCGGGTCCCTTGGGATCCCACTGGGACCCCTTGGGACCCCGCCTCGAATTGAAAGGTCCCCCCTCACGCGACGACACCGGGCCCGCGGGGGCGATGCACGCCGAGCCAACCATTCTGCCGGTGTCCAGCGTGCTCCCCTCCGTCGCACTTTGGTCGCGGGCGATCACCCGAGTGAAAGTGCGTGGCCAAGTCCCCCGCGAGTTGCCCAGCGCCTCCCCCGATGGCTGCGCGGAGGGCGGGCACGCCGACTGCTTACGCTCGCCAACTGACCTCGTGCGGGTCTTCAGATTTCTGCCTGTCGGGCGTGACGAACGACGGGGCGACGCGAATCACCTCTTCAGATGCGACAGAAGCAGCACACGGGGCAGGCGGCGGAACAGGCGGCCTTTACGGCCCGCCTCGAGCAGGCGCTCCCGATTCTCCGAAAGGTCGCAGCGGCTTATGGGCTCACGACCGCCGATCGACACGACCTGATGCAGGAGATTGCGCTCCAGCTTTGGAAGGCTTGGCCGCGGTACGACCCCGCCCGAGCTTTCTCGACGTGGACCTACCGGATCGCGCTCAATGTCGGCATCTCGCACCTGCGTCGAAGCAGCGGGGCCAGGCGGCCCGCCGTCGCCCTCGGCGAACTGCCCGACGATCCAGTTGCCGGTACGGGGATCGACCCGGTGCTCGAGGAGCAGATCGGACTGCTGCGGCGACTCATCGACGGTTCGAACGGCGCCGACCGGGCCCTTCTCGTGCTCCATCTCGACGAGCGTTCGCATCGTGAGATCGCGGAGGTGCTCGGGATGAGCGAGACAAACGTGGCGACGCGCCTGAGCCGCATTCGGCAGCGCCTCCGCGACGGACTCGCTGTTCACAATCACGATCGCGCTGCGCCGCGCACGAAGGAGACGACTCAATGACGACGACCGAACTCGATGATCTGCGGGAGGCGTGGAGGGTGCTCGATCGACGCCTGGCGGTCGACGTCGAGCTTCGGCTGGAGGAAGCCCGCGACCGACGGCTGCGTCGAACGGAGGCGACGCTCCGTCCGCTCGCATGGGGACAGGCGGCACTGGCGATCTTCGGGCTTGCGATCCTCCTTCTGGGCGCAAGTGCATGGATTGACGATCGCGGCAATCCAGCGGTCTTCGCCGCCGGGATCGTGCTTCATGTGTACGGCGTCCTGACCATGATCGCCGCCGGGAGCACTCTCGCGCGCATCCGCTCCATCGACTACGCGGCGCCAGTCCTTGCCATTCAGGCGCGACTCGTCGCTCTTCGTCGCTGGTACGTGGGTTGGAGTCGATTCGTCGGCCTCGCCTGGTGGCTCCTCTGGATTCCGCTCGTGATCGCACTGAGCCGTCCCGAACCCGCGCCGCTCGAACCCTCGCAGGCGGCCTGGCTTGTCGGGTCAGCGCTCTTCGGCGTCGTCGGGCTGCTGGTGACTTGGGCCGTCCACCGCTGGCTGCGCGATCCCGCCCGCGCCGAGCTCGAACGCAGGCTCGACGACGGCGCTGCGGGTCGGAGCCTGCTGCGGGCGCAGGCCGAGATCGAATCGCTGCGGGCCATGGAGGATGAGCACGGCGGCCGCGAATAGCCTGGGAGATCCTGTGGGTGATCCTGGTGCTCCTAATTCCTGTGATCCTGTGTGATCCTGGTCACGCACGTTTGCTCCTGGTTTCTGCAATGGTTCCTGGGGCAACGGTTTCTGGGGCAAGGCAATGGTTTCTGGACACGCACGTTCGCCGCGCTCCCAGGCAATGGTTTCTGAAAATGGTTTCTGAAATGGTTTCTGGACACGCACGTTCGCCGCGTTCCCCGTTCCTGGACACGCACGTT
>CAYXKH010000373.1:0-1990 GCA_964465255.1 uncultured Isosphaeraceae bacterium
CCGCTGCGCACGAAGACATACACGGCGCCGGGATTGACGAGGCTGTTGTTGGCCTGGTTGCCGTTGATGCCGGTGGCGTTGCTGTCCTCGGCGTAGGCGCCGACCACCACCGTGTCGCCTGACACCGCGAGCGACCTGCCGAACTCGTCGTTCGAACCGCTGTTCGACGCCTTGAGGTACGCCTGCTGGACCCACGTCGCGCCGCTGCGCACGAAGACATACGCCGCCCCGGAGTCCTCGAGGCTGTTGTTGGCCTGGTTGCCGTTCACGCCGGTGGCGCTGCTGTCTTCCTCGTAGGCCCCGACCACCACGGTGTCGCCGGAGACCGCCACCGCGGCGCCGAACGAGTCGCCGGCGTCGGTGTTCGACGCCTTGAAGTAGGCCTGCTGCGCGATGGGGTCGATGGTCAGCGGGTATCGCGCCCCTCGGTCGTCGACCCTGAGCACCAGGGAGTCCGAAGCGTGGCTGCCAGCCGTCGCCCCAGCCGCAGTGGTGATCGCGGCGACCGTCCGGAACGACGCCGGGAGGGCGACGCCATCGGCGTCGAAGACCGTCAGGCCGCGGTAGTCGACCACGCTGGCGCCAGCCGCATCGACGAAGGTCACATCGCGGCCGTCGTCGCTCACGCGGGGGCTGAGCCCGCCGCGGACCGCGAGCGTGAACCGCAGGCCTTCGCCCTGGTCGCGCCCGAGGCCATCCGACCACTCGACCGCAGGCCGCTGGTGCACGGTGTAGCCATGCTCAACCCCACGGCTGTCGTTGACATACCACTCGGTCAGCGCCGCGTCCCACGCATAGCTGATTCGCCCCCCGACCGCGTCGACGCGGGCCGGCGCGTCGACCGCCGACTCCCAACCGGCGCGACCGTAGCTGACAAGTTCCAGCCCCCACGACCAGCCCCCGCCATCCGGCGTGGCGTCGAACGCTCGGCCGTCGAAGTGAATGTTCCATCGCTGTCCCGGATTGCGGGCCAGATGGCCGCCATCGACCGCGACCGCGGCGTGACGGTTCGCCTCGTACGCAGCCCGGATGCTCGACCAGTCCGCGGCGGAGAGGCCATCGGGCGCGGGCGCCGCCGCCAGCGCCGTCGGCCCGGAGGAGAGCCACGCCGGAAGCATCAACGCCAGCGCCGCGAGCGCCATCCCGCCGACCGACATGCGCAAGCGACGGTCTCGTGACGCTCCTGCGCCAACCGACAACTTCCCCTGGAGAGTGGGCACTGGTGACTGGTCCATCTGCTCGCGCATCGGCGTTGCTCCGTAGGGCTGATCGACGCGAGATTGCCGTAGGCAAGAACCCTCCCATATCCGACATGGGGAGTGCGTCGCAGCGCGCGTCGACGGGTCGATTATGCCATCCACGCACACGCGACGCGAGCAGATTCAAAGCAGGACGGCCCTGATCCGACCATTCAAGGATGTCAGGAATGCCCCGAGAGAGCAGTGGCCGCACTGATCGGACGTGGGACGGTCGGGGAGTCGCGTGCAGGCGCGGCGGTGGTGCCCGGTCGATCGCGGCGCCCTTGGAGCCAACGCTGGCGCCGATGTCTCGCAGTCAGTGCACCCCTGGGAAGAACCCGGGACAGCCACCTATTATGGCCCGCCCTGCGTACGCTCGCCTCACGATGGCGCGGCTCAGGACGTCGCCATGCCAGGGCAGTCATCGGAGTCATTGAAGTCACTGGAGTCGTACGCATGCCTCGAGTCGCCAGAGTCGTCGTCGCGAGGATGGCCCATCACGTCACCCAAACGGGGGAACAACCGCCAGAACATCTTCTTCACCGATGACGACCGGCGATTCTACATCGCCACGCTGCGGGAGCAGATGGGCGAGAATCGAGTCTCGCTGCTCGCGTGGTGCCTGATGGCGAATCAGGTGCATCTGGTGCTGGTGCCGAAGACGGCCGACGGACTCGAGCTCGCCGTGGGACGGACGCACTGGCGATACACGCAGGCGATCAATCGGCTTCATCAGCGTGTCATTGGGGTCA
>CAYXKH010000374.1:0-1929 GCA_964465255.1 uncultured Isosphaeraceae bacterium
TGGACCGCCGAGCACCAGCTCGGCCAGATGGTCCGGTGCGCAGGACTGAAGCGCACTCGCATGTGATGGCGTCGTGCGCAGGAAAGTGCTGACACGGAGCGCACGGAGTTCACGCGTCCCCTCTCGCGGCGGCATTTCCGGCCTATGACAGGTGCCGCGCACGCGGCACACCTCAGAAGCGGAGGCGCAGCCGGAGCGCCAAGGTCGGCGGAGCCGACCCTCCCCTCTCTGCCTCCGCGTATCCTCGACCACGATGAACCCCCGCACCCAGATCGGTCCGCGCGTCGCCTCATGTTTCGTTGCTGGTGCGATTGGAATCTCCGCATCGCCCGCCTGCGGCCAGTCCTCGAGCCCCGCGATCTTCGTCGCCAACAACGGCAACCTCGAGGGGTCGATCAGTTCGCTGCTGGTCGCGCCGGACGGATCGCTTACCTTCAAGCAAAAGATCGTCACGGGGAGCGTTCCCAACTCGCAGCAGTTCCATCCGGGATTGAACGCCTACTCGATCTCGATCTCGCCCGACGGTCGCTTTGTCGCGGTGGGACACGCCACGGCCTCGCAGACCGTCGAGCAGATCACCATTCTCGAGGTCTTCGAGGACGCGTCGATTGCCATTCGCAAGACCTTCACGACGCCCGACAGTCCACTCGATGTGGAGTGGATTCGGGATGGTCTCCTTGCGGTCACGCGAACTTCCTTCGGGGGCGTCAACAACGTGCTCGTCTACGCCTTCGACCCGAGTGGTCCCGCCGGCGGTACGGTGACGCTCGTCGACTCCGAAGTGACCGGGGCGTTCTCCTCCTGGATTGCCGTGCATCCTTCGCGCGAGCGCATCTCGGTGCAGGATTCGACGGGAACGCAGATCTCGACCTTCGCCGTCGCCGCGAATGGCGAGCTCGAGTTCCTCCAGTCAATCGACACCGGAAGCACCTATCCGCTCGGCCTCGGAATCTCGCCCGATGGCACGTGGCTCTACTCCGGTGGCGGCATCAGCTCCGGCGGCAATGCCATGCAGGGCTGGTCGATCGGTGACGACGGCACTCTGGCCCCGCTCGACTCGTCACCCTTCGTCTCGCCCGGTTCATCTCCCAAGCAGTTGGTGGTCGCCGGGAGCGGTGCCTTCGCATACGCGGCTCACGGCACCGACGCGACGATCCGCGGCTTCGCCCTGGACGGCATCACCGGTGCGCTCACCGACATCGGGGTCTCCTTCGACGTGGGCTTCCAAGGGTCACTCGGCGAGATCATCGCCAAGGGCACGCTGCTCTTCGCCACCGACCGCGACACGCTCTTCGACGGCGTGCGCGGGGTCTATTCCTTCACAGTCGGCGAAGACGGTTCGCTCACCCAGAACGGTCCCCTCGTCGACACCCAGGGCATCGCCCCCAACTCGATTGCCGTCTGGATGCCACGGTCGTCGCTCTTCGCCGACATCAACGGCGACGGTATCGTCGACGGCGAAGACCTCGGATTGCTCCTGAGCGGCTGGGGCAGTGACGCCGAGAACCTCGATCTCGACGCGAACGGAGTGGTCGACGGGGGGGACTTGGGGATGTTGTTGGCGAAGTGGAGCTGAGGGTCGTCAGCTTCGCTGACTCGGGGGGCAGGTGAAGTGTTCGAGGCAACGGTTGGCACGCCAACCGTGCCTTCGCCCCCGGGCGTGACATCGCCCCCTTGGACCGCCGAGCACCAGCTCGGCCGGACGGTCACGTGCGCCGCACTGAAGCGCATTCGCGTGCGGTGGCGTCGTGCGCAAGAGGTTGGTGACACGGAGGACACGGAGGACACGGAGGACACGGAGAAAGAGTGGACTCTTCCGGAACGCCTGTTCTCACACGGCGGCTCGCGCCGCCGTACGTCGAGCTGGGGGTCGACGTTCCCAGGCGCGGCGATCCCCGCACACCGTGCCGGTGCGCAACCCCAGTCACA
>CAYXKH010000375.1:0-1929 GCA_964465255.1 uncultured Isosphaeraceae bacterium
GACCGCGGCGCTGACACCGTTGGTCAGGCCGAGGCCGGTGCGCGGATCGACGATGTGCGAGTAGCGGATGGTGTCGATGGTGATGAACTGCTCGTCCGCACCGCTCACTGCAACCGCAGCATTTCGCAGTTCGATCGGCTCGAACCCGGGCATCGAGATCCGCCACGCCTCCCGATCGGGCGGTGCTGCTCCCGCCGCAATTGCGCTTCCGAAGTCGACCAGCACCGCCGCGTGACCGCGCGACATCAGAAGTTCGCGGATCTCGTCGACCGCGATTCCCTTGCCGATTCCTCCCAGATCGAGGCGCATGCCCTCGCGGGCAAGTCGCGCCGTCGATGCGGGTCGATCGACCGTCAGCCCGCGGTGACCGACCAGCGCAGTCGCGGCCCGAAGCCCATCGGCGTCAGGCAACTGGCCGCTCTTCTTCGCCTCGCGCCACTGCGCAACCGCCGGCCCGATCGTCGGGTCGAAGGCGCCATCGGTCAGGCCCGCCAACTCGAGCGATCGCTCCAGCGCCTGCAGCAGGTCCGGTCCGATCTGGACCGCACTCCGGCCCGCCGCGCGATTCACGTCGTTCAGCTCGCTCCCTGGAATCCAGTCGGAGAGCGCCAGAGTGAGCGCCTGGAGTCGAATGAAGGCAGCCTTGGCGCTCTCGGCCGCAGCCGCCTCGTCGTCGGCGACGATGACCACCCGCAGCTTCGAACCCATCGCCAGCGAGCTGTACTCGAAGGCTTCCGCGGAACTGGCGCTCGCAGAGACGCCGAGGGCGCCGGCGAGCACGGCCGAGAACATTGCGGAGGAACGGGTCGGCTTTGACCACGACGCACGGAGAGATCGACGCATGGAGCGAAGCGTAGATGGCCCCCCTGCGTGTTCCGAGGCGGACGCCGCGCCGGACGAACGACTCGACCCCAGCCGGCGTAGTCAGGGCCGTCGGCGAATTCCGCCGACGGCGACTCGACGCCGCGTCGCCTCCCTGCACAATGGCCACCATGATCGAACTGCTCGCCACGTTCGGATCGCTCGCCTGCCTGGTCGCGGTCACTGCAGCCGCGGCGCCGGATGGCCCCGCAGCGACGCCGTCCTCACCCCCTGCCGCGACCGCCCCTTCCGCACCGGCGGTCGCACCCGCCGACCGTGAGAGCGTCGCCCGTGACAGTGCCGACACCAGGTCGATTCGCATTCCGAAGACGACCGAGTCGATTGCGCTGGTTCGAGGACCCGCCGGACCTGATGGCACACGTCCCTGGATCGGTCGCACCGAGATCACCTGGGATCTCTACGACATCTTCGTGTACGGCCTCGACGAGCCGGACGCGCCCGTCGCTCCCGCCGGCACCTCACCCTCCGACGCGACCGCCCGACCAAGCAAGCCCTATGTGCCGCCCGATCGCGGTTTTGGTCACCACGGCTACCCGGCGATGGGCATGACCTTCGAGGCGGCCAAGTCCTTCTGCGTCTGGCTGAGCGCCAAGACCGGCAAGAAGTTCCGTCTGCCGACCGAGGCCGAATGGGAACAGCTCTGCCTCGGAGACAGCAGCGGGACGTTTGCCTGCGGCGTGGAGGCGTCGTGCCTCGACGAGACTGCGTGGCATTCCGGCAACAGCGACTTCACCACCAAGGCGGTCGGGCTGAAGAAGCCCAACTCGAACGGCCTCTTCGACGTGCACGGCAATGTCGCGGAGTGGGTCGTCGTCGACGATGGCGGCAAGCCCCTCGCCAAGGGCGGCTCCTTCAAGGACACCCCCGATCGCTGCGCCGCCTCATTTGATCTCCGCCAGACCACCGCCTGGAACGCCAGCGACCCGCAGATCCCCAAGAGCAAGTGGTGGCTCGCGGATTGTTCGTTCGTGGGATTTCGAGTGGTGATGGAGGAGTAAAGACCATCCGCTCCGCGGCCTTGCAGGGAGCAGGGAGCAGCAGGGGGTT
>CAYXKH010000376.1:0-1900 GCA_964465255.1 uncultured Isosphaeraceae bacterium
CGACGCGGCGTACGGCGACGTGACGCGGTCGGAAACCGACGCGGTCGTGACGGCCGCGGGCCCGACGCTCGTGCTTGGGCGGCAGTACACCTCGGATGACGAGTTCGACTCGGGCTGTCAGAACCCGGAGAACTGGACGAACGGTGCGCTTTCGTTTGTAGACGACAGCGAGCCGGGGTCGCTCCGCATCGCCGGAAGCGCTCTTCAGACGATCACGGTCGACATCGCCGGGGGCGGGAGTGGCCCGTGGCCGCTGCCGGGTCCGACCTCACGCGTGCTGATCCAGACCTCGGCCACCGTCGGCGGAAGCTCGGTGAACGTCTGGCGGATCACGGATCCCGGCCGGACGACGACCGACTACTACCGAACTTCGGGCGCGATGGATCCGGAACTTGTGGCGCTGGACGGCCTGCTGCTCCAGACGCAGGATCCCTCGGGCAACCTTCACTTCTACGACTACGCGTTCTATGGCATCGAGAATCCCGTGCCGCGGCTGCGCCGGATCTTCGTCAACGGCACTCCGCAGTCCCTGAGCCTCGGAACGCCGCCGGATGCCTTGGTCGAGTTCGGCTGGATCCAAGATGGCGATGACACGGGGCGCCTCGAGCGCATGGACGTGTTCCGGTTCGTCGGCGAGGGCAAGGTGCTCGTGCAGCGGGTCGCCTACACCTACTTCGACGACGCAGTGCACCACGCCGATGTGGGCACGTCCGGCGACCTCGTGCAGGTCGTCGTGTCGGAGCGGCTCGATCCGGTGGTCGGCGCGGGCGGCGCGACGCCCTTCGGCGTTGAGTCCTGGCGACGTCGGGTCACTCAGTACCGGTATCACGGCGGCGGCGAAGGCGCATCGGCGGGTGTGACGGGGCGATACACCTGGGCCGGGGGAGCCCACCAGATCAAGCTGGTGATCGAACCCGAGCAGTTCGAGTACCTCGCACAGCGGCTGGTGGCGCAGGGAGACGGCCCGGGCGGACTTCCCGTCTACGACGTCGACCAGCTCGCGCCCGTGGCGCTTGGGATGGCCGATGGCGACCTCGTCTGGGCGAACGACGCCGACGGCGATGGGGAGGTCACTTCGGTCGAGGAGGCGCCGCTGGTCGATTTCGCGACGATGGTCGCGGCGACCTACGAGACTTTCGGGGGGCATCGGATCCTCACCGTCTCCTCGACGAGCGGCGGCGGATGCGGGACCTGCGGCGCTGCCGGCACCCAGGGCAGCCTGCTCGTGTACGACTACGTCGACCGCGACAGCGACCCCTCCGTCGCCGAGACGGTCAAGATCGAGCAGAGGCTGCGCAACCTCGCCGGGACGTCGCCCGTCTTCGAGACCACGCCTTACCGCACCTACTGGCTGGAGTACGACCGTCCTGCGGGAGCGGGTGACGTGCCCTATCTGCGCTCGAGTGCCGTACAGGAGCAGGGCGGCGCGAGCCGGCGCTGGGTGACGCTCTACCAGCATGACCCCTCGACGCGAACGCTGCTGGCCGAGTACACGCCTGCGGCGGTGAGCGCGTACACGCCGGGAACGGCGATGGCGGCGCCGAGCTACACCATCGCCACGAGCGGACTGGTCCTCGTCTCCGGCTGGACGGCCGACAACCGTCTGGCCCGGCGCGAGGTAAGCGACGGCCAGCCGACGTTCACCGGCACGGCCTGCACCGACTGCGTGCTGGTGGAGGAGACGATCTACGGCGACGGCACCGGGAACACGCGCAAGCACCTCTCCAACGAGATGCGGCGGTACCGCAAGGATCCGGATGCGGTCGACTTCGACTCGAGCACGGACGTCGAGACGACGAAGTACACCTACGCCTTCCACGGCGGCAGCGGCGACGATGTCGCTTGGATCAAGACCGAGGTCGAGGCGGAGCTCGTCGCGGAGAACGGCCCGGGCACGCCC
>CAYXKH010000377.1:0-1880 GCA_964465255.1 uncultured Isosphaeraceae bacterium
CTGCTCCCCGCTCCCTGCCCCCCGTCAATTTGGCAGTGTCGGCCCCGCGGCGCGGCCGGTCGCGGGGCCCGGCGCCACCGAACCAGCGCGCAGGGCATCCGGCAGGGCGGTTTATCGTGGCATCCGCGTTGCTTTACCGAACGGGGTCTCATGCGCTGCTATTTCCACAACACCGATGGCGTCGGACCGGCTGTTCCCGGCCGCCGGGTGTTCGTGGGCACGGCGCGTGTGGCCGATTCGGGGTCTGATCCCGGGTCCGGGTCCGGCACGAGTTCCAACCCCGGCGGCACCCCCCCGCCTCGCGTCCAGCCGAAGGGCCTCCGCCCTCTCGTCGGTCGCGTGACCATCTCATGGACCGCGCGGCGCGCCCGCCCCCAGCAGCCCAGCGATGTCTCGACGACTACCCCGCCGTCGGCTCCGAACTCGACTCCCCCCACCGATCAGCGGCCGCGACTGACCATGCTGGTCTCGGGCTGCGACTGGCGACATGCCCACGTTGCCGAACAGCTTCCGCGTCTTCTTCAACCGCTTGGCATCCAGTGCGTCGCCGCACGCTCGAGCGACGAGACCACCCAGCTTCTGCGCACGATCCGCATCCACATCGCGGTGGTCGATCTCTCGATCCCGCTGAAATCGGCCCCGCCGCGGCTGGCCCAGGAACTCGCCCACGAACTGCGCGACGGCAACGATCCGGCAACCGGGTTGGGCGCGGGCGTGGGCACCGGTTCTGTCGAGGGCGCGATGATGGCCCAGGCCAGCGGACCCGAAGCGGGCTGCCGCGTGCTTGACCTCCTTCGACGACTCGAGAATCCCCCGCCGACGATTGTCATCCGACCGCCGCAGCCTTCGCTTCGCGACAGCGCTCGCACGCTGACCGAGGCCCTCAATGCCGGGGCGTTCGCGGTGCTCGATCGACCCGTCCAACTCGAAGCGATGCTCGATGCTCTGCGTCGGCTCGTTCGACGTCACTATGCAGATCACTGGCCTGCGGCGTAACGCAGGTCGCTTGCGTGCGGGACCTTCGGCCAAGGCGGCCGCCCGACGTGTTTTTCGTTCCGTGTCCATCCACTTTGAATGCCACCGTGCATGAAGGAGCTTGACCGATGAAGGTTCGACCCCTGGGCGACAAGATTCTCGTGAAGCGTGACGAAGCCGCCACGAAGACCGACTCCGGCATCTTTCTGCCCGAGTCCGCCAAGGACAAGCCCAAGCAGGGCAAGGTGATCGCCGTCGGCAACGGCATCCTCAACAAGGACTCCGGCGAGTGGATGCCCTTCAACGTCAAGAAGGGCGACAGCGTGATCTTCAGCTCGTACGCCGGCACCGAAGTCAAGATCGACAACGACACCTACCTGATCATGACCGAGGACGACATCCTCGGCGTGATCGTCGGCTGAGTCGCCGCATCCCGGTCGCCTTACCCCCGTCGCCGCACTGGTCCGTGCCCATCAACTCCGACCAGCTCCGCTCGGCGCTTCGCGAACTGAACGGTCTTCGCGACCTTCGCGTCGAGTTCGAGCATGGCTCGCGGTGCATGGTCAAACGGGCTCTGCTCATCCCGGCCGAGCATGACGGTCTCGTGAAGGTCACCGACGGCACGCACGTCCATCTGTTCGATGCGGAGCGCGTCATCTGGATCGAGATCGGCTGAGCCCGACACCATCCGCCCGCCCAATACCACCAGCACTTTCCACACAGGAATCACATCACATGGCTGCCAAGCAGATTGCCTACGACAACGACGCCCGCGAGCGGATTCTCCGCGGCGTCCAGAAGCTCGCCAAGGCCGTGAAGGTCACCCTCGGCCCCTCCGGCCGCGTCGTCATCCTCGAGAAGTCCTTCGGCGCTCCCACCGTCACCAAGGACGGCGTCACCGTCGC
>CAYXKH010000378.1:0-1869 GCA_964465255.1 uncultured Isosphaeraceae bacterium
CCGCACGAGGTCGGCCTCGGCGATGCCGGGTAACGCTCGCACGTCCGTCAGCGCGGGCTTGCCCTGGGTGATGGTGCCGGTCTTGTCGAGGATGATTGCGGTGAGTTTGTGGGCCGTCTCCAGCGCCTCGCCGCCCTTGATGAGAATGCCATGCTCGGCCCCGCGTCCGGTCCCGACCATGATGGCCGTGGGGGTCGCAAGCCCGAGCGCGCAGGGGCAGGCGATGATGAGAACCGACACGAATGTGAGCAGAGCCATGCTCAGCCGCGTGTCTGCCGGAGCGACGAAATACCAGACGACGAACGTGACGAGTGCGATGCCCAACACCACTGGCGTGAAGTATCCGCTGATGGTGTCCGCCAGACGGGCAATCGGAGCCTTGTTGCCCTGGGCCTCCTGAACCAGGCGGACGATCTGCTGGAGGGCGGTGTCCTTGCCGACCTTGGTGGCGCGGAACGTCAGAGCTCCGGTCGTGTTCATGGTGGACCCGAAGATCGCATCGCCGGACTTCTTCTCGACCGGGACGCTCTCGCCCGTCAGCATCGACTCGTCGATGGCGGAATCGCCGCTCTCGACCTTGCCATCCACGGGGATCTTCTCGCCGGGTCGGACGATGACCGTGTCGCCGACGACGACCTGCTCGACGGGGATGTCCTGTTCCTGCCCAGCTCGTACCACGCGAGCGGTCCTGGCTTGCAGTCCGATCAGCCGACGGATCGCCGCGCTGGTGTTGCCCGTCGCGCGTGCTTCGAAGAGTTTGCCGAGCAGGACGAGCACGATGATGACCGCGGCGGCTTCGTAGTACACGGGCACCATGGCCATGCCGCCCATGGTGCTGTCCTGGGCCACCGCGAAGAACCCTGGCCACACCGTCGCGGCGATTGAGTACAGGAAGGCCGTCCCTGTGCCCAGCGCCACCAGCGAATCCATATTGGCCCGGAAGTGCTTCAAGCCAATCCATGCCATCCGGTAGAACTGCGAGCCGCACCAGACCACGACCGGCGTGGTGAGGGCGAGCTGGAGCCAGTTGATCCACGGTTGATTCAGGAATGCGATCTTGCCGTGCGACATCGCGATCACCAGCACCGGCACCGACAACACCGCGCCGACGATGACCTTGCGGAGCAGCACCGTCTGTTCGTCGGTGTTGACGTGCATGTGGGCGGAGTGGTCCTCCCCTGTCTCGCCAACTTCAGCGGGCATCGCATGACCAGCGGGCATCGCGGCGTGCTCCGCCGCGGTCATTCCCGGCATGGCATGGTCGATTCCAGCGCGTGCCGCAGCGGGAGCCGCCGAGGACTCCGGCAGCACCGCGTCGTACCCGGTGCTCCTGACCACATCGACCAGCTTCTTCGGTGAAGTCGCGGCTGCGTCATACCGCACCGTCGCGGTCCTGGTGGCGAAGTTCACGCTCGCCTTCGACACGCCCGGAGCCTTGCCCAAGGCCTTCTCGATCGTGTTCGCGCACGAAGCGCACGACATACCCGTGAGCGGCAGGTCCACGCGCTCGTCAGGTGCGGTGGCCGGGGGAACGCCATGTGCGTGCGCCGTGTTTGAGCCGCGGGGCAACGTCGTATCCGCAGCGCGGTGGTGGTCGTGGCTCATCGTCGGCCTTTCCGTTCCATCCGCGGCTCAAGTCCGCGCTGAGGAACTCATCTGCGCAATCCCCGTATCGGGGGGCGTGGTCGTCTTTCCTCTGGCCTTGAGAGCATCACCCCCCAATCAAGGCCGCCACAATCGTTGCACCGATCAGTGGATCAGTGGATCAGGGGATCAGTGGATCAGTGGATCAGGGGATCAGGGGGGACCAGGTGGATCAGTTCGCTCAGTTCGATCAGTTCGATCAGTTCGATCAGTTCGATCATGGGG
>CAYXKH010000379.1:0-1842 GCA_964465255.1 uncultured Isosphaeraceae bacterium
CTGAAAGGCGAGGCCACCTGGCACGCTGGTGCCGAGCCGGGCAATGAGTAGCTGCTCCATGATCCCGGTGACTCCACCGAGGAGGGCGCCTTGGACCAGGGCGTAGAGCGGTGCCAGCCAGATCGCCCGCATGGGATTGCCGCGCATCACGAAGAAGATGCCGAGGGTGATCACGAACGCCGCGATCGAACCAACCCAGAGCGTCGCCGGATATGCCTTGAAGACCATGAACCCACCGACGCCGGCAGCCATCGCCAGCGTGACCAGGAAGGTGGTCTTCTGGATCACGCCCGCCATGGTCGCGGTCTGGGTGATCGCCTCCATCGCTCCCGCGTCGCGAAAGGCGAAGGGATTGGAGAAGTCGGTCGCGAGGGCCGGATTGGAAGTCTGGAAAGGGGTCATGCGCAATCTCTTGGAGAAGGGACGAGGGCCGGAAGGGATGCATCGGACCGAACCGGTCGGCCGACGCGAGCGGATCGTACGGCGCTCCCCTCCCGCCGCCGCCGACTCTCCGACGACTACGCTCTGGCCGATGATTCCGGTAGATCGCCGGTCCGACCAGACGAGTGTCGCGGCGCAACCCACCCCTGATGTCATCGCCACACCACCGGCGGTCACTCAGAGCTGCCTCGACTGCGGGTATCCGCGCGTGGGACTCGCGGCGCTGGCACCGTGCCCCGAGTGCGGCGCCTCGGCTCCGCCTGCGGATTGGATCGTGTTCCGCGGCTGGTCGGCGGCGAACCGCGGACCGGCGACGATCTTCGGGGGCGTTCTGCTGGTGATCGCAGGCCTCGGGCTGATCTGGCCGAACTGGCGCGGTGGGAGCGGCCTGCTCCAGAGTCTTCTCTGCCCGTTGGCGATACTCACCCCGGGCCTGCTCGCGCTCATCCAGGGGTGGCGTCGCTGTCGAGCGGCACCACTGGGGGGCGACGTGATCTGGATCATCGCCCCGGACCGCCTTGAGGTGCGCGCGGCCGGCAAGATCGAAGTGCGTCGCTGGCGCGAAATCGGAGCCTGCTCGCTGACTCGCGACATGTTCACGTCACGAGTCCGCGTGCGCGCTGGTCCGCGCTGGTACTGGGTGACGACGAGAGGGCATCGAGCGATCTGGCTCGACGACTCGCTCGACGAGGCGACGCGTGTCCGCGATCTCATCCGCGCGAGAACCGGCCGATGACCTCGACCGCACCCGTTCCAGAGGCAGCCTTTGCGCCCTTCGCCTGCTGCACCGAGTGCGACTACAGCCGCGCCGGTCTCGCACTCGACGTCCCGTGTCCCGAGTGCGGCGCCGCGGCGCCGGATTCCTCGTGGCTCTTCGTCCGCGGCTTCTCGCGGCCGGGCTTGCCGATCGTGGCGATCCTCTTCGGTGTCGCAGCCTTGATCGCCTTCGCCAGCATTCCGGTGGTCATCACCTCCCTCTTTGGAATGCGACAGCCGATACTCATCTTCGTCATCGTCATCCAGACCTTCTCGGCGGTCCTGTTCGCCCTGCTCGCCATCGTCAACGGTGTGCGTCGTCTGCGCGTTGCGGATCGCGGCGGCGATCTCCTCTGGATCGTGAAGCGATCGACCATCGAGATCCGCGACGGTCTGCACCGCGTCGAGTTCGGCGTCAACCAGCTCACCGGAGCCCACCTGGAGTCGAGCATGTTCCGCGGATGGCACGGGATCGCGTTGACTCCCGCTCGGCTGCGAACCGCAGCCTTCGCCACTCGCGTGCTCTGGCTGGAACAACCGCGCGACCGGGTCGCGGCGCTGACCGACGCGATTCGATTGCGAGTCACCTCGAAGTAGGCCGACGCGAGCTCACCCGCGCTACTCACACCCGCGCTACTCACACCC
>CAYXKH010000380.1:0-1810 GCA_964465255.1 uncultured Isosphaeraceae bacterium
CGTTGCAGTCGCGAAGCATGACGGTGCCGGCGTTGCCGACCTTGCGCATCGTCTCTTCCAGTCCGCGCGACGCGATGCCGCCGGTGTGGAAGGTCCGCATGGTGAGCTGCGTTCCGGGCTCGCCGATCGACTGGGCGGCGATGATGCCCACCGCCATGCCGAGCTCGACGAAGCCGCCGGTGGACATGTCCATGCCGTAGCACTTCTCGCAGACGCCGCGAGCGGTGTTGCAGGTGAGCGGGCTGCGGACATGCACCGAGCGGATGCCGAGGTTCTCGATCTTCTTGGCGATCTCGTCGGTGATCAGTCCGTTCTCGCCGACGAGCAGCTCGTCGGTGATCGGATTGACGATGCTCTCGCGGCTGGTTCGGCCGACGATTGCGTCGCGAAGCGGAACGTCGACCTCTTCACCGCGGAAGATGGCCCGCTTGGAGATGCCCATGGTCGTGCCGCAGTCGTCCTCGACGACGACGACCGACTGGGCCACGTCGCAGAGCTTGCGGGTCAGGTACCCCGAGTCGGCGGTCTTGAGGGCGGTGTCGGCCAGGCCCTTGCGGGCGCCGTGGGTCGAGGAGAAGTACTCGAGCACGCTGAGGCCTTCACGGAAGTTGGCCTTGATGGGCGTCTCGATGATCTCGCCACTGGGCTTGGCCATGAGACCGCGCATGCCGGCGAGCTGCTGCATCTGGCTGATGTTGCCTCGGGCACCGGAGTCGGAGAAGAGGAACACGGGGTTGAGGTACCGCACGCCTTCCTTGCCCTCGATGGGCTTCTCGCGGCCGGTGACGGTGTCGCGACGATCGTTCTTGAGGGCCTCGACGAGCTTCTTGACGATCTGCTCGCGGCACTGGGCCCAGAGATCGAGGAGCTGGTTGTGCCGCTCCCGCTCGGTGATGGCACCGTTTTCGTAAGCCCTCTGGACGCGATCGACCTTCTTCTGGGTCTCGGCGATGAGCTTGAACTTGTCCTCGGGGACGCGAAGGTCGGTGATGCCGAAGGAGAGTCCCGAGACCGTCGAGGCCTTGAAGCCGACGTCCTTCATGTCGTCGAGGAGATCGATCGTCTTGGGACGACCGAGCCGCGAGAAGGTGTCGTCGATGACGCGGGCGCAGCCCTTCTTGCCGAGGGCGCAGTTGTAGAAGGGCATGCCCTGCGGAAGGATCTCGGCGAAGTAGAGCCGGCCGACCGTGGTGATGATGCGGCGGTGCGACTCCATCGGCGCGGTGCCGCCCTTCTCCGCCTCGACCATCTCGCTGAAGCGCTCGAGTCGGACGACGATGGGCTCCTGCAGAGCGATCTGCTTGAGCTCGTGGGCGAGCATCGCCTCGAAGGGATCCTTGAAGTGCTTGAGGTTCTCCTCGCGGGCCGCGGCGAACTTGTCGGCGGCGAGCTTGATCCGATCGACAATCGGCGTGTACTCGGGATGGAGCACCGTGAGGAAGTAGACGCCCATCACGATGTCCTGGCTGGGCGAGACGATCGGATTGCCGTTGGCCGGGCTGAAGATGTTGTGCGGCGAGAGCATCAGCACCTGAGCCTCGGCCTGGGCCTCGACCGAGAGCGGAAGATGCACAGCCATCTGGTCTCCGTCGAAGTCGGCGTTGTAGCCGGTGCAGACCAGCGGATGGATCTTGATGGCGTTGCCTTCGACCAGCACCGGCTCGAACGCCTGGATGCCCATGCGGTGAAGGGTGGGGGCGCGGTTGAGCAGGACCGGATGCCGATGGATGACCTGCTCGAGGATGTCCCACACCTCGGGATCGCGGCGCTCCAGCATGCGCTTGGCGCTCTTGATCGTGTCGGCCAGCCC
>CAYXKH010000381.1:0-1805 GCA_964465255.1 uncultured Isosphaeraceae bacterium
GAATCACATGCGCTTCGGATACCCCTGGTTCATCCGGGTCATCCTCATCATCGGGGGAACGCCACCATGCCCATTCCGCGCTCAGAGCTCATCGACGAGAGTTCGTCGAGCCTCTACCACTGCATGTCGCGCACCGTGCGACAGGGGTTTCTGCTCTCCTGGAACACATCAGGCACCGCTTCAGACGGCTCTCGCATCGTCGATGATCACCGCCGCGAGTGGCTGTTCTCACGACTCGAGACCCTCGCCACCGCCTTCGCCATCGACTGCTTCTCCGTCGCGGTGATGAGCAACCACTTCCATCAGGCCCTGCGGAACCTCCCCGAACTCGTCGAGCACTGGTCAGACGCCGAGGTCGTCTACCGCTGGCTGCTGCTTCACAAGCCGCGGAACACGCGGAAGCGCCTCGGAATCGCCGCCGACTCGCCGCCGACTCGAATCGAGCTCTTCCGCTTCCTCGCCAACCCCTGGGAGGTCGCACGGCTGCGGGCTCGGTTGTCGTCGATCTCCTGGTACATGAAGGAGCTCAAGGAGCACATCGCCCGACGTGCCAACCGGGAAGAGGGTCGCACCGGTGCCTTCTGGGAGGAGCGGTTCAAGAGCATCCGGGTGCTCGATGAGGATGCACTCACCGCAGTCGCCGCGTACATCGACCTCAATCCGCTGCGCGCCGGGATGCTCGAGGACCCGGTGAAGGCTCGATTCACCTCGCTCGAGGCCCTGCTTCGTCGGATGGAGCGGGAGGCGCGGGAGGCGCGGGAGGTGCGGGGCGAGAGTGATGGGCGAGCCGAGCAGGGCGAGCGAACCGCGGGAGATGTGAATGACGAGCTGCCTGCGACGCAGCCACCAGCGCCCGAGGACGCCGAGGCGCGCGTGCACCGCAAAGGTCTCGAGTTCTGGCGGCGCCTGGCTGAGGCTGCGGATGCGGAGGGGAACGTCGAGTCCGAAGCCGAGCTTGAGGCCTTCATCGCCCAGTTCGACGGAGCCCTGTTCACGCCGGCATTGCCGGCGCGACGCGAGGCCTACGGCATCGCCGATGCGTGGGTGCTGGAGGGACCCGAAGCGGGGACTGGTGAGGGTCAGCCAGGCGATGGACAGTTGCGCGAATCGGGCACTCAGGATGAGTCGCGGAGCTCGGATGGATCAGGGGGATCAGGTGGATCAGGGGGATCAGGTGGATCAGGTGGATCAGGCGCCGGCTCCCCGTCGCGCTCTCGTGATTGCGATGATCCTCAGCGCGTTCCGTCGGCTGCCGAAACCGACGACTCAACCGAGCCGCCGCAACAAGCCGAATGTGCTGCTGGAGAACCACGCCACCCGCCGCGACCGGTTCCGAGCCTGACCCCGCTGCCCTTCACCATGGGTGACTATCTGCGCCGACTGCGGATCATGGCCCAGCTCGAGCGCACCGGAATCGGTCGTCGAGCACGCAGATCCGTCTCTCTCAATCACAGACGCCCAACCGGCATCACGACAGCTGCGTCGAGCCTCGGAGCGAGGGTGACTACAACGTCTACTGCAACGCAGAGCGCACACCAGATCCCAACGCAGAACTCAAGCCGCCTTCGCCAGTCGACCACTCGCGAGAGTGACATGACCGCCGTGCAGTCGCTCGCGACGTCGCTGACGGGACTCGCCGGCGACGCGGCCCTCAGGATGCTCGGGGCCATGCTGGGGACGAATCGTCTGCTCGGAACCGCAATCGGCACCGCCGCGAATCTCGCCGCCGAGGCAGAGCGTCGACGCAGAAGCCGTGTCGTTGCGATCAACCGATGCAACCGGTAGCCAGCGTGATGCGCTGAGCG
>CAYXKH010000382.1:0-1801 GCA_964465255.1 uncultured Isosphaeraceae bacterium
GGAGCACTGATGACGTCACGACGCGCACTGCCGGATATCGGAACAGGATCGATCGCTCAGACTCATTCGACTTCGCGACCTCATTCCTCGAAGGGGACGCCGTGGGGCCCGTCACACTGGGTGAGGGGGGGGGGCATGGGTCGTTCTTGCCGCACCATTGACCGGGCCGGGCATTGCGACCGCCAGTGCCCAATCGGCTCCCGTGCGAGTCTTTGAACTCGTCTCGCCGACCGGGGGTCCGGAGGGCACCCGCGGCTTTGGCATCAATGACAACGGCGATGTCGTCGGGCAGCTCGCCGTGCCGGTCGGGACCTTCGAACGGGATCACGCGGGGCTCTGGCTCTTCACCTCCCGCTTCGGTTTCTCGGAGGGCGTTCACAACCTCTCGGTCGAAGCCGACCTGGCCGAGTTCTTCGGTCGGGCCAACGACATCAACGTGGACGGAATCGTGGTTGGCTCGCAGGAGAGGGAAGTCGGCGAGGTCACCCTGTTCTGGCCCTTCGTCTGGCGACTCGATCCCGAGGAGTATCTGTCCTTGGGCGCCTTCTGCGAGGGCGTTGACTGCGGCGCAGGCGGTTCGGCCGAGTCGATCAACGATCTCGATCCCGCGACCATCGTCGGCGCGGCGAGCTTTCCCGAACCGTGCTTCGGATCGGACGTCGAGCGAGGCTTCTCCTGGGAGGATGGAACTGATCCCGAGGATCTGACGCTGATGGTTCCGCTGAACAGCGGCTTTGGTGGCGAGCAGTCGAAGGCCTATGGAATCGCGAGCTCGCTCGTCGACCCGATCGTCGGAGACTCGCAGTTCTGCGGGGTGGCGCAGCAGTGCAGCCCGGACCTCAACGCTGCGGCATGGTCTGCCATCGGAATTCCGACGCCGCTCAACGAGCTTCCCAGCGAGAACGCCATTCAGGGGCGCGGCGTCAACGACAGCGAGACGATCGTGGGTGTCGGCCGGATCGACGGCGACATCGCCAGCGAGTGTCTTCGCCATGCATTGGTCTGGGAGAGCGTGAACGATGATCCGTTCGATCTGCATGAGGATGCGGTGCCGAGCCTCGCGATTGGTCGCGAGTCGCTCGCGCAGGCGATCAACAACAAAGATGAGTGCGGACATCGGCAGGTGGTGGGACAGGATCTCAGCCAGAACGTCGCCATGCGTTGGGACTCGACTGCCCCAACCTCGTGGACCAGCGTTGATCTCAATGACCTGTTGCACGCTCGGCAGGCGGCTCGGTGGACCCTCGCGACGGCCAACGACATCAACAACGCCGGCCTCATTGTCGGCACGGGCCTCTTCGACGCACAGGTCGTCAACGAGACCCCTCCCCGCGAGCGCGGCTTTCTGCTCACGTGTGGAACGGACCTGAACGGTGACGGCCAGATCGATGGTGGCGATCTCGGCATCGTGCTTCAGGACTGGGACTGCACCGAGCCGGCGAGCGACTCGCTGACATGTCCGGGCGACGTCGACTTCAGCGGCTTCGTCGACGGTGACGATCTCGGGCAGGTGCTTGCGGCGTGGGGCGCGTGCTCCCTTCGGCCGGAGTGCGTTCCCGAGAGCTTGGAGGAATCGCAGTACGAGTCGTCCAGTCAAACCGCGATGGTTGGTGCCGGCGAGATCCTCCTGATCCTCGGCGAGATCGGCTTCACCTCGATCGCACAGTTCGCTGAATGGTCCGACTCCGCAAGCCCAGAGGCTCGTGCCGCGGCGATTGCGTCTGTTCAAATGCTCGCCGAGTCGCTCTGAGTGGTCGGGACCTCTTCAACTCTTCAATCGGAGACTTCGCCCATGCCACGT
>CAYXKH010000383.1:0-1793 GCA_964465255.1 uncultured Isosphaeraceae bacterium
GGCCTCATACACCGACATGTCAAACTTCGAAGCACTAACCCTCATCCTTTCCTGCGTCGCGGTCATCGTCAGCTTGGCTGTCTGGAACGGCCAGCGAAAGCGTCAGCGCGAGGCTAACGACCTTCAGAGGGTCACCGCGGAGCTTTCCCGGAAGCAACTACAACTTATCAAGGAACAGGAGCAAAGCAAGTTCGCCGCGAAGCTCGCACTGTCACTCACAAAGGACGGAAAGGGCTACAAACTTGTGCTCGCAAACAAGGGCGAGGCGGATGCGCTTGCTGTGGATCTTCGACCAATCGGCACAACCATCGAGAACAACTACTTGATCGCCAGTGAGCTGGAGGAGAAACTACCGATCAAGCGGCTCAGAAGCGGAGAAGAGGTTCGGTTTCTCGCGACAGTCTCAATGGGAACTCCAATCGTGAGCGAATCCCATGTGTCCTGGCATAACGCGGACGGAACAACCGGCATGGAAGAGTTCAGTGTTTCATTCTGAGCGCAGCGCGAATGTGTAGAGGATCCGGTTCTTTGGACACGAGGCGAGTGGTATTCAGGCGATCAGTCGTTCCTGTTCGAGGAATCGCTGTCGGACCTGTGACGGCGTGAGGTAGCGGTGTCGCTGGAGGATCCAGGACTCGTTGAATCGTCGTGCGAAGTCCTGGAGAGCTTCGAGCAGCTCCGCGACGGTGTCGAAGCGTCGCAGCCAGAGCAACTGCTCCTTGAGTGTTCGGATGAAGCGCTCGACGCAGCCGTTGCCTTCGGGGCTGCGGACGAAGCTGGGGCTGCTGGGGATGCCGAGGAAGGCGATCTCCTCCTGAAAGGCGTGCGAGACGAACTGGCTGCCATGGTCGTGCCGGAGCTGAAGTTCCGATCCGACGATGCCCTTCGAGAAGCCGCCGAAGACGTGACGGACGGCCTGGCGGACCGGCTCGAGGGCCTCGAAGCGCGTGCCGCGTCGCGCGGCGTGAATGCCCAGGCACTCGCCGGTGCAGTGGTCGATCAGGACGAAGATCGTGGCGTTGCCCTCGCTGGTCAGGCAGCCGGTCCCGTCGATGGCCCACATCTGGTCGGGGCGGTCGGTGACGACCGTGCCCTCGTGCGAGCGTGGTCCCGGCGGGAGTCCCCGCCGGGACGGTGCCAGCAGCCCATGCTGGCGCATCAGCCGCAGGACCCGGCGAGGCGCGGCGCAGGCGCCCTCATGTCGCAGCCGTGCCCAGACCTTGCGGTAGCCCTCTCCCACCCAGTCCGAGCCGCCGAGCACGGCACGGATGCGCTCGACCAGCGCCGCATCGGACATGGCCTCGACGGGACCTCTCCGACGAGGAAGCGCCGGGTCGGGGCGAGGAGCGGTCGCCTGCCGGCGATGAAGCTGCGCGGTGGAGCGGGGCAGACGCCACTCATGGCAGACGCGGGCAAGGCCGTAGGGACGGTTCACGGAGGGCGAGAGGGCCTTGCTCACAGCATCGGCCTCCGTGCTGGAGGGCGGAGACCGTCCTCCAGCAGGTCGATCTTGCGTTCCAGCAACTCGAGGGTCATCGCCTGGTCGCCGACCTTCGCCTTGAGGTCGTGGATCAGTCCGTCGCGATGGTCGGGCTCGCGGCTCATGAGCGCCGCCTGCATTCCGGTGATCGCCTCGTCGCGCCACTGCGCGAGCCGCGAAGCGGACACCGACTCTTCGCGCGAGACCGCGTCGAGCGGCTCACCCTTGAGCAAGCGGAGCACGATCTCCGTCTTGCGTCGCGAGTTCCACCGTCCCTGATCGCGGCGAAGGTGCTCCCCGGCCGCGCGGCCGG
>CAYXKH010000384.1:0-1770 GCA_964465255.1 uncultured Isosphaeraceae bacterium
TGGTGGGGTTGTGGAACTGGGGACGCGGCGGCGGGGGGTACGAGCGAGTTGTCCAAGCGAGCGATTCGTTGCCCGAATCAGCCCTTGAACGAGCGTGGTGCAGTCTGCGATCGTGTGCTGAAGCAGCCCGTGATGCCCGGGAGCGAGAAGCCCGAGATCGAAGGCGAACTGGAGTTGAGTGTCGAGTTCCGCAAGCGAGCCCAGCGAGTAACGAAGGAACCTCACGAAGTCCTGTGGTGAGTATCGGCTTCGCCCCTCTGCGATGTTGCTGGCGACCGAGATGGCGGTGCGACTGAGGTGGTCACCGAGCACGAATCGCTCGGAGTGTGGAAGTGCTCTGGCGAAGCGAAGAACCTCGAGTCCGAGGTCGTAGCTTCGCTGCCACGCAACGAGATTCCAGTGCGGCGGGAGTCCATCGACCGCGGGACTGGAGGCAATCGATCGATTCACGTGTCGACGTGCAGTACGTGCGGACGGGGGCACGGCCAAGTCTCGCCGACGATTGTGGCGACTTCCAGAATCAGGAGAAACCACCCGATCCGGCGCAGTGCTTACCACACTCGCGCACCCGCACGAACGCCCCGCCACTCCGCGCTGATACTCAGTCGTGCAACCCATTGCTGCTCCCTGCTCCCTGCCGACTCCTCCGCTCACTCCCGCGCCGCCAACTCCGCCACCTCCGCCGACTCCACCGCCAGCGAATTCGTCTGTCTGGTGTCGCGCTGTTGGGCGAGGTCGGGGTTGAGTTCGTCGTACATGTGGTTGAAGAAGTCGTTGCTGTCGGGCGGGGTGATGCCTTCGGCGCGCTTCACGGCGGCGTTGACTTCGGCTTCGGCGCGCTCCTTGAGCGCGGCTTCCTTGGCGTCGCTCCAGAGGTTGCGCTCCATGAGCCACTTCTTGAGTCGGATGATCGGGTCCTTCAGCTTCCAGGCGTCGACTTCGGCCTGATCGCGATAGCGCCGGGCATCGTCGGCGGTGGTGTGATCGCCGAGGCGATAGGTGACGGCCTCGATGAAGAAGGGTCGCTTGTGCGTGCGAGCGTGTTCGGCGGCGTGCCTGACCACATGCACGCAGGCGAAGATGTCGTTGCCGTCGCACTGCACGGTGTCCATCCCGTAGGCCACCGCCCGCTGGGCCAGGGTCGGGGCCGAGCACTGGATCTTGGCGGGGACGGAGATGGCCCAGAAGTTGTTCTGACAGAAGAAGATCACCGGGATGTCGAGATTCGCGGCGAAGTTCATGGCCTCGTGAAAGTCGCCTTCGCTGGTGGCGCCGTCGCCGAAGAAGGTGCAGGCGATGCCGTCCTCGCCGCGATACTTGTTGGCCCAGGCGAGTCCGGTGGCATGCAGCATCTGGGTGCCAATTGGAATCGCCAGCGGCATCATGTGAAGCTCGCGGGGAATCTGATTGCCGCGCTCATCGCCCATCCAGTGAAGCAGGATGTACTCCATCGGCAGTCCGCGCCAGAACAGTCCGGCATTCTCGCGGTAGCACGGCACCAGCCAGTCGGTCGGGCGGAGCGCATACGCGGCGCCGAGGGAGGTGGCCTCCTGCCCCATGTTCTGGGGATAGGTTCCCATCCGACCCGAGCGCTGCAGCTTGAAGGCGATCTCGTCGAGCTGCCGGCACGTCACCATGTGCTCGTACAGCTTGACGACGTCGGCATCGGGGATGAGACCCTTGCCGAGCTTCTCGTCGAACCTGCCATCCTTGTCGAGGATGGAGACGTTGTCGATCGATGTGTCGAAGACCTTCGTGCGGGGCATGGGG
>CAYXKH010000385.1:0-1725 GCA_964465255.1 uncultured Isosphaeraceae bacterium
GGTGTCCCCGGTCGGCGCGGTGGCGCTGCGGTCGACGCTCCGGTGGCCGAAGGTGACGGAGGGGCGATGGCCGACGGCGGACAGGTCGTCGGTGGCGAACCGATCGATCCGGCCATGGAATCCCCGCGAGACTTCACCAGGACGTTCACGGGGCGCGTGACCAATGGCCTCTATGACGTCCGTTACGTGGAGGTTGGGATGGTGGTCGCGGCCGAGCGTCTTCCAGTGATTCTCAATGCCCTCGCCCGGCGGAACTTCATCACCGTCGTCGATCTCCAAGTCCGACCGGCAGATGCGTTTGCCGCCGCCGCCGACGGCTTCATCTACGGCAGCGAGCCGGTCATCGATGTCACCCTGACGCTGGAGTCGGTCTGGCTGCGGGAGTGGACCGCGCCGCTCATGCCCCTCAGCGTGCGACAGGAGCTCAAGATCGCGTCTCCGACGGTGGGATCGCCTGGTGCGGTTCCGCTCGAAGGCGGCTCGACCTGAAAGGTTCGCGTCGAAATCCGTCTCGGAACGACGTCGTTTCGGACGATTTCGGCACTTGTCCGTCCATCATGTTCACCGCGCGCCGGCCGAGGCCGTCGCCCCATACCCGCGCAGACGCCCCGTTCGAATTGCTCGCTATCCAGAGGTCATCTTCATGAAGCTCAAGGGCATCAACATCATCGAACAGCACGTCGAGAAGCTCGTGCTGGGACTCGCCGCCGTCGGCCTTCTCGGAGTTGCGGCGTGGCAGTTCATCGGTCATCCCAACGATGTGCAGATGGGTGGCAAGACCGTTGGTCCCGGGGAAGTCGATCAGATCCTGAAGGAGCGGGCGGATCGGATCGCCGCGAAGCTCGGCGACGACGCTCGTCCGGAGGACAACTCCTTTTCGCAGCCCGCCCCTCGTGTGCTGAGCGAGTTCGAGAAGTCGCTCGCCGGCGGCGTTTCCTCGACCGAGCAGCTCGCCCGACTCGGACCGGGTCTGGGCAGCCGACTGCTGCCGATTGATCTGGGCGCCGACACCTGGTACTTCGAGCCCCAGATCGAGCGGCCGACGATCCTCGCGCAGGTGATCCAGACGGCCGATGCGCTGACGCCCGAGATCGTGGCCCAGTATCCGGAGCTGGCGGCGCGATTCCCAAGCGCGACTGCGCCGAAGGACATCGTCTGGACCACGCCCGCGGCAATCATCGATCCGCGAGCGCTTCGCGAGGAGATGCGCCGCAGCAACTCGTCGGCCTCGCCCGCGAGGATGCAGATTCCGACCCCTTGGTACAACGACACGCTGATTGCCATCGACGTGGAGTTCGAGCGGGAAGAGCTGCTCGCGGACGGTTCATTCGGATCGCGAGTGAAGGTTGATCCGATCCCGGGACAGACCACGTTCCGTCCCCGCCTCCAGGGGCAGCCTGACGCGCAGCTTCGGAACGACCTGATGTCGCGGCTCTCCGACAAGGCGGTGCAGGCCGCACTTCTCCAGCCGGACTTCCTCCCGACGAGAAACAACTCGTTCGTACCCCCGGCCCTCCCGAGCGCAGGGAGCGCTCCCGTCGAGAACGAGCAGGCGCAGCAGTATGCCGAGTTGGTTGCCCGTCTCAGGAGCGAGCACACCCGCAAGACCAACGAGCTCACCAAGCTCGGTGGCCCACTCGCGGAGCAGCCGAAGGAGAACGACAAGGAGCGGAATCGCGGCAAGGACGAGGAGAATGGAGGGGGCGGCGATCGCGGGGGTCGCGG
>CAYXKH010000386.1:0-1713 GCA_964465255.1 uncultured Isosphaeraceae bacterium
CTTAGAACTCCGCCTGCTTCGGCGCTCTCGGGAACGGAATCACGTCGCGGATGTTGGCCATGCCGGTGGCGTAGATGATGGTGCGCTCGAAGCCCAGGCCGAAGCCGGCGTGGGGGACGGTGCCGTAGCGGCGCAGGTCGCGGTACCACCAGTAGTCCTCGACCTTCAGATCCATCTCCTTCATCCGGGCGTCAAGTCGATCGAGCCGCTCCTCGCGCTGCGAGCCGCCGATGATCTCGCCGATACCCGGGGCCAGCACGTCCATCGCGGCGACCGTCCTTCCGTCGTCGTTCTGCCGCATGTAGAAGGCCTTGATCTCCTTGGGGTAGTTCATCACCACGACCGGCCGACCGACGATCTCCTCGGTCAGGCAGCGCTCGTGTTCGCTCTGCATGTCGATGCCCCACTTCACCGGGAACTCGAAAGTCCGCCCCTTGGCGATCTTCTGCTCGAGCTGCCTGATCGCTTCGGTGTAGTCCATCCGCTCGAAGCTCGAGTCGACGAACTTCTCGAGTCGACCGATGCACTCCTTGTCGATGCGCTCCGCGAAGAAGCGCATGTCGTCGGCCCGCTCCACGAGCAGCGTGCGGAAGAGGTACTTCAGGAAGTCCTCGGCGAGATCCGCATCCGCGGCCAGATCAGCGAAGGCGATCTCCGGCTCGATCATCCAGAACTCGGAGAGATGCCGCGTGGTGTTGGAGTTCTCGGCGCGAAAGGTCGGCCCGAAGGTGTAGACCTTGGAAAGCGCCATGCAGTAGGTCTCGACGTTGAGCTGGCCCGACACGGTCAGGTGGGCTTCCTTGCCGAAGAAGTCCTGGCCGAAGTCGATCCCCCCCTCGGGCGTGCGCGGCGGATTGGCCAGATCGAGCGTCGACACCCGGAACATCTGCCCGGCGCCTTCGCAGTCGCTTGCGGTGATGATCGGCGTGTGCACGTAGAAGAAGCCGTGCGAATCGAAGTAGCGGTGCACCGCCATCGCCAGGGTGTGCCGCACCCGGGCGACTGCCCCGAAGGTGTTGGTGCGGGACCGCAGGTGAGCCATCTGCCGCAGGTACTCGAAGGAGTGCTGCTTGGGCTGGATCGGGTAGGTGTCGGGATCGTCGACCCATCCCAGCACCTTGATCGACTGGGCCTGCATCTCGACCGACTGCCCCTTGCCCTGGCTCTGGACCAGGGTCCCGGTGCACTCCACCGAGCAGCCGGCGGTCAGCTTCTGCACTTCGTCGGCGTAGTTGGCGAGGGTCGACGGGGCGACGATCTGGATGGGATCGAAGCATGAACCGTCGCTCACCGCGAGAAACGACAGCCCCGCCTTCGAGTCGCGGCGGGTGCGGATCCACCCGGGAATGGTGACCACCTGGTCCGCCGTCGCGGCAAGTTGATCGGCGGGCATGCGGAGAGCGTGGGCGACGGAAGTCGTGGACATGGAGAGGGCCTCGGGGCGAGGATACCCAACCGTCGGCTGCGCCGACTGGGTTGGTCTGCTGACGCCGACGAACTGAGGAGTGCCGCGTGCGCCGCACCTGTTTGAGGCCGGAAATGCGGTTGGGAGCGCGCGAATTGCGCGGTGGGATCTCCTCCTTGGATCGCCGAGCTCCAGCTCGGCGGTCCAAGCGCGGCGATGTCACGCGGTGGGACGAGAACACGGCTGGCTCTGTGCCGGCCGTGAGTTCGTTCACCGGCGTCGGGGCTGCGCTGAACTCACGCCATCGG
>CAYXKH010000387.1:0-1695 GCA_964465255.1 uncultured Isosphaeraceae bacterium
AGGCAGGGTTGGGGATCGAGAGGTGGTCACGGGTCGAGGCCCGCAGCGCGAGGTTCGTTCTCGCGACCCGCCGGTAGAGGGTCCGCGCCACGGTGAAAAGAGTCAATTCGGCGTGAGTGGGAGGGCTGGCTGCCGCTTCTTCATTCGGTTCCATTTCCCTTTCTCTCTCCTTCCATTTCGAGCCCTCCGCTTCGGGCCTTCCGGGAGTTCGAAGAAAAATCGGTGGCGGCGCGTGAGTACCACGCGCCGTCGCCGTTTTCAGTCCGCTCGGGCCGTCTCTGGCCCGCGGGATCGAATGACCGTCGTGTGGACGGCCTGCTCCTGCGGCCCCGAAGTGAAGCCGAGTCAACGAGAGGAATCGACATGACGCGTATGAACCGCGGGGGATTGGGATTGGTTATGGGAGCCGTCGCGTTCAGCGGAAGCACGCTGCTCGCTGCAGGGTGCATCCCGCAGGACATCAATGGGGACGGCCAGGTCAACGGCGCCGATCTGGGCCAACTCCTTGCCGACTGGGGCAACCCCGGCCAGAACGACTTCGACGAGAGCGGCGAGGTCGACGGTGGTGATCTGGGCGCGCTGCTGGCAGTCTGGGGAGTGGTCGATCCCAGCATGTGCGTCTCGATCGAGGGCATCAGCCCCAACACCGGCGCTCCCGGCGACATCATCAAGATCTTCGGCAACTTCCCCGATCCCGATCCGGAGGACTACTGCGCCGTGGCCCGCGACCCCCAAGGACGCCTCGTCCCCTTCGAAGTGCTCTCGGTCGAACCGGGCGTGCTGGTCTGCCGCATCGGTCTCTACGACCCGACCACCAAGCCGGCGCAGGTGATGGTCGGACTCGGCGATGGCGACACCGAGCCGCCGTCCGGGCCTCCCTTCCTCACCTTCGGCGACGGGTCGTGGTCGTGGTCGGCCTTCGGACCCGGCACCACCAGCAACGTCGTGTTCCAGCCGGTGGCGCCGCTTGCGCCGATTGCCGGATCGTTCTTCGGCACGCTGGTCGGTGGGGATCTGTGCGTGACCATCTCCGGCGACTGCCCGCCGGGGTCGTCGTTTGCAATCTGGCCCCGTGCCCACCACTTCGGCAACAACACGCCGAATGATCCGTACGTCGGCTACGACTGCTACATCCCGTGCGTTTCCATCGCCCCGGGCCTCAACGAGTTCAACTGCGCCCAGGCGATCTGCGCCGCCGTCGTCGCCACCTACGCCGCCCATGTGCCGCCGATTCCAGTGACCTGCACGGCCACGGCGGTTTCCGGCGGCACGAAGCTGACGCTTTCTCTGGTCGGCCTCAACATCGACTGGGGCTGTTTCAACATCACCGTGCTCCCCGGTGGCTGCACGCCTCCGGGAGGCTGCAATCCGAACTGCCCGTGCGACATCAACGGCGATCAGATCATCGACGGCAACGACCTGATCGCCCTCGAGCAGGCCATCGCCATCGGCTGCCAGCCGGGCGTCATCTGCTGCGCCGATCTCGACGGCGACGGCAAGGTGACCACCCACGACATCTCGCTCTGGCTCGCCCTGTGCGCGGGCAATCCGACGCCCTGCCCGTAAGTCGTTCGGCAGTCCGAACAGGTCCCTCTCGCTGAAGTTTCCACCGCCCCCGTCCCACGCAGACGGGGGCGGTGGTGCGCGCGGGTTTGCCGCTCGCGTCGCCCGCGGCAGGGAGCAGGAATCAGGGAG
>CAYXKH010000388.1:0-1693 GCA_964465255.1 uncultured Isosphaeraceae bacterium
TACCTCCTGCACGCGAGGTGACGAAAGTCTGGCGAGCATGGTCGACGTGCACGGAGGTTGCGCGCACCAGCGTCTCGCCGAGCCCCAGCTCGGCGTACGGCCACGCCGGTCGCCGTGAAGAGCGGCGATTCGCCCATGCGCACTCATGCGTCCCACGCGGTCAGCAGGAGCCCCAGATCGGTGGCCTCGACTGTGCCGTTTCCATCGAGATCCGCGGCGCTGCTGGCGCTGCCCCAGTCGGCGAGCATCAGGCCGAGATCCGCGCCGTCGATGGATCCGTCGTCGTTGAGATCGGCGCCGAGATGGCGCACGCGCTGCAGTCCTCCGCCGTTGGTCCCGGTGTGATTCAGCACCATGAGGCTTCCGTCGCTCGGATCGACCGCGAGGTCGACTGGGCCGGACATCCCGTTCCCGATGAAGGTGAACGGCGATGTGCTCACGAGCGCATCGTTCTCATCGAGCCGCATCGTGCGCAACCAGTTCAGCGTGAAGTCGGGATAGAACAGGACGCCATGCCACGACGAGGGGAATGACGTCCCGGTGTAGAACGCGCCACCGACGGTGCATTTGCCGATGATGCCAGGTGGCGACGACTGCTGGCTGAACTGGTGGTGCCAGTGGCTCAGCGGCGCCGTGACCGGGCCGGGATTGTCCGGCGTGTTCAAGGTCGCGCAGCCGCTGTTCGCGGGGTTCATCGCGGAGTACGCGGAATGCGGATTCGGCCCTTCGTAGCAGGGCCAGCCGAAGTTCTCGCCGCCACGACAGACATTCAGCTCTTCGAAGGCCTTCCAGCCCACGTCGCCGATGTACAGCGAGCCGATGCCGTCACTCTCCGGTCGCATCACGATGCGATAGGGATTCCGCACGCCGTACGCCCACACCTTCGAGCGCGGCTCGGCGGGATCTCCGGTGAAGTACGGATTGTCCGGGAGGCCAGCTCCCGTCGCAGGGTCCACGCGCAGGATCTTGCCGGCGAGACAGTCGAGGTTCTGCGCTCGGAACGCGCCGATGTTGCAGTCGGCGCCGAAGAGCGCTCCGCAGTTGACGTTGCCACCGCCATCGGCGCTGAAGTAGCTGGCGCCGTCGCCGGCGCCGAGAAGGAGCGATCCATCCTGGGCAAAGGCAAGACCGCCGCCCTGATGGGTGAGATGGCAGGAGACGGTGCCGTCGGCGGCCGTGTTCCCGAGCAGCACCACACGCGAGGCCGGATCCACGGCGTTGCAGTTCTCCGGTGTGCCCACCGTGTACCGCGCAAGTCGGCAGAACGTGACCGACGCCGGCAGCTCGTTCGGCTGACCGAAGACGGGATCGACGACGAAGTACAGATAGATGTATCCGTTGGTCTCGAACCCAGGGTCGAGCACCAGCCCGAGCAGCCCGCGGTCCGCGGAGGCGCCCACTTCGTCGACGATGTCGAGAATGACCACGGCGTTGCTCTCGCCGCGCTCGACGACTTTGACCACCCCCGCGAGCTCGCTGATGAACGCGCGGCCGTCCGGGGCCAGCGCCAGCGCCGTCGGCTTCACGAGCCCGTCAAGAGTCGTCTCGATCACGAAGCCGGGAGGAGCGGCAGATACGGAGGAGGAGCGCGCAACCAAGATGGATGCCACCACCGTGGCGAAGGCGCGGGGAGACCTCACGTGCATCGAAGCGATCCTTGTGGTCATGCGGCGTGTGGTCAGGCATGATCAGA
>CAYXKH010000389.1:0-481 GCA_964465255.1 uncultured Isosphaeraceae bacterium
CCCACCCGCCGATGGCCCCGGGGACCTTCATGCGCTGCTGGAGCCGCCCTTCCTTGCCGACCGCCAGGCTCAACCGCGCGACCTCGTGCGCGATCCGATCCTCATGCGCGATGGTTTGGTTGAAAGCCTCCGCGATCCGCCCTTCCGTTCCCGCCCAATCCGCGGGCAACCGCACGCTGAAATCCCCATCGCGAAACTCACACACCGACGTGAGGATCCGCCGCAACCGCGCCTCGCTCGAATCTTTCTTCGCGCCCAGCGGCGCAACGTTCGGCCTCACTTTCGGCTTGTGCGCTGTGCTCGATTGCGCCGGCTGATCATCGTTATTGAGCGCGGGCGCGGCGGAGGATTGGCCGGAGAGGACAGTCGTGGTTTTTTTCATGGTGAACAGAGTCAGGATTGGGAGGAAACTGGATGGTGCGCTTCGGTGCGCTTCGGTGCGCTTCGGTGCGCTTCGGTGCGCTTCGGTGCGCTTCGGTGC
>CAYXKH010000389.1:581-1690 GCA_964465255.1 uncultured Isosphaeraceae bacterium
GCGCTCTCATGAGATCGAAGCCGAGCCCGTGCACATTCGTGGTCAGCTCCGCCGCATCGTCCTCGTGACCTGCCCCCATCCATAGGTCCACGCGCTATGAGAGTTGGTTCATGGTACAGCTCCACGATCCGGCCAGACGGCGTGCGTCGTCCGCCTGGCCAATGCCCTTCTGGGGGGGAGGGGGTTCCAAGGGGGAGGGGCCGCGTCCCCCTTGGTCGCGGCGCGGACTGCTGGCCTCGCCACCACTGCGTGTGCTCGCCGTGATACCCGCGCCCGAGGTTCGAGGCGGAGACGTCCTGAACGCATCCGACGCCCCTGAGGTGACAGACGTGACAACGCCTTGCGCCGCCGCGAACGCCGCCGGCGTCATGTAGCCGATCGAGCTGTGCGGACGGCGGTGGTTGTAGTGCAGACGCCACCTCTCCCCGAGATGCTTCGCCTCGGCCAACGTGTCGAACAGTTCGTTGTCCAGAAGCTCGTCACGCAGCTTCCCGTTGAACGACTCGATGTACGCGTTCTCCCAGGGCGCCCCCGGCGCAATCAACAGCGTCGACGATCCCACCCGATCCAGCCACGCCCGCATCGCGTCCGCTGCGAACTCGCCGCCGTTGTCGCTGCGGACGAACGTCGGGGCTCCACGAACCATGAACAGCTCACGCAGCACTTCCACGACATCGAGCGCACCCGACCGTCGCTCGAACTCCAGCGCCAGGCACTCCCGCGTGAACTCATCCACCACCGCAAGGATCTTGATCCTCCGACCATCCGCCGTCCGGTCGTACATGAAGTCGTACGTCCACACGTGATTCGGATGCTCTGCCCGTCGACGCACGATCCCGTTTTCCGAGCTTCCCACACGGCGACGATTGCGCCGACGCTTTGACACACGAAGGTCCTCGCGCCGCCACAGACGATGGAGCCGCTTGTCGTTCACCCGCCAGCCCTCCTCTCGCAGAAGAACCGCGACGCGGCGATAGCCAAACCGCGGATTCCTCCGCGCATGATGCCGCATCTCAGACACCAGTCGCCGTTCCGCCTGATCCTCGATCGCATCGTGACGCTGCACCCAACGGTGCTGCCCGACGACGCGGCACGCTCGACGCTCCGAC
>CAYXKH010000390.1:0-1678 GCA_964465255.1 uncultured Isosphaeraceae bacterium
CCCACAGCCACATGTTCGAGAAGAGCGGCACCGCCCACGCCGGACGCAGCAGCGCCCGGCTTGAGAACAAGTAGAAGATCTCGCCCACGACGATGACCGAGACCGCGGCCGTGCGGGCGGTGGCCTCGCTCATCCCGCGCGAGAGCTCCCAGTGGAAGAGCCCCATCGCTCCCGTACACAAGAGCAGCGAGACCAGGCCGGTGCGCATGAACAGCTCGAACGTGAGCAGCGGCTTGCGAGGGTCGCGCGGCGGGCGGGACATCACGCCCGGCTCCTTGGCCTCGAAGATCAGCGGCATGCCCAGCAGGATCGCCGTGACCATGTTGATGTACAGCGCGTGCACGGGCAGGATCGGCAGCGGCCAGCCCAGCATGATGGCCGTGAGGATGATGAACGCCTCGCCCCCGTTGGTGGGCAGCGTCCAGACGATGAACTTGGTCAGGTTGCTGAAGACGCTCCGCCCCTCCTCGACGGCGGCCTCGATCGAGGCGAAGTTGTCGTCGGCGAGCACGATGTCCGCCGCATCCTTGGCGACCTCGGTCCCGGCGACGCCCATCGCCACACCGATGTCGGATTGTCGCAGCGCGGGGGCATCGTTCACCCCGTCGCCGGTCATGGCGACGACGTGCCCTCGACCTTGCAGCGCCTTGACGAGCCGGAGCTTCTGTTCGGGGGTCATGCGCGCGAAGACCGCCGTGGCCTCGGCCTGCGCGGGGAGCGCCTCATCGGAGATCGCGGCCATCTCCGCGCCCGTCAGAACTCGAGGCGTCTCAACGCCGGTGCCGCCCTTGGTCCCGTCGATCCCGATCATCTCCGCGATGGTCGCCGCGGTCAGCGCGTGGTCGCCGGTGATCATCTTGACCCTGATCCCGGCGCGCTGGCACTTGGCAACGGCCTCGATCGCCTCGGCTCGCGGCGGGTCGAGCATCCCCTGCACACCCAGGAAGACCATGCCGCTCCCCTCGCCTTCTCTCGCCGGTGCCTGCTCCACCATCGGGTGCGTGAGGTCGTCCACCGCCACGCCGCCCTCGCTGTCGATCTCGCGCCGTGCGAAGGCCAGCACCCGCAGGCCGCGCGAGGCCAGCGACGCGACGGCGGCATGAACGGTGGCCGTGTTGAGCGGCATCGTGCGGCCGCCCGCATCCATCGCACCCGCGCACATCGCCAGCACGCGCTCGACGGAGCCTTTGATGTAGATCACTCGCCTGTCGCGCCGTTCATCGCCCGCCGCCGCGCTGTTGAAAGCGTGCAGCGTGGCCATGTACTGCCGGTCGGACTCGAAAGGGATCACATCCACGCGGGGCATGCGCTCGGCGAGGGCCTCCTGCGTGAGCGCGCCCCCCGCGCCGGCACGCGCGCCGCGCGTGCCCGTGTTCACCTTCCGCGCCGCCACGACCAGCGCGGCCTCGGTCGGGTCGCCGTGGGTTTCCCAGCGGCCCCCTGTTCCTTTCTTCTGGAGCAGCGCGGCATCGTTGCACAGCGCGCCGCATGAGAGCATCTCGACGAGCGCGGGATGCTCGTCCGCCGCGATGGCCGTCCCGCCGATGCGCACCTCCCCCGCCGGGTCGTACCCGGCCCCGGAGAACTCGTACTCGGTTCCTGCCGCCCACGCGGCCCGCACCGTCATCTGGTTCTGCGTGAGCGTGCCGGTCTTGTCCGAGCAGATGACGGTGGTGCT
>CAYXKH010000391.1:0-1675 GCA_964465255.1 uncultured Isosphaeraceae bacterium
AAGGACCGAGTCCTCCTGACCTGCGCAGCCGAAGTGAGGTATCGGGGAGCAAAGCGTGCCAGCCTCCGATTCCGCGCCACGTTCCCTCACAGATCCCCCAACGCTGGCCGATGTCGCGCAGTGCCTTCGCCGTGGACGATCGCTCCCGCCCCCGCCGCCCCTGAGACGTTGAGACGCTGAGACGCTCCTCGAGCAATGGGTAGCCCGCGCGAGACATCTTCCAATCGTCCACGGCCGACACCCCACCGATCCGACGCGGCGCCGGATGCCATTGCCGCCGCGCTTGGCCGACTTCCGGTCCGCCGCGGACCCGAGACGTGGGATGTGGCGCTGATCATGCTGCCGACAAGTGTTCGCGAAGTTGGCGCGCCCCCGTACCGGCCCGTGGTGGCGCTGTGCGCGAGCAGCGATGGGGGAGTTGCGGCCAGCGAGCTGATGGCTCCGGATGCGCTTGAGCCGACCTGCCTGCTGCACGCCATCGCCAGGTTTGCGCTCGAGCCGCTGGTGCGAGGCGCCCCGCCGCTTGGGTACCTGCCCTCCCGAGTGCGAATGCCGGCGAAAGGCGACGCCGCCACGAACCTTGTCGAGAACGTGCTTGCATCGACTGGCGTCTCGGTGCAGCGAACCGACGATCTGACCTATTTTCTTGCCGCGGCGCATTTTATCGGCGAGTGCACAGAGGGAAGTGATGCGGCCCCGTTGTCGATGCCGGGGTTGATGGCCGCGAAGGGCATGACCATCGATCGCGTGCGCGGATGCGCTGAAGCGATGGCCCTGTTCTGCGCTGCAGCGCCGTGGCGCACGCTCGCCGACGAGGTTCCGTGGCGCATCCAGCCGGCTCCGACGACGCCCGCCATGCGCACGTGCATCGTGACCGGAGCGTTGGGGGAGCAGATCGGTCTGGCCTTCCTGCCGTCGATCGAGGACTTCGCGGCCATGCACATCATGCCCGCGATCACCGGCGTCCCGTACTTGCCTCGAACGACGCTCTGGACGGTGATGCTCGAGCCGCTGGAGAGTGCGCCGGAGGCGGACATCGAACTCTGGCGTCGCGAAGGGCTGCCTCTGTGCGAGCTTCCCGCGATCGGGGCGGCGAGCACCCCGGCGAAATCGAAGGCGCCTTCGAGGTCGCACTCGTCGGCAGCGGGCCGGGGCCGGGGCAGCGGAGCGACCTCGGCGGCAGTCACCGTCCCCGCGATTCCGCTCCCCGTCGGCGTGACGGCAACTGGGCGCGTGCTGCGACCCACGCTCGCGCAGATCGTCCTGATGGAGGCGTTGCTGCGCGGCTTCGCCGCAACAGACGCGTCAGAGCTGCGGCGCGACCCGCTTCGCTTCGCCGTGCAGACCTGCGACGGAGCCCGAAAACTCACCCTTCGTCGATAGGGCAACCGCAAAAACTGCGGCACAGCCACCGATCAATCGACTCCGCGCTTACAGATCGACCAGGCCTGTCCCCTGCAGCCCGCGACCATCGGCACCTCGCCCGTACCCCTCCGCCACGGCCCGCTCGAGCTGCTCGATCTCGTCATCGTTCACCAACGTGAAGTCCGACTCCCGCCTCCGCAGGGACGTCGCAGTCAGTCCGCAAAGGCACTCGTTGGGGTGACGGGCTTCGCGCTCATTTCGGCCAGAGGCGGGCCGGAGGGCTGCGCACCAGAGAGAGGCGGGCCGGAGG
>CAYXKH010000392.1:0-1672 GCA_964465255.1 uncultured Isosphaeraceae bacterium
CATGCAGTCCGTGGAGTCCTGGGTCGTCATCAAAGACATCGTCGTCGTGCTCTCCGCCGCTCTGGCGTTCGGGCTCGTCTTCGAACGATTCGGCGTCAGCGCCATGCTCGGGTACCTGGTGGCGGGCACGGTCATCGGGGCGTCCGGGTTCGAGTTGGTGGCCCAGGAGAGCGTCACGCTCGCGGCCGAGATCGGCGTGGCCCTGTTGCTCTTCACCATCGGACTCGAAACCTCATGGAGTCGGTTCCGGGCAATCGGCGCCGTGGCCGCGGGCGGTGGAACGCTTCAGATCATCGCCACCACCGCAGTCGTCGCCGGAGGCGCCCTGCTCTTCGGCGAAGACTGGCGAGTGGCGGTCGTGGTCGGCTTCGCCGTCAGCCTGAGCAGCACGGCGACGGTGATCCAGTCGCTTCAGGCCCGGGGCGAACAGGACAGCCTTCACGGTCGAGCGTCGCTTGGCGTGCTGCTGCTCCAGGATGGCGCGGTGGTCCCGCTGGTGCTGCTGACCAGCTTCCTCGGGCAAGGCGGAACCATCACCGAGATGCTCCAAGGCGTCTCCCTCGCGGCGGGGCGAGCGTTTCTGCTGGTGGTGGTTCTCATCTTCATCGGCGCACGACTGATGCCGCGGCTGCTGACCGCGACCGCCCTGGCCCGCTCGCGCGAGCTTCCAATTCTCCTTGCGGTGGTCTCCTGCCTCGCGGCCACGTACGCCGCACACAGCGCCGGGCTGAGCGCCGCACTCGGCGCCTTCGTCGCCGGCATGATCCTCGCGGACAGCCCGCTGGCAGTTCAGATCCGCTCGGACGTGGGACCGCTGCGGGCGATCCTGGTGACCCTCTTCTTCGCCAGCGTCGGCATGCAGGCGGATCTCAATTGGCTGATCACCGGGACGAACTGGCTTCTGGTTTTCGGGCTGGTGGCCACCGTCGTCGTGGTCAAGGCGGTCATCGTCACCGGCGTGCTCTCGCTCTTCGGGGCGGCGCGGACGACGGCGGTGGCGACCGGACTCTGCCTCTCGCAGATCGGGGAGTTCTCCTTCGTTCTCGCCAGCGAGGCTCGCGGGTCGGGCCTCTTCTCCGAACGGGTGTTTCAGGCCGTCGCCGCCGCCACGCTGGTGACGCTCCTGATCACGCCGATCCTGGTCTCGAATGCGAGGCGACTGGCGCGGCGGATCACCGGACCCGACTCGACGCCACTCTCGGGACCGCGGGCGGACGACTCGCCGCATGTCCTGCTGGTCGGATACGGGCCGGCGGCGCTCGAGGCCATCGACCAGCTTCGCGATGCCGAACTTTCGGTCACGGTCGTCGACACCAATCCGCGCCTGATCGAATCCGCGGTGGGGGCCGGGCACCGCGGCTATGTCGGCGACGCGGCTCGCCCCGAAGTGCTCGAGCACGCCGGACTGCACTCGGCGCTGGCGGTGGTCATCACCGTCCCGGATCACATCCAGGCCCGGCAGATCATCGCCGAGGTTCGGGCGCTGCGACCGCACGTGACCGTCATCACCCGGGCTCGGTATCACCGGTTTGCCGACGGTCTTCGATTCGGCCCGGAAGAGACGGTGGTTGACGAGGAGGAGGCCGTTGGACGGCTGCTGGGGTTCGAGGCCTACCTCGCCGCCGCGGCGGCGCAGAAGATGGCAGCGGGGACGACCTGAGTCGCTTCCTTG
>CAYXKH010000393.1:0-1669 GCA_964465255.1 uncultured Isosphaeraceae bacterium
CGGGGTGGAGACGCGTGGGAGAGGCGTGGACACACCCCTCCGCATTGGTGTTCGCGGGCCCCTGTGTGGAGAGGGGGGAGAGGCGTGGACAGGTGGAGACGCGTGGACACACCCTCCGCATTGGTGTTCGCTGGCCCCGGTCGCGGGTCACGTACTGATCCCGTCGGGCCGTCTTCGACGGCACGCTGACCACAGAGTTGGTTGGATTGGAGAGTGCGCCGCTATCGCCGCGCACGCGCATGAGCGAGCACTCGCACGACTTCGGCGCATCGTGGCGGCGATCACGCCGATTCACGTGCGGTCGTTGCGCGTGCTATCGGGTCGACGCGGAGCGCCGAGTCCACCATCGATTGGGGCGACGTGAGGCCGTCCCGATCGACGACGCTGCGCCACCGATTGGGCGACGCCGCCGGTCGCCGCGCGTGGCCGCCGCGCTCATCCGTCGCGTGAACGGGCGCCGACGGGCGGCGCATCGCCGCGCAGCAGCGACGTGATGCCGACGATGCGTCTCCGGCCCGATGCGATGGCGGCGCGGGCCAGCGACGCCACACTGCCGCTGAAGTTGCCACGCGGGTTGTCGGGGCCTCGGGCCATCGCGATCTCGACCGCGTGGATGTGCGGCGCACTGTCTCGCAGCGCCTTCTGAGGGCCGCCAGTGAGCCGGCGGAGCAGCGTTCCCTCGAGCGCCGCCAGCGGGGACGGCGTCGACGGCCGGATCACGCCGCGCGTGCCATCGCGGCGCATCCGGCCCACGGCGTCGACCGTGGTCAGGTACGCGGCGAGGGTCACGCCGGCGATTGGCAGGGGGCGCCGTCCGCCGAACCAGGGGTTCGAGAGTCCGCCGGGCAGCGTCCTGGCCCTGCCTGCCGCGGGGCCGGGCTCGCACGGCAGGGCCGGCATCAGCGACAGCGAACGGAGTTTCCGTCGGGCTGCGGCCGCCTCGCCGGCAAACTCGCCCCTGCTGATGTGCTCGCGCAGCTCGACGACGCGGTCGGCGATCGAGGTGAACTCGTAGTCCTCAAGCGTCTTGGCCATCGCAGCGCGGATTGGATTGAGCGCCACGTAGACCATGTGGGCGATCACCGCCTCCTCGTCGAGGGCGACGATGGACTTGAAGCGCCCTTGGAAGCAGTGGCCGGTGACGTCGTCCTGCAGGTTGATGAGGCGCGCCAGCCGCTGCTTGAGGAACTTGTGGAAGACGGAGAGGTCAGCCAAGTCGGTGCGCCAGCGGGCGATGAGCCCCGGAATCTTCAGCGCCGCCTCGATCTCTTCGGGCTGCGCGGGCAGGGTGGTGTCGATGCGTGTGCGGCGGCGCCACGCGTAGTCGGGCGAGAGTGTGCGCCAGCGTGTGGCGACCTCGCGGTCGTCCCAGAGCGAGGCGAGGTCAGGATGAGTGGCGGCGACGAGATGGAAGTGGTTGGAGAGCGCGGACCACTCCAGGACATCGATGGCGAAGACGCGGACGAGCTGGGCGAGCCGGATTGCGATTGCGCGTCGACGCTCCTCGGCGGCGAGAAGCCCGAGGCGTCGCACGCAGCGGGACACGCAGTGGCATGTCACGGGCTTGGTGCGGTCGAAGATGCGATGTCGTGGGATCGGCATGGGCCGGCATCATGCAGCCCAGCCGTGACGAATCCGTGACAGTGGAAATAATCCCGGTGTCGGTGAA
>CAYXKH010000394.1:0-1668 GCA_964465255.1 uncultured Isosphaeraceae bacterium
TGGACCGCCGAGCACCAGCTCGGCCAAACGTGGCCCACCGAGCGCCAGCTCGACATCCGCCAGCGCCAGTCGTCCCGAGTGAAGTGCTGTCGTGACACGGAGACCGCGGGGCTCTCGCCGGAGGTGCGCCCGTTGAGGCGCAGGCGGGCTGAGGTTGCGCGACCCGGAAGCCCTCTGCGCGCGCGCCCCTCTGTGCCCGCCGCGACCTCTCTCGACATGTCCCTCGAGCACGCAGAGAGAGTGCCGATTGCCCACAGATGTCGTTCCGTTCCTCCGAGCAGCCCGCGGCGAAAGTGCTCGTTCGCAGCCCGCGTGACTTTCATCACCGGCGGCCAGCCTCGAACCTCTTTAAGCGGGGGGGACGAGCCTCGCCGGGCCCCGAAGACCGCCTCGGGAAGCCGTCGACGGAGCGCCCCGCGCCACGACATCTTTAGGAAAGGCGCAAATAGCATGCACATCCAGAAGATATGTATACGATGTCGCCGTTTCTGATACATGACAGATGGAAGAGAGACCTCCGCCGTGCCACCGATTCGACCGCTTCACGAGCTCGATCCGACCCGCTTCGAGACGCCTGAGATCCTCAAGCAGGTCGTGCGTGCCAGCCGGGCACTGGCCGATCTCAAGGGGAGGGCGGCGTCGATCCCGAATGAGGCGATCCTGATCAGTTCACTCACGCTCCAGGAGGCCAAGGACAGCTCCGAGATCGAGAGCATCGTCACCACTCACGACGAGATCTTCATGGGATCGCTGCCCTCGGGCAGCGCAGAAACTGCGGCGGCGAAGGAAGTTCGTCGGTACGGGGAAGCCCTTCGAATCGGGTTCGAAGCCGTGCGGAGGACCGGGTTGCTCACGCTGGGAACGGTGCTTGAGGTGCAGGAGCGTCTCGAGAGCAACCGAGCGGGATTGCGCCGAGTGCCGGGAACCGAACTCAAGGATGGGGCGGGGAACACGGTCTACCTTCCGCCGCAGGACGCGAACGAGGTTCAGCGGCTCGTTGAGGAACTGGTCAGCTTCTGGCACGGAAAGCCGCCGTTCGACGCGGATCCGCTGATCCGAATGGCGCTGATCCATCACCAGTTCGAGTCGATCCACCCCTTCTATGACGGCAACGGGCGGACGGGTCGGATCATCAACCTTCTGTACCTCGTGAAGGAGGGGCTGCTCGACATCCCGGTGCTGTACATGAGCCGGGAGATCCTCCGCACCAAGCCGGAGTACTACCGCCTGCTTCAGGCGGTCCGCGATCCAACCGCGACCCGAGCGTGGGAAGAGTGGGTGCTGTACATCCTCGCTGCGGTCGAGCGCACGGCGATCGATTCACTTGCGGTCGTGGTGGCTATCGGCGCGCTGCTGCTCGAGACCAAGCACCGCATCCGCGATGAATTCCGGTTCTACAGCCAGGACCTGATCAACAACCTCTTCAGTCATCCCTACACCCGGATCGAGCATGTGGTCCGCGACCTCGGTGTGACGAGGTTGACGGCCACGAAGTACTTGGACGCGCTGGCTGAGAACGGGGTCCTGGTCAAGAGAAAGATCGGGCGGAGCAGCTACTACATCAACGGCCGCCTGTGCGAAATCCTGAGGCGGTCGGGGTGAGTCGAGTGCGCCCGCCGCGGCGAACGACGCCGTGAATCACGTGGTTCCGTGGCATGGCGCTCACCG
>CAYXKH010000395.1:0-1651 GCA_964465255.1 uncultured Isosphaeraceae bacterium
GTCAGAGCCCCTTGATCCGCCCCGTCCGCCGCTGCCTCTCGTAGCGCACCAGCGAGTCCTCGATGATCGCATGGGCCGCTTCGGTGGGCAGGATCTCGTCGACGGCGACTTCCTTGCCCTCGAGGGTCTTGTAGTCCTCGAAGAAGTTCTTCAGCATCTTGAAGATATGGGTGGGGAAGTCGCTGGCGACCTGGAACTCTGAGTAGATCGGGTCCTGCATCAGGACCGCGATGATCTTGTGGTCGGGCTGCCCCTGATCGACCATCGACATGAGCCCGACCGCCCGGGCATCGCAGATGCACATCGGCGGGATCTCCTCGGTGCAGTAGACGAGAACATCGAGCGGATCGTCGTCCTCGGCCAGCGTCTGCGGAATGAAGCCGTAGTTCGCCGGGTAGTAGACCGCCGACGAGAGCACCCGATCGAGCTTCAGCAATCCGGTCTGCTTGTCGAGTTCGTACTTGTTGTTGCTTCCCTTGGGAATTTCGACGATGGCTCGAAAGCACTCGGGGAGCGGGTGGGCTTCGAGTCCGGGGGTCACGTCATGCCAGGGGTGAGTCATCGGCCGAGGATAGGAAGTGGCTCGCGCGTCGGTGCAGCGGCAGTCGACGCGCACGAACCGGGATGCGTTGAGCCATCGGCGTCACACGCGGAACGGGCGCTGACGGATGAAGTTCCCGGTGCGCCCCAGGGTGAAGAGATTCGGCGACTGGCTCGCGGGCAGCCGGCTGCGGATCAGGGCGTGGAACCTCGCGTAGTTGCCTTGGAATGCGCCGTTGTTCCAGACCGCCAGAAGCTGCTCGGTGAAGGCCCCGTTGGCCTCGCCGTCGAGCGAGGTCTGGTTGTCCTGGCAGCCGCTGATGAGGATGACCGCGGGCTTGAACGCCCCGGCGATGGCAATCAGTCGGTTGCTCACCGCCACCTGCGACAGGGCCGCGTCGGGGTCGATCTCTGGAGCCCGTGCCGCCTGCTTGGCGATCTTGAGCTGGAGATCGTCATAGAAGGCCTGATGCTCGCGATAGGTTCGCATGGCCACGCCCGGAGGCATCATCCGCGAGCGCGCTGGCGGCGGTTCGCCCGGCTGCGGGACCGGGGCGCGAGTCACGGTTCCGCTGTGACAACTGTCGGAGAACACCAGGATCCGAACGCCGGCGCGGAAGCGGGAGAGCTCGAAGTAGAGCTCGTCGTCGATGAGTTGGCCGTCGAAGAGGCACCAGGTCTCATCCTTCTTGTCGGCTTCCTCGCCCGAGACGTCGGGCACCTGTCCGCCGTGGCCCGAATAGGTCAGCAGAAAGAGATCGCCGGACTTGAGCTGCTTGGCCGCGGCCCGCAGTCCCTTGAGTGTGGCGGTGCGCGTGGCCTTCCTGGTCAACAGCACCTTCGACTTCATGCCGTGGGTCTTGGCGATCGCCGCCATGTCGCGAGCATCGAACTCGCACGCGGCCAGCGCGCCGCTCCAGCCCTCGTAGTGCTTGGGGCTGACCAGATTGAGCCCGAGATGGAGCGCGAGCCCCTTCGATTTCCGGCCGGCCGACGTTCGAGCGCGGGCCGTGGACGATCGAGACCTGGCAGCCATGGACGACCTCCTGGGTTGGAACGTGGCGAGTGTACCGGCTCACCCGCGCCGGTACACTCGCCACGTTCCAACCCA
>CAYXKH010000396.1:0-1649 GCA_964465255.1 uncultured Isosphaeraceae bacterium
CTGCGTCCCTTCGCTGCGCTCGGGCTCGTCAGCACGCACGTCGATTCGTTGACGCTTGCCGACGTACCGCATCGCCGCCACGAGGTCACTCTCGTCGAGCGGGCACGAGAAGCACCGGCCCTGCCAGAGATGGCCGCACCAATGACCCCAATGACACGCTGATGAAGCCCATTGATCGCCTGGGTGTATCGCCAGTGCGTCCGTCCCACTGAGAGTTCGAGTCCCTCGGCCGTCTTCGGCACCAGCACCAGATGGACGTGGTTGGTCATCAGGCACCACGCGAGCAGCGAGACTCGATGCTCGGCCATCTGCTCCCGCAGCGTGGCGATGTGGAATCGCCGGTCGTCATCGGTGAAGAAGATGTCCTGGCGGTTGTTCCCCCGTTTGGGTGACGTGCTGGGTCGTACCCGCGACGACGACTCTGGCGACTCGAGGCATGCGTACGACTCCAGTGACTTCAATGACTCCGATGACGCACCAGCATCCCGACCCGTTTCAACAAGGGGCAAGTCCACGCGCCGCGGGCCATAATTGGTGGCTGCCCCGAATGGCCGAGGACGCCGAGGCGAACGTGCACTTCAAAGGTCTCGAGTTCTGGCGGCGCCTGGCTGCGGCTGCCGATGCGGAGGGGAACGTCGAGTCCGAAGCCGAGCTCGAGGCCTTCATCGCCCAGTTCGACGGAGCCCTGTTCACGCCGGCCTTGCCGGCGCGACGCGAGGCCTACGGCATCGCCGATGCGTGGGTGCTGGAGGGACCCGAAGGTGGGTCGAGTGACGGCCAGGAGCGTGACGAACAATCGAGTCACGGCCAATCGAGCGAATCGATCGCCCCGGATGCGTCGGATGCCGCAACCGACGCCGCCGCCGAGCCCCGGCGACGACCACACGTCACGGCACGAGAACCACGCCACCCGCCGCGACCGGTTCCGAGCCTGACCCCGCTGCCAATCACGATGGGCGACTCTCTGCGCCGACTGCGGATCATGGCCCAGCTTGAGCGAACCGAAAGCGGTCGTCGAGCACGAAGACCCGTCTCTCTCAATCACAGACGCCCAACCGGTATCACGACAGCTGCGTCGAGCCGCGGAGCGAGGTTGACTACAACGTCAACTGCAACGCAGAGCTCAAACCAGATCCCAACGCAGAACTCAAGCCGCCTTCGCCAGTCGACCACTCGCGAGAGTGACATGACCGCCGTGCAGTCGCTCGCGACGTCGCTGACGGGACTCGCCGGCGACGCGGCCCTCAGGATGCTCGGGGCCATGCTGGGGACGAATCGTCTGCTCGGAACCGCAATCGGCACCGCCGCGAATCTCGCCGCCGAGGCAGAGCGTCGACGCAGAAGCCGTGTCGTTGCGATAAACCGATGCAACCGGCAGCCAGCGTGACGCGCTGAGCGACGCCGTCAAAGGTCCGACAGCGATTCCTCGAACAGGAACGACTGGTCGCCTGAGTACCACTCGCCTCGTGTCCAAAGAACCGGATCCTCTACATCATCGACATGTCGACACGACAGGCCTGGGGGCCTTCCGGCGCTGTCGTGTTGATGGCCTTCGCATCACCCGCGCTGTTTCTCGACGCGTCGGTGCTCGCGCACTCCGACCTCGCGGCCGCGAACGTCGAGCTTCGACGCATTCGGCTTCAGAATCA
>CAYXKH010000397.1:0-1637 GCA_964465255.1 uncultured Isosphaeraceae bacterium
CGGCGGCCCAGAGGTCGCCGGTGAAGAAGTCGTTGAAGGAATAGTTGCCGCCGGCGTCGCTGCTCTCACCGAATCCGAGGGTCGCGTTGGTCTTGCCGGGACGATTGAAGAGCGAGAAGGTGTCGCTCGTCTCGACGTGGGTGACGGTCGCCGACAGATCACCGAACCAGGTGTGGGTCAGCCCGTTGAGGGTGACCACAAGGTCCTTGATGAAGAAGTGATCGTTGATGACGATCTCCGACATCAGGCCGGTGGTCGGCGCATTGTCAGGAATGGCGCCACCGGAACCGGTGTAGGTCGTGGCCTGGGCGGCCGCGGCGAGAGCGAGTGCGGCGACGCCGCCAGCGATGAACGTACGAGTCATGTCAATTTCTCCTCACAGAAACGCCCGCTTGGGGCGAGTGCCCGCGTCAAGCGGACTTCGGGTGCGAACACGACGTGAGGCGGACAGGTTCAAAAAGCCTCAGAGGTCGTCAGATGGAACCAACACAGAACCGGAAACGCGGCGCTCGACATTCGAGCGCGCGAAGAATACTTGATGAAGCGCAGCCGGAGACCGGCGGCGCACCTCGGGGCACAGACAGAGGAGTTCGAGTCTCCCATCCCCACTGCACGGGCGGAACCGCACCTTTCGCGGCCGTCCGACCCAATCGACAGGATGAATATACAGGTCGATTCGTGCCAGAGCAAGAATTGGTCTTCGCGAGTTGCGAGTCGACCACGGTCGTACCCCGCGGGCGACAACCGGTGGCAATCTGGGTCGCTCTCCGGAGTGCGGGCCAGTTCCCCCAGCTTCAACGGCTCGAGGGCGGCGCCGCCGGCGCCGCCGCAGCGCCGTCGAGCCCACCGAAGCGCCGGCGGCGACCGGCGAAGTCGCGCAGCGCGGCATGGAAGTCCGCGACCGAGAAGTCGGGCCACAGCACGTCGGTCACGTGCAGTTCCGCATAACTGATCTGCCACAGCAGGTAGTTCGAGACTCTCATCTCGCCGGCAGTGCGGATGAGCAGATCCGGATCGGGAAGCCCGGCGGTGTAGAGGTGGCTATCGATGGTGCGCTCGTCGATGGCCTCGGCGTCGAGCTCGCCACAGGCCGCGGCGCGGGCGATTCGACGCACGGCATCAACGATCTCGCCGCGGGCGCCGTAGTTCAGGGCGAGGACCATGGTGGTCCCGGTTGAGCGACTCGTCGCCTCCTCGGTTGCGCGGAGTTCTCGCTGCACCGAGTCCGGCAGTTCGTCGAGTCGTCCGATGGCTCGGAAGCGGATTCCGTTCTGCACCAGCTCGGCCCGCTCGGCCAGCAGGTGCTCGGCGCAGAGCGACATCAACCCGTTGACCTCCTCGGCGGGGCGCTTCCAGTTCTCCGACGAGAAGCTGTAGAGCGTGACGGCCTCGAGTCCCAGTCGCGATGCTTCGTGAATCACCGCCCGCACGGCCGGCACGCCGGCCCGATGACCGAACAGCCGAGGCAGGCCCTGGGCCGCGGCCCAGCGACCGTTGCCGTCCATGATGATGGCCACGTGTCTCGGGAGGCGCTCCCGCGGAATCGCAGGTTCGCTGACAGGCTGAAGGGCGACCGAGGACATGGGGGGATGGTACTTGGTGCGAATCGCGCGGGTTCGCGCGGGATTGGGCGGGAT
>CAYXKH010000398.1:0-1618 GCA_964465255.1 uncultured Isosphaeraceae bacterium
GCAACCACGGCCAAAGCAACCACGGCCGCAGCCGGCAAGAAGACGGTCTCCCGCGCCACCGATGTCGCCACGCAGAAGAAGATCGTGAGGATGGCCGATGCGGTCGTGAAGAGTTCGCTCGCGGGGCGCGATCCCTTCGTCGACGTGCCGACCCGGGCGCTCTCCAACACCCGGTGGAACAAGAGCCGTCGCATTCTCCAGATGGGCGATGCCAGCCAGCGGCGCAACCTGTTCAATCTCGGTCAGGCCAAGAAGTTCATGCAGACCATGCTGCTCGCGGATGGCTGTCGCGAGCTGATCGATCAGGGCAAGACGCTTTCGCTGCGATCGATGTACTACAAGACGCTGCACACGATTGCCGGCACCAAGGAGAGGACCTTCGCCGGTCAGGAGGAGTCCGATCCGATCATCGAGGATCTGGAGGTCTCGCTGGGGGCCTTGCGAGAGGAGCTTCACGTCTTCGCCAGCGAGCGCGGCAAGATGGTCGGCAACCTGACCATCATCGACAGCGGCGACGAGATCGACCTGCGGCGCATGGGAACCGGGGGTTACGCGATTCCCTCGATCGTCGAACCCGGGGTGATCCAGTTCGGCAAGTGCGAGGCGAAGTTCATCCTCCACGTCGAGAAGGGCACGGTCTGGGCCCGATTCAACGAGGACAAGTTCTGGCGCACCCACAACTGCATCCTGACCGAAGGCGGCGGCCAGCCACCGCGCGGCGTGCGCCGCATGCTGCGGCGCATGCATGATGAACTCAAGCTGCCGGTCTACTGCCTGCTCGACTGCGATCCGTGGGGGCACTACATCTACTCGGTCATCAAGCAGGGCTCGATGAACCTGGCCTTCGAGAGCGAGCGGATGGCGGTGCCGGATGCCAAGTTCATCGGCATCCGCGCCGGCGACTTCGATCGATATTCACTGAGCGACGACGTCCAGATCGCCCTCAGCGACAAGGACATCGTGCGGGCCAGGCAGATCGCCGAGTATCCCTGGTTCAAGGACAAGAAGGAGTGGCAGAAGGAGATCCAGCGCATGCTCCGCAACGGCTTCAAGATGGAGGTCGAGTCGCTGATCACCAAGGGCATCTCCTTCGTGACCGAGAGCTATGTGCCGCAGAAGTTGAAGGAGCTGGATCTACTGGATTGATTTGAGCGCTCGGTTGCGGCCTGCGGCCGCACACTCGCTGTGGTACGCCGCGCCCGGGCCAAGCCCGGCGGGCTGATCCACGCGGGCGCTCGCTTCGCTCGCGGGGGGCAGGGAGCGGCAATGGGTTGCACGATTGGGGGCGTGCGCGGGGTGGCGGGGCGAGGGCGTGCAGCGCCGGGCGTGATCGTCTCTCCCGCTTGCGGGAGAGACAGCCGAGACCACCGTCCAGGTGGGATCGGCAGTGAGGGTCGTCGGAAGTCGGACGGCTTGAACGTCGGAGCAGCGACCCGTGGGCAGGACCGAAGCTTCGTCGAGTGCAGCACCGCGGCGCAGCCACTGATCATCGCTTCTTGTACCGTCGCGTAGCGTGCGCGTGCGAGTTCGGCTGACCCGAGTCTGGCTCCTTGGGGTGCATCTGATGCGTGCCGCTTCTTGATCTCCTCCATGCACTCCGCGTATTTCTCGCAATCCG
>CAYXKH010000399.1:0-1613 GCA_964465255.1 uncultured Isosphaeraceae bacterium
CGTCACCCGCGGGTGACGAAGGCGCCGAGGCGGGTGCAGACGAGCGCGGCCCCAGAAATCGCGCCGGAGGCGGCAAGCCCCGCGGCGATCGACCGGAGCGCTCCGAGCGACCCGAGCGGCCATCGCGAAAGTCCTGAGTCAGTTCGTCTGACCTTGGCCGATCCGTGCTCACGTCGCCCGACTCGGGCATGAGTAACGGCTCGGTGGGCGACATCGACAAAACACCGCGAGGCGCCTCAGGGGCGCTTCGCGGTGTTCTGCAAGTCTCGCTTTGACCGCTTTGGCGGTCGGCCTGATGGGTCGGCTTCGCGACCTGTTCTGCAGCCTGCTTCGCAACCCTTGGGGTCACCTCGCGGAGGCAGTCGACGGAGCGTTCATGAACTGCAGCTCGAGAAATCGGGCCACGTAGTCCAGAATGCTCGAGGCCCTGGGGATCTCCGGATTGCTGGTGGCACCACTCGGTTCGAACCGCATGTTTCGGAACCGCTCGATGCTCGCCTCGAGCGGAAGCCCGTACTGGAGCGCCAGACTGAAGGAGCGGCAGAAGCCTTGGATGAGCCCCGAGAGGGTCGATCCCTCCTTGGCGATCTTGATGAAGATCTCACCCGGTCGGCCGTCCTCGAAGAGTCCCACGGTCAGGTAGCCCTCGTGTCCATTGATCGAGAACTTGTGCGTGATCGAGCGACGGGTCTCCGCAAGGACCGTGCGGCGATTGGCAATCATGGACGAGCTCTCCGGGGGGTGGGGACGGGCCCGGGTCGGTCATCCTGCAACCGTGCCCGACCAATCGTGTTGAAGGCCTGAGTGAAGACTTGATCGGCCCAGCCGCGGGCTGCTCTTCACTTTCTTCCCCGATGCCGCTCCTGCATCTCCCACCGGCCGGCGCGGTCCCCCCAAGGCGATCTTCAGAAGGTCGCCAGTCACTCGCCAGCCACTCGCCAGTCACTCGCCAGCCGCTCGCCAGTCACTCGCCAGCCGCTCGCCTCACACCTCGCCGATGGTGGCGAACTCCGCCACCGCCGTTGCCTTCAGCGCCTCGGTGAGCACTTCCCTCGCTCTATTGGCATCGACCGCGGAGAGGTCGATCACCACCACCGAGTCGCCGACCATCGAGCCATCGGCCCCGCCGAGCCCTCTCACCCAGAGGGCCTGATGGAGTCGTTCGACGATGGCCTCGAGATCGTCGTCATCGGCCTGAAGCCACTCTCCATCGAAGCCCCACCGCACCGCAAGGTGGCTCAGCTCGTCGATGGACTTCCCCTCGAATCCATCACCCCGCGCTCGCTCCAGCACGGCGTTCATCATCACCTCGGGCGGTTGACCCGCAGCGACAGCAGTCCGCGTCAGCGGCCCCTCGGCCCCGACCACGCCCGCTCGCTCGACGACGTCGTCTCCTTCCACCCAGACCGCCCGAAACTCCCGCAGCCGTTCCCCGCGCTCGCGATGCAGCAGAAACATGAGCCAGTGCCCTCCGGCAAATCTCTCGAACTCCCTCGAACCCCCTGAAGCCGCGTCGACCGCCGACCCAGCCCCAACTCTTCCGCGAGCCTACTCGCCAGATCGCTCACTCCCCCAATCACGGAATTTTCACCTGACTGACTCTTTCTGTACTC
>CAYXKH010000400.1:0-1587 GCA_964465255.1 uncultured Isosphaeraceae bacterium
GGAATGGGGAATGGGGATTGGGAACGCGAATGAGGCGCCGATGGTGACGAGGACCGCGGCTGCACGATCGGCGCGTCATTGCCGTGGCCGCTTCGTCCGCGCCTTCCTCGCCCGTTGCGGAGAGTCGCTCAACTGGTCGATCAGCCACGGGAGATTCGCCGAGACCCGTTTCCCGCCATCGGCCACGTCGGTCACCCGGGAGACGAGAATCCGCCGATCGGCCTTGACCAGGTCTGCGCGCTCGTCGAGCCGCGCCAGATCGCTTTCGCTCGGGGCGGTCGTGAGCTTCACCTCGACCGCCCACCGCTCACGGCCGACCTCGATCAGGAGATCGATCTCACGACCATCGCTGGTCCGGAAGAAGTGAGGATTCGAATCCTTCCCGCGCTGCGTCAGCGCGGCAATCGCCTGCTCCATGACGAAGCCTTCCCAACTCGCGCCGACCCACGGTGCGTTCAGGAGATCGTCGATCCGCCGCGCCCTTCAGGCCGCCGTCCGCCGGACTGCGGGCCAGGACTGGACCATCGGACGGTGGGTGCCTTTCGCGGTTGACGGGACGAATTTCGACTGTCCGCGGACGGCCTCCAACGTGGCGGCGTTCGGTCGCAACGGCGATGCGGTCAACGGACCACCACAGCAGGGCGTGGTCGCGCTGTGGCACATGGGAGTCGGACTGCCGTGGTCGACGCGGACGGGTGCCTCCGCGGTGTCCGAGCGGGTGCATCTGAGAAAGATGCTCCGCGAGCTTGCACCCGCGTCGCTGCTGGTGATGGATGCGGGGTTTGCCCGATACGAAGTGCTGGAGCAGATGGATCGGCGGGGTGTGTCGTTTCTGGTCCGCGCGGGCGCGAATGTGCACCTGCTGCGGGAGCTCGGCCTGGAGCTGACCGACGACGGGGAGACCGTCCATCTCTGGCCGCTGGCCCATCGCGGGAGCAGGCCGCTGAGGCTTCGTCGGATCCTCGTCCGCGACCGCGGGCGGACCATGACCCTGCTGACGAACGCGAGTCGGGCGCGGCTCTCCAGGAGGATGGCGGTGCGGCTGTACAAACGCCGCTCTGGGATCGAGACGATGTATCGGGATCTGAAGCAGACGATGGAGCATCGGCGAATGCGGGCGACCTCGGCGGCGTGCCCGCGGCTGGAACTGGAGACGACGCTGATGGCCTACGCAATCCTCGGTCTGGAGAGCGTGCGGGCGTTGCGTGCGAAGCGTCGACCGGCACGGGAGCGATCTGCGGCAGCGGGACTCTCAGCGGTTCGATGGGCGATGCGTCATCGGCCGACGATGAAGACCCTGCGTCACCGACTGGCGGTTGCGAAGGACACGCGCGTGCGGACCGGATCGCGACACGACCCGAACTGGCTGCACAAGAAGAACGATCCGATGCCGCGGCCTGCCCGCGAACGACTCGCCACGGCCGCCGAACGAATCGCCGCGACAGCCTGGAGACCAAATTCGTTCACGGCGTTGCGTGGCACCCAACGCCGTGAACGAATCACGCCCGCAGCGCCGCCGAGCCCGGGGAGCACCGCACCCGGTACCGCCGCACCCGGTACCGCCGCACCCGGTACCGCCGCACCCGG
>CAYXKH010000401.1:0-1580 GCA_964465255.1 uncultured Isosphaeraceae bacterium
CCGCGTCGCTGGCCCCAGCACTCCACCGCCCAACCCAGAAGCAAGCTCTCAGACAAACGCGAACGCCCACGAGTTGCCCCGCGGGCGTTCTGCCTTAACCGGCGAGTCAGCGCTGTTGCACCGTTCCGTTCAAGTAGAGGGATCGTGATACGCCGCGGAAAGTCGCGCGGGAGTTCCATCATGGCCCGAACCCGAGGGGTCGTGACCGAGGGGTCTAATACGACGGAGGAATCGTGACGACGCATGAAGCTCGCAGGAGAGGGGAGGCGAGTCCTTTGAGTGGCATTACGGCACCTCGGACGGGCATGAATCACGCAACTCTGAGCGGTCAAGATCAGGGGTTCGGTACTTCGTCCCTCCCGACACCCGTTCCTCGAATGTCGGCATGCGGCAGAAGTTGTCGCCGGAATCGAGTTCCATCCGCAGCCGCTCAACCAGTGCGACACTGTCTGGCTCGAACGCTTCCTCCGGATTCTGACTGAACTGGAGCCACAACCTTGAGTCGTCATCGGTGAACGCGCGAAACACCGGCGCCTGCCGCAATCGCTCCTCGCCAAGGAATCGCACGTATGGTGCTCCAAGTACCGTGATCCACTTGAATGAAGGTAGACATGCTAAGGTGGCGCCCCACTCACCTGTCTCGACAATTTGGACGCTGCGCCAGCGTACGCCTTGCGGCTCGTAGTCCGCCTGCCACCCACCACCCTTCACATGGCATGCGAGACCCAGCCCCGCCCACGAGGCATCCGCCCAGGTCACCATGCGTTCGAACAGCGTACGAACCGGTGCGACCAAAGATACATCGGCATCGCGCTTGAGCTCTATCGAGTAACTGACGCGGTTTGAGTCGACCCGCGGACCAAGAGTCGCCGAGAGCTGCATCGAACCGGACGACTTGCCTCGCATCGCAAATAGGATGTCCGCGCCGCCAGGCTTCAGCATCATGCCTTGAAGGCGCGAGATGTCTCCAATGTCGAACCGATCTCTGATTGGCTCATCTTCCGAGAAGTGAGTGGGGACGAGCGATTCAGGAAGGCCGCTGAAGAGTCGTTCGAACTGTTCAAGTCGCGACGCGGTCGCAAGCTTGCGTACAGTCGCGATCGCGAAGTTGAGGTACAGCGCCGATTTCGGAGTTCTCATGGCGCGGATAGGAGTTGCTGGACTTGCGCCTTGGTCCTTGGCTCCCACACACCGCTCGACGTACCTGGAACTCCGACCCACTCCTCATAAGAGTCGGCATTAACGTTACGTCGGGCCAGAACGCGGGACAGCCACCAATGATGGACCGCGGCGCGTGGACTCGCCCCTTGTTGAAACGGGTCGGGATGCTGGCGCGTCATTTGAGTCATTGGGGTCACGGGAGTCGTCCGCACGCCGCGAGTCGCCAGAGTCGTCGTCGCGGGGATGGCCCAGCACGTCACCCCAAAGGGGGAACAACCGCCGGGACATCTTCTTCACCGATGACGACCGGCGATTCTACCTCGGCACGCTGCGGGAGCAGATGGCCGAGCATCGAGTGTGGCTGCTCGCGTGGTGCCTGATGTCGAATCATGTGCATCTGGTGCTGGTGCCGAAGACGG
>CAYXKH010000402.1:0-1561 GCA_964465255.1 uncultured Isosphaeraceae bacterium
GTCCTTCGGCGCTCCCACCGTCACCAAGGACGGCGTCACCGTCGCCAAGGAGATCGAGCTCGAAGATCCCTACGAGAACATGGGCGCCCAGATGGTGAAGGAAGTCGCCAGCAAGTCCAGCAAGGACGCCGGCGACGGCACCACCACCGCGACCATCTACGCCGAGGCGATCTTCCAGGAAGGTCTCAAGAACATCACCGCCGGCGCCAATGCCAACGCGGTCAAACGGGGCATCGACATGGCCGTCAAGGCGATCGTCGCCGAGCTCGCCAGGATGAGCAAGCCCATCAAGAACTCGACCGAGATCGCCCAGGTCGGTTCGTGCTCGTCCAATCAGGATCCGCAGATCGGCAAGATCATCGCCGAGGCGATGGACAAGGTCGGCAAGGACGGCGTCATCACCGTCGAGGAAGGCAAGAGCCTCGAGACCGAGGTCGAGCTCCTCGAAGGCATGCAGTTCGACAAGGGCTACCTGTCGCCGCACTTCGTCACCAACACCGCCGCGATGGAGTGCATCCTCGAGGACTGCTTCGTCCTGATCCACGAGAAGAAGCTCTCGAGCGCCAAGGACCTGCTTCCGATTCTCGGCAAGATCGCCGAGAGCGGCAAGAGCCTGCTCATCGTCGCCGAGGACATCGACGGCGAGGCCCTCGCGACCCTCGTGGTCAACAAGCTTCGCGGCATCCTGAAGGTCTGCGCCGTCAAGGCCCCGGGCTTCGGCGATCGTCGCAAGGAGCTCCTCTCCGACATCGCCGTCCTCACCGGCGGCAACGCGATCATGGATGAGCTCGGGATCAACCTCGAGACCATCACGCTCAAGGATCTCGGTCGGGCCAAGAAGCTCACCGTCAGCAAGGACACCACGACCATCGTCGAGGGTGCCGGCAGCGACAAGGAGATCAAGGGCCGCATCGAGCAGATCAAGGCCCAGATCGACGCCACCAGCAGCGACTACGACCGCGAGAAGCTCCAGGAGCGTCTCGCCAAGCTCGCCGGCGGCGTGGCCCAGATCAACGTCGGTGCCGCCACCGAAGTCGAGATGAAGGAGAAGAAGGCCCGTGTCGAGGACGCGCTGCACGCCTGCCGCGCCGCCGTCGAAGAGGGCGTTCTTCCGGGTGGTGGCGTGGCCATCCTCCGGGCCCGCCGGGCGCTCGATGCGGTCCGCAAGGCCGCCAAGGGCGACGAGCTCGTCGGCGTCGACATCATCCAGCGGGCGGTCTCGGCCCCGATCAAGCAGATCGCAGTCAACTGCGGTCTCGACGGATCGATCGTGGCCCAGAAGGTCGAAGAGGCCAAGGAGAACAACCTCGGCTTCAACGCGATGACCCACGAGTACACCGATCTCGTAAAGGCCGGCATCATCGTGCCGACCAAGGTCGAGCGTGTGGCCCTCCAGAACGCCGCGAGCATCGCCAGCCTGCTGCTCACCACCGATTGCGCCATCACCGAGATCAAGGAGAAGAAGTCCAAGTCTCCCGCCGGTGCGGGCGCGGGGATGGATGACATGGAGTATTGAGAGCGCTCCGTTCGGCCCTCCGGGCCGACACTCGCTCTTGAGGGT
>CAYXKH010000403.1:0-1555 GCA_964465255.1 uncultured Isosphaeraceae bacterium
GAGCGGGGTGGGGGGAGGGAGAGGAATTAGGAAAGAGGAGTGAGGATCCGTTCGACTTAGGACGCGATCGTTGCCTGCCAGCGCCATGCGCAGGCAGGCAAGCGTCGCGCAGTCCGTCGGACGGATCCTCATTGCTCATTTCTGATCCCCCTTCCCCCCTGTGGACAATCTGTCCACCAGCCCCCGACCGGCAGTGTCCTGCGGACACTGCCGGTATGTCCTTCCGCTCAGGAACTGTGTCGTGGTCGCGATTCCGCGCCTTCGGGGAACCGCCGGCCGGGGTTGACGACGCGCTTCTGAAGCGTCTTGAGAAGCACATCATCGAACCGCCGTCGGTCGGGACGCCACCCGAGTTCGCCGCAGGGTGGTGCGCCGGTCGGCACGTCCTCGATGAGGACTTCTCCTACGACGCGTGCGGATTCGGCTCGGTGCTGCTCGCTGGAGTGCGGATCGATACGAACCGCGTCCCCGCCGAGATTCGCCGGGCCTATCGGGCGATCGCCGAAGGTGAACGAGCCGCCGGGACCGAGACGGGATTCCTGAGCCGCGCGGAAGTGCGTGCGGCTCGGGAAGAAGCCGAGAGGCGCTGCGCCGAGGAGCTCTCAGAGGGGCGGCACCGCAACAGCAAACTCGTCCCCATCCTGTGGGATCTGCCAAGTGGTCGCATGCTGGCGCCGCTGAACGGCGAGCGCACGCAGACCCTCGTGCGGGATCTGGTGATGAGCACCCTTGAACTGCGGCTTCAGCCGCGGACGGCGGGAGCGCTGGCGTGGGATCTGCTCTCCGATCGCGGACTCACGAGCGAGTTGGATGATGCTCGTCCGTCGATACTCACCCCCGCCCCGGCGGAGCGACCTGGAAGTTCTTCTGCGATGGCCGCCGAAAGCGGCGAGCGACGGCCTGGGGCACACCCGGACGTGCCCTGGGCCGCCGCCAGTCCCGAGCCCAAGGATTTCCTCGGCAACGAGTTCCTGCTCTGGCTGTGGTGGAGCACCGAACTCTCGGAAGGCCTCGTCTCGACGGCTCGAGGCGAGATTGCGGTGGTGATCGATCGCACCCTCGACCTTGAGTGTGCCTGGGGGATCACCGGCCAAACCTCCATTCGTGGCGATGCCCCCACGCGCCGTCCTGAAGCGTCGAAGGCCCTGCAGCACGGGAAGTGGCCACGTCGCTGCGGATTGATCATCTCGGCGCCGAGCGGCGGACTCGCATCTGACGTGCGCGGTTCCGACGATCTCCAGTGGACGCTGACCTTCCAGGCCGATCGCTTCCAGGTCAGCTCCGCGGCGTTGCCCGAGATCGACGAGGCCCGATCGGCGAGGGAGATCATCGAGCAGCGCATTGCGAGAATGCTGGCCCTCGACGATGTGCTGGTGGCTCTCTACGACGCCTTCCTGACGATTCGATTCAGCCGCGGGTGGGACGCCCATCGCGAGCAGCTCTCGTCGTGGATCATGACTCGCGACGCCCCGCCACCGCGGAGCAGCGGGCGTCCACGCGTGGCTGTTTTGAGCGCTCCGTAGCGGCCTTCGGCCGCACACTCGCTGTTGCGGGT
>CAYXKH010000404.1:0-1545 GCA_964465255.1 uncultured Isosphaeraceae bacterium
TGTCGCCGCCCGTGACGCGCTGCGGCGAAGTCGGCTTCGCGCTCGGCGCAGACCTACGCACGGGTGTGTCCACGCTCGCCCCGCACGGACGCGTACGAACGGGTGTGTCCACGCTCGCCCCCCTCACGCTCGCCCCACGCTCGCCCACGCTCGCCCCCCTGTCCGGATCCGAGGCGCTCAGGGGTGGCCGGTTTTCAGGCGCTCGGTGGCACCTTGCGGGCCGGTTGCTGCTCGCCGTCGATGGCGTGGTACGCTCCCCGCCATGGGGCAGTCCGGAGTCCATGCCAATGGTGTCCGCTGCCGCGTCCGCGTCGTGCCGGCGAAGCAGCCGTGGCTCAGGGATCGAGCCAAGTCGCGCGACGGGCTGTGGCTCGCTCTTCCGGCGGCGCCTGCGCTCGCGGGGGGTCCCCCCGCGGTCTCCAGCCCCGCAGTCTCCAGCCCCGCGGTCTCGGGCCCCGCGGCACCGCCCGACCCCGGGGACCACCCCCAGCCGACGGCGATCCACTTCGCGGACACTCGCGTTCGTGGCGAACCGGCCCTGTCGCTCGTGCGTGACTCGTCTGAACCGAAGCTTCTCGATCGCCTGACGATGGCATTGCGCGCTCGCCACTACAGCCGCCGCACCGAGGTGGCGTACAGGGCGTGGGCGAAGCGCTTCATCCTCTTCCACGGCGTGCGTCATCCCTCGCAGATGGAAGCCGGCGAGGTCAGCGCCTTCCCGACTCACCTCGCCGTCGCCGGGAAGGTCGCCGCGTCGACGCAGAATCAGGCATTGGCTGCCCTGCTCTTTCTGTATCGACGGTTGATCGGCAGGGACCTATCCGAGCTGGGCGATGTCGTGCGGGCGCGCCGACCCGAGCGCCTGCCGGTGGTCATGACCAGCGGCGAAGTGAGGGCAGTGCTCGCGAACCTGGCTGGCAAGAAGTGGCTCGTCGCCTCGCTGCTCTACGGCAGCGGCCTTCGGCTGATGGAGTGCCTGTGCCTTCGGGTGCAGGATCTGGACTTCGCTCGCAGCGAGATCCTCGTGCGCAACGGGAAGGGCCGCAAGGACCGCGTCACGATGCTGCCGGCCTCGCTCAAGGACCCGCTCCAGGGGCACCTGAATGGCGTCAAGCAGATCCACGCACGCGACCTTGCCGACGGCTGGGGTCGGGTCCTTCTGCCGGACGTCCTGGATCGGAAGTACCCCTACGCCCCAGCCGACTGGCGCTGGCAGTGGGTCTTTCCGCAGAAGAAGCGCTGGCGCACTCCGACGACCGGCCAGGAAGGACGCCACCACCTCGACGAATCACTGGTGCAGCGAGCCGTTTCGCAGGCCGTCGCGAGCGCCAGCCTGGCCAGGCGCGCCACCTGTCACACGTTTCGCCATTCGTTCGCCACGCACCTGCTGGAGTCGGGACACGACATCCGCACGGTTCAGGAGCTCCTCGGCCACAGCGACGTGAAGACCACGATGATCCACACCCACGTGCTCAACCGCGGACCAGCAGGGGTCCGAAGCCCGGCCGACTCGCTCTGAGAAGTCCCCTATGCCGACCCGTCTAA
>CAYXKH010000405.1:0-1504 GCA_964465255.1 uncultured Isosphaeraceae bacterium
GTGGCGAAATCCCTGTTCGCCTGCACACCGAGCCGGGCTCGGGCGAATGAGAAACTGACGACCAGACTTCGTGCCGACCGCTCCGGCAGTCGTGGCCGGCGCGCCATGGTCGTCACGAGCGTCAGGACTGTCGCCAGAAGCGACAGAACCGCCGCGAGCGCCTCCTCCATGCTCTTCCGGGCCCTGCTCGTCGCTCCCTGGAGCACTCTCGGCTTCCCGATGCCGAACAAAGTGCGCATCAGCAGCCCGATGTTGAAGCCTGCCGCGGCACCGAGCATCCGCTTGAGCACTTCGGGGTGTCCCCGCACGTGCGTCCTGCGCATCCCGCCCGTCTCCAGTTCGTGCGCGAATGGGCGCTCCAGCAGCTCGCCGCGCCGTCGCATCAGCGCGCGGCCGCGCTTGCCGCATACGCGACGACGGTTCGCCAGGACCACCGTCCGCTGTCGATCCTTGCCCTTCCAGCGCCGCCTCCTGCCCTTCGCCAGCCGCGGCGCCGACACGTACGAGCGGATACCCGCCTCGGCAAGATCCGACAACACCGCGTCGCTGTGGTAGCCCTTGTCGGCGACCACCTCGCGACCGAACGAATCCTCGACGTGCCTTCCGACCTTCGCGTCGTCCTTGAGCGCAGACAGCTGTTCCAAAGCTTCCGTCACCGTCTTCGGAAGCGTCGACGTGTCTCCCTCGTCCGCCGGCTGCACCGTCACGCTCACGATTGCGCCGGTCTCCATGTCCGCCGCCTGCTCGAGCTTGTGGGCCAGATGCGTGCGGCCATCCTTCATCTTCGTGATCCGCGCGTCCGGATCGTGCGGGTGCTCCCAGTCGCCGTTGCTTCCCTTGCCCTTGCGGTTGCGGTCGATCCGCGCCAGGTCCTCGCGCGTCGGCGTCTCGATCCCCGACGCCTTCGCAATCTCCGTCAGGAACTCCGCGTAGCCCTGACCGGTGTCGCGACGCACGATCGACCGCATCGCCGCGTTGGCTTCCAGCGTCGTCGCGTCGACGCCCAGCGTGCGCCCCGACACCAGATCGTGCTCCGCCAGCAGCTTCAGCACCCATGCGAACACCGCCTGATGCGTCTCGACGTCGATCAGCCGTCGCGTCCGTGAGATCGTCGAGTGATCTGGCGTCGGCGTCCCCAGCGGAACACCGAGGAACTCATGCAGCGACAGCGAGTCGGCGCAGCGCCAATCGATCCCGCGCTCCGAGCCGATGCCCTCGAAGTACCCCACGAGCAGAAGGCGGAAGTACACCCCCGGCGGCGTCCCCGGACGGCCGGTGGCCCTCGCGTAGAACCGCTCGCAGAGCCCCTCGACGTGGCGGTCGAAGCCGTGTGCGGCCAGCACCTTGTTCAGGGCGACGTAGAACGGATGGCCCGGCGAAGACACGCTCGCGGCGGGAATCCACATCGGCTCCTGGCGTTCAGACTTGCGTCGACCCATCGACATCGGTCGTCCTCCTTGACGTGACCCCCGCGCGGGTGCGCGAGCCGCATGGTTGGACGCGC
>CAYXKH010000406.1:0-1501 GCA_964465255.1 uncultured Isosphaeraceae bacterium
TTTCGTGGGTGCAACGCCTTCTCGTGGCGTGGCACCCGGCGAGGGCGCGAAGTCTTCCTGCTGCTCTATCGAAGGGCCGGCGCAGCCCAGGGGTTCTTCACGTGACAGGCGCGGCCGGTCTTGACCACATAGTCCTGGTGATAGTCCTCGGCCGGGTAGAAGGTCTTGGCCAATTCCACCTCGGTGACGACCCGCTTCCCCCCGAAGAGGTTCTTCGCTGACAGTTCGGCGACGAATGCCTTGGCCTCGGCGAGTTGAGCCTCATCGACGCAGTAGATGCCCGAGCGGTACTGCTCGCCGTAATCGGGCCCCTGCCGATTGAGCTGGGTGGGATCGTGCATGTCGAAGAACGCCTCCAGCAGGCGGCGATAGCTGATGCGCTTCGGGTCGTAGACCACCTTGACCGCCTCGACGTGCCCGGTGTTGGCGTCGCAGACCTGCGTGTACGTGGGATTGTCGATCCGCCCCTGCATGTAGCCGCTGGCGGCGTCGAGCACTCCGACTCCCTTCTGGAACCAATGCTCGACACCCCAGAAGCAGCCCGCCGCGAAGTACGCGGTCCTGGTCTCGACTGGACGACTCTCGGGCGGCAGCGGCTTGCCGCTCTCGGCGAAGGTCAGCGACGCGGAGTTCAGGCAGTGGCGCTGCCCGCTCGGCGCGGGACCGTCATCGAAGACGTGGCCCAGATGCGAACTGCAACGGGCGCAGTTGATCTCAGTGCGGGTCATGCCGTGCGCACGATCCTCGCGGGCGGCGACATGATCGGGATCGAATGTCGAGAAGAAGCTCGGCCATCCGGTCCCGGAGTTGAACTTGTGAACGCTCGTGTACAGCGGAAGTCCGCAGACCACGCAGCAGTAGACCCCGTCCTTCTTGTTGTCGAGCAGCGTCCCGCAGAAGGGGCGCTCGGTGCCGGCGCTCTGGGTGATCTTGAAGGCCTCGGGGTCGAGCTTCTTGGCCAGCTCCGCCACCACGCCGCGCGGCAGAGGCGTGACGTCGTAGCCGGACTTCGAGTATCGAGGATGGACTGAATCGACGGTAGTAGACGCGACTGAGGGCATGGGCTTCTCGGTGGCTCCGGGGGGTGGCGATGCCGGGGGCGCTGCGAACATGGTTCCGCCGGCCTCTCCCACGACGCGGTGGGCGGCGAAACCGATCCCACACAGGATCAGTCCGAACGCGGCAAGGGCGCGAGTGGTTCTGGACGAGACGCGTCGTGATAGGTCCATGGTGGGTTGGTTCTTCGGTGAAGGCTGATCTCGGGTTCGAATACCGAGAAGGCCCGGGCAGACTCCGTCGTTGCCAGGCTGACCTGGTTCGTGCAGTCCGACAGGGTATGGAGACGCCGGATCCTCGGTTGTGGTTCGTTTCCGCAGCGCGGCCGGGGTCGCTTTCGCCGTTCCCGCCCGATCAGTTGCGGGTGCCCGTCGTTCAATGACGCGCAGACTCGTCCGGCCGAGCTGACGGCCGGAGCGCGGGCGTCCCGCCCGCTTCACGCCGG
>CAYXKH010000407.1:0-1479 GCA_964465255.1 uncultured Isosphaeraceae bacterium
GACCGTCTCCGTGTTGCCACCATGGTCGAGTGGCGAAAAGGTGTTCCTTGTGGTGCGAGGGTTCTGACTCGCACGTGTCGGGAATGCTGATCCGTTGGCGCCTGAACTGACCCTGAACTGACCCTGAACTGACGACGACCGGCAGTGTGGCCGGTCCGACCGAACCTCTTTCTTCAAGGGAGCACTTCCATGATCCGCAGCAGCAGGACCACCGTGATCGCCGCTTTGCTGAGCACCGCCGCCCTCTCGCTCGCGTGGGCAGCCCAGCCAGGGCAGGGAGCTCGTCATGACGCTCGTCCCGCCGACAAGATGGCAGCGATGGGTATGCCGGCAACGCCCGAGGGATGCGCGGCGATGAAGAAGATGTGCGAAGACATGGCGTCGAAGCAGAAGGAGGCCGACGCACGCCTCGACCGGCTGGTCTCCACGATGAACCAGGCCTCCGGCTCGACCAAAGTCGATACGATGGCCGCCGTGATCAGTGAACTCGTCAGCCAGCGGACCGAAAGGCACGCTCACATGATGCACATTGATGCCGCGATGAAGGATCACACGATGCAGCACGTCATGGCCGCTGCACCGGCTGATATGCGCGAGAAGATGAAGAAGGGCATGGACGGGTGTTCCATGATGCATGCGCCGGCCAGCGTCAGCCGCTGACGCACCCTGGACCCCTCTGTCAGAAGCCTCCCAAAGTCGTCAAACCAATGAAAGGAGCCACCTCTATGGGGCTCATTCTGCTGATCGTTGTAGTGCTGCTTCTCGTCGGTGCCCTGCCCACCTGGGGCTATAGCCGCAAGTGGGGCTACGGCCCTACCGGTGGCCTTGGACTGATCCTGGTCGTGCTCGTGATCCTGTTGTTGATGGGCGTGTTGCCACGCGGATTCTGATTCCACGCGGAGTCTGGTGAGGCCAAATGGGTGACGGCAGGCCCATTGAGCCTGCTCCGTTCTCGTGGACAGGTTGATCATGCCGGCTCGGAGGCCGGCGAACCAGCCGCTCCGTCTACTGGGCATACCCAGTGTGGGGTACACACCTGACAAGGAGATTCGGCATGGACACGACCACCAAGGCGACTGGCTCGATACGGCTTTCCATCGACGGGATGAGTTGTGGGCACTGCGTCAATGCCGTGACCAAGGCCCTCTCGGCGGTGCCCGGGGTGACCGTTCGCTCGGTGGCGATCGGGACGGCGGAGATTGAAGCGAAGGAGGGGGGAGCCGCCGGGCAGGCCGTGGCCGCGCTCGAAGCGGCGGGGTACCCGACCCGCACGATGGCGGGCGAAGCGCCTGCCCCTGCACGATCGGGCGGCGGATGCTGCGGCGGCGGTGCGGCCACCAAGCCCGATATGGGCAAGACCGGCGGGTGCTGCGGCTGAGCTGCGCCGACCTCATCACGCAGGTCTCGGCCGGGCGTGAGTCGCTGCAGACCATCGCCCGCAACCTCATGTGCAACCACCTTCACCACTGCGCCGTCAAG
>CAYXKH010000408.1:0-1472 GCA_964465255.1 uncultured Isosphaeraceae bacterium
CGTGAAGCTCTGGCCGAGCTGGTGCTCGGCGGTCCCGTGAAGCTCTGGCCGAGCTGGTGCTCGGCGGTCCCGTGAAGACGCGGATCGTGCGACGAACGGACTTCCCAAAACGCAGATGGCCTCGGCGGGTGCCGAGGCCATCAGACGATCAGGCGTGCTGAATCGGGGTGATAGGATTTGAACCTACGGCCTCTTCGTCCCGAACGAAGCGCTCTACCAAGCTGAGCTACACCCCGCGATGTCGCGGGCACTGCACGGCGATCCCAAAACACGCGAGCGGACAGGAATGGGCGGGGAGGGATTCGAACCCACGAAGGCTAATGCCAACAGATTTACAGTCTGTCCCCGTTGGCCACTTGGGTACCCGCCCCTGATGCTGCTGCGAGGCTTCTGCGAACAGTCAACTCGAACAGGGATGCGGACGATACTCGGCTGCCCCGCTCGGATCAAGGCTTCGACGGAGCGGCGGGAACGTCCAGGGCGTCCCTGATCGCCTTCCGCATCTCCTCGCTCTCGGGCTTGAGCCGTGAATCGACCAAGGTGGCCGAGGTGCCGTCGCGGCTGACCACGTACTTGCCGAAGTTCCACGCGGGCAGCTTCCCGGTCTTGGCCTCAAGCGCGGTGTAGACCGGGCTCTGGGTGGGCCCAGCCTTGACGCCGCACTTGGCGAAGATCGGGAAGGTGACGCTGTACTTCTTGGTGCAGAAGGAGCGGATCTCCTCGGCCGTGCCCGGCTCCTGGCCACCGAAGTCGTTGGAGGGGAAGGCGAGGACCACAAGACCCTTGTCCTTCGCTTCATCGGCGAACTCGTTGGCCAGCTTCTGGAGCCCCGCGTATTGCGGCGTGAGCCCGCACTCGCTGGCGACGTTGACGATCAGGAGGACCTTCCCGGCGTACTTGCTCAGCGAGACCTTCTCGCCCTCGAGCGTCTGAACCTCGATGGTGTGCATGCTGCGAGTCTTCCATTCCGAAGGCGATGCGGGAGTCGACGGAGCCGACGGTGGCGGCGCCGGTGCGGGCTGACCAGTGGCCGGGGCGGTGCCCTTGGCAGCCAGAGGTGTCACAGCGAGAGAGAGCAACGCGGCGAGAGTGGCGACGATCATGGGAATGCTCCGATCAATCGGTTCGAGATGAACTGGGAGAGTCGCGACAGATCCGCGCGGCGGGCCCTCGAAAGAGGCCGTCACGAGGAGGCGACGAATCGGCGAACACCGACTCCCGGCCATCCGAGTCTTCGAACAAGCCGCCAGCGGGATTCGAACCCGCGACCTCCAGATTACAAGTCAGGTGCTCTGCCAACTGAGCTACGGCGGCGACGCACTCAGCGTAGCCGAGACGTTCTCGTCCCCCGCGCCCGACCCCGCTCGCGCGACCAGCCCCTCATTGCTCATTCCTCGTTCCTCAGTCCCTTTGCCTCCCAACCGATACCCTCCGCGTCCAACGCCGCCCGTCCACATGCCCCCTTCCCCCCC
>CAYXKH010000409.1:0-1425 GCA_964465255.1 uncultured Isosphaeraceae bacterium
TGATGCATGTGATGCATGTGATGCATGTGATGCATGTGATGCATGTGATGCATGTGATGCATGCGCTCCTGTACACCCTGATCCGCGTGCTGATGTGGGAGGCGGCGAGGGCGGCGGGGAAGGATCCGAGCCGCCTGAGCTTCAGCGGCACGATGCACCGGCTCCAGTCGATGGGCCGGCCGCTGCTGGACGGCGCAGCGTCGGGCGGCGACGACCGCGGCAGAATCGCGGCGCTGCTGGCGTGGATCTCGGCGGACATCGTGCCGGACAGGTCCGGACGATTCGAACCCAGACGGGCGAAGCGCAGGCCAAAGAACGACAGCAGGTTGACCATGCCGCGGGCTCATTACCGCCTCCATGGCGACTCGGCGTGTCGTTGGCTTCATGCCATTCGGGACAGCCACCGTTTATCGCCCGCGTCGCATACACTCGCCCCGCCATGGAGCGGGTCGGAATGTCGCCATTGCGTTGGGTTCACTGGAGTCGTACGCATGCCTCGAGTCGCCAGAGTCGTCGTCGCCGGGATGGCCCATCACGTCACCCAGTGGGGGAACAACCACGAGGACATCTTCTTCACCGATGACGACCGGCGATTCTACATTGCCACGTTGCGGGAGCAGATGGCCGAGCATCGAGTCTCCCTGCTCGCGTGGTGCCTGATGGCGAATCATGTCCATCTGGTGCTGGTGCCGAAGACCGTCGACGGACTGGAACTCTCCGTGGGCCGGACGCACTGGCGGTACACGCAGACGATCAATCGGCTCCATCATCGAAGCGGCCATCTCTGGCAAGGCCGATTCTTCTCGTGCCCGCTCGATGGGAGCCACCTCGTGGCGGCGATGCGCTACGTCGAGCGCAATCCCGTCCGAGCGGGGATCGTCCGACTGGCGAAGCGGTACCCATGGTCGAGTGCGGAGGCCCACTGTGGAGGGGCCAGCGCGGAGCGTCGGCTGCTGATCAACGCCGCGAAGTGGTCGGAGCGATATCCACCGGCGGCGTGGCAGGCGCTGCTGCGCCAGGCAGACGACGAGACCATCGTCGAGCGTCTGCGAGCGGCCACGCGAACAGGACGTCCACTTGCCACCGACTCGGTGCTGTCGAAGCTCGAAGCGAAGCTGAACCGACGGCTGCGTGCGTCCCCCCGCGGGCGGCCGCGAACGGCGGGGGAGGTTGGGAAAGGCGAGAAGGCAGAGAAGCGTGCGGCACGTGCGCCGAGTGCGTCGAGTGCGTCGAGCGCGTCGAGCGCGTCACGGGGTAGCCCGCGTCGACCGTGATTGAGCGAAGGGTGGCTGTCCAGAATTGCCCAACCGTGCGTTGTGCGTCAGGTGCGCGGTGTGCTCGAGTGGAGGGAGGGAAGCACGGATGGCAAGCCAGCCGTGGCATCCAGGATCTGGGTCTGGGATCTGGGTCTGGGATCTGGGTCTG
>CAYXKH010000410.1:0-1417 GCA_964465255.1 uncultured Isosphaeraceae bacterium
CCTCGTGCTTCCGGCGCCGATCTACATCTGCCGGTCGCTTCGCTCGCGGCTCGTCGCCCCTCGTCAACGGCGTGTCGCGATCCATTCCTTGAGCCGCGCCGTCCGTTCCCGCAGCAGTTCCCGGTGCGCCTCGAGAAGTTCTCGTTGCGAACCGTCCTGCCACTCCTCCACGTACGCGATCGCGGCGCCGAGTCCGGTCTCGTGGTTGATCCACCTCGTGCTGCCATGTCGCGTCCAAAGCCTCACGTCGGGGGCGACAAGCCCGCCAAGACGAAGGTCCCGTGTCGCTCGGGCCTTGAACTGGGCAAGCACCCGTTCCGGACTAACTCCCCAGCAACCCACGACGACGTGCACGTGCGTGGACCGCACGTTGCAGGCCATGAGATGCCACGCTCGCTCGTCACACAACTGAACGACAGCGTGGCTCACGACTGCCTGCATGGCAGCCGAGAGCATGACCGCGGCGGATTTCATCCGCTCGATGTTGAGCGCCTGACGACGAGTGTCGGCCGCGAGGAGCGGGGTTCCCGGCGTGTTGTGATCGCGATCGACAGTTCCCCGGTCATCTCCATGGAGCCGTTGACCGTGACACGTCCACGTCAGGAAGTACGCCAGTGGCGGGGGCATGTGAGGCCGGAGGGTAGTGGTCGACCTCCCGTAGTGCTCGTCGTCGCGCATCGAAACGCGTGGTGGCGCGAACGGCCGTCCTGACGAGCCGCGAGCGAAGCGATCGGCGGATCGCTCATCGACGTCGGAGCACCCGGCTTCGCGCCTCTGTGCAAGCCGCGCCGGTGGATTGCGTCCCTTCGCTGCGCTCGGGCTCGTCAGCACGGACGTCACACGGGACGTCAAACGGGTCTGTCCACTCCCCGTCAGTTGGCGGCGTTGGCACAGAGTGAATCCCACTGCGTGGAGCAGCAGAACTCATCAGCGGCGCAGACCAGATCTTGACATTCCGCGTCGTCGCAGCCGACGCCGCCGTTGGCGACGCAGCAGTTGCTGCCGCCGGCCACGGCCCCGCCTGCGAGGCAGGCCGCCAAGCCGGCGACCACCGCCATCGTTCGACGCCGAATGGCCGCGTGCGGCGTCCTCGACAAGGAAAAAACGGTGCGGATGGTTGATGAGCTCACTGGATGACTCCCCCAAGCTGGTGACTTGGACATGGACGGGCGGCGGCCCGACGTTCGAGCTGCCTCGCCCCGTGAGTTACTCAGAGCGCTGAGGCGGGAACTCGTTCGGATTGTGCGAAAAATTGGAATCTGCGCCAGATCGACCTCTCCCGGCGGAATGGATGGGCTGTCGCTGGTGCGACCTGATTCAGCCCGCAGGGCTGTTCGCAAGGACCGTTGGGGGGCCGCGTTGCAAAGTCGTGACGGCACGAGCGGCCCTCCGGGCTGCGTTGGTTCATTGCCGGTCG
>CAYXKH010000411.1:0-1400 GCA_964465255.1 uncultured Isosphaeraceae bacterium
GACAGGAAGCCCCTCGGGCAGCGCTCCTCGCGGCTCGGGCACGAGCCCCTCCGCAGCGGTTGCCGAGGTGAAGGGCGGCGCTCGCCCTGAGGCGCCTCGCATCGGTACCGTCTCCTCGACGACGAACAGCGCACCAGCCGGACGTTCGGGGGGCGCGAGCAGCACGGGGAGTGCCGCGGTCGCTGGAGCGTCTGGCGGGGCGTCTGGCGGAGCGTCTGGCGGAGCGTCTGGCGGAGCGTCTGGCGGAGCGTCTGGCGGGGCGTCTGGCGGGGCGTCTGCAAGCGCCGCCAAGGCCGCCGCTGCGGCCGAGCGCACCGTTGACAACAAGATCGACAAGGCCAAGCAGCAGGCCCTCGCGCAGACCCTCGGACAGATCGAGAAGGCCTTCGGCAAGGGCTCGATCATGCGGCTCGACGGCGATGCGATGCTGGCGATGCCGTGCATCTCGACCGGGGCCATCAGCCTCGATCTGGCGCTCGGTGGTCGCGGTCTTCCGCGCGGCCGCGTGGTCGAGATCTTCGGACCGGAGTCCTCGGGCAAGACGACGCTCGCGCTGACCGTGATCGCCAACGCGCAGAAGAGCGGCGGGATGGCCGCATTCATCGACGCCGAGCATGCCCTTGATCCGTCGTGGGCGAAGCGGCTGGGCGTCAATCTCGAAGAGATGCTGGTCTCGCAGCCCGACACCGGGGAACAGGCCCTCGAGATCTGCGAGATGCTGGTCCGCTCCAACGCCGTCGACGTGATCGTGATCGACTCCGTCGCGGCGTTGATTCCCCGCGCCGAGATCGAGGGCGACATGGGCGATCAGCATGTCGGACTCCAGGCCCGGCTGATGAGCCAGGCGCTCCGCAAGCTGACCGGCGCAATCGCCAAGAGCGACTGCATCGTGGTCTTCATCAACCAGCTCCGTGAGAAGATCGGCGTGATGTTCGGCTCGCCCGAGACCACGCCGGGTGGTCGTGCCCTCAAGTTCTACTCGTCCGTGCGCATCGACATCCGTCGCATCGGAGCCATCAAGGACGGCGAGCGCTCGATCGGCAACCGGGTGCGGGCCAAGGTGGTCAAGAACAAGGTGGCACCGCCGTTCCGCGAGACCGAGTTCGACATCATGTTCGACGAAGGCATCAGCCTGAGCGGTGACCTGATCGACCTTGCGGTGACGGAGAACGTCATCGACAAGTCGGGCGCGTGGTTCAGCTACAAGGACATCCGCATGGGCCAGGGGCGCGAGAACTCCAAGCAGTTCCTGCGCGACAACCCCGACCTCTTCTCCGAGATCCGCCAGGAGGTGCTGCGACGCAACGTCGAGAAGCAGCTCAAGGCCGACAAGTCAGCGGGCGGCTCGGCTCGGACAGCCACTCCTGCCGCTGCGGAATGAGTGACTGAATGAGTGACTG
>CAYXKH010000412.1:0-1381 GCA_964465255.1 uncultured Isosphaeraceae bacterium
GCGGAACGGGGTGCGGCGGAACGGGGTGCGGCGGAAGGAGGCCCGCCGCGAGTGGCGATTGGCGCGTCGATCTGGGCGAACGTGCGCGGGGCGCCGCGGGGTGCGAGGGGCGGAGGAGCCCCGGCCTCTCTGGCTGCGGCGAGTGCCTCGGGCGTCGGCGGCACGGCGACGATCTCGAACTCGATCGACTGCTGATGGCTCGACTTCGCGGTCTCGGTGTCTGAATAGAAGATGAGGCCGACGCGCTGCGAGTCGATTGACTCGAAGGCGAACTTCACTGCGGCCGAGACCTTCGGAAGGCGATAGACGGCGGGCTGGACCATGGCCCCGAGACTCTCGGTGTCGCCGGCGACGATCTCGCGCACGTACTGCTTGGACGCGGTGTCAAGCTGCCGCTGGGCGTCCACGACGGCGACGCCGACCGAGCGCATGAAATCGCCCAGGTCGGTGCTGCTCTGGGCCCCGGCGAGACCCACGAGGGCCTGATAGGCGACGCGAACTGGCGCAACCAGAGCGCGGGCGCGGTCGGCCGAGATCGACGCGTTGGCGTTCACCGCGCTCTGGAGCGAGGTTGCCGCATCGGCGAGCGCCTTGGCTGCGCTCCTGAGTTCATTGCCCTTGATGTCCACGGAGTTGTCCTCTGGTCAGACGAGGCGACATGCGATCCGGCGACGGAAGCGACGAGTGATGCGGGCGTCGAGTGCGCCGCCGGGAGCCGAGCTACTTCGTCTTCACCTTCGCCGGGGCAGCGCCCACCAGCTTCTCGAAGATCGTCGCAGCCTGCTCGAGCACCTTGGAGTCGACCGTGCTGCGCTCCGGTAGTTCGAGGGCCTTGTCGTTGAGCTCCTTGGCCCGTGAGAGCAACGTCTGCATCGCGGTGGAGTCGGCGGGGATGGCGTGGATGACGGTGTGACACTCGGCGGCGGCGCGATAGTCGTAGCCGAAGCCGATGGAAAGTCCGGCGTTGACGGCGACGGCTCCGAGGGCGAGACCGAAGCCGACGTTGGCGCCGACATCAAGCGACTGGGCCAGATCCATGCGGACCTTGAGGGTGGTTTCGGTGAACTGGTACCGCGACGGCGCGCACGATTTGATCATCTCGAAGACCAGTTGGCGGAAGGCTTCGAGCTTCTCGCGTTCGGCAGGCGCCAAGTCGGCAGTTGTGTCTCCCGCGCCCTGCTTCTTCTCTCCCAGGAGCGACTTGGTCATGGCCAGCAGTCGCTCGAGACTCTCGAGGTAGTCGAGGTTGAAGGCCTTCTGCGCTTCGGCAATCGAAAGGCCCAAGGCGCCCACGATGCTGGGAACGTTGGCGAGGTCTTTGACGAGGACGCTTGCACCGCTGGGCATGGGGGGCTCCGGGGGAGAGGGGGTATCAGGAAGG
>CAYXKH010000413.1:0-1377 GCA_964465255.1 uncultured Isosphaeraceae bacterium
TCAGCGCGATCAGCGCGATCAGCGCGATCAGGCAGCCTGGCAGTCCGCTCACTCGCCTGACACCACCGCGATGTCGAGCGCCCGATCGAACTCGCTGCGGGGTCGAGTGACTGGTGGCGGTTTCGGCGAGACCGTCACCACGTCCTCACCCGCGGCGGTCGCCGCCCTCCGCAGCGCGGCCGCGAAGGAGATCAGCCGGACGCCCGCGGCCGCCTGCGAGGGCGCTCTCGAGTTCACCCGTCGAGAGGCTCGGCTCCGCGCCGTTCCCTTCAATCGCCCGGTGACCGATCGAGGTGAGACCCTCGCCATCCGTTCAGCGCGAGGATTGGTCCGCGACGCGGAGTGGCTTGCCCCAGCCCAGCCAAATCGCGGTGCGGCCGGGGCCCGATGGCCGGCGGTCGATGGCACTCAATGGCCCGCTGCACCCTCCTTGACGGCTCGGGAACCATCCCAAAGTGAAACCCGAACGGCTCCCGCTTCAGCCGAGAGCCCTGTTCGGTCGATGTACACGCGGGACATGGCACGGGTTTTGGACGGTCTCCTTCGGCACCCCCCAGCGCTGAAGCACCCGCACTCACCCTCCCCGCCGGGTGCTCGCGTTTCCCAGCTCCCTCGATGGCAGACCGTGCTGGCCTCGCTCTTGAGGTCGTTCACGGGCTCGCTCTCGCCAGATCGCTCGTCCAGCACGTCGCAGGCTTCCTGTGCGTCAACTCCCTCGGAGACTCTCCATGAATCTCACTCCTCGACAGCTTCGGATCGTTCAGCTCGTTCGCGAGTCGCGTCTCATCCGCGGCTATTCACCCACGATGCAGGAGCTTGCCAACTCCCTCGGCATCAGCAAGGTGACCGTGTTCGAGCACGTCGAAGCACTCGTCAAGAAGGGAGCTCTGCTTCGAGATGCGAACAAGGCTCGCTCTTTGTCGTTGGCGGATGACACCATCCTCCCCGATGAAGCGAACTCGCTGGCGTTCCCCCTGGTGGGCCGAATTGCCGCAGGCCATCCCATCGAGAAGTTCGAGCAGAACGATCAACTTCGCCTCGAGGATCTCTTCGGTCCTCGCGTCGGTCAGCGCGGCGGAACCTTTGCCCTGCGAGTCGAGGGTGACTCGATGAAGGATGAAGGCATCATGAATGGCGACTACGTGCTGGTCGAGCGGCGTGAAGTCGCACGCAACGGCGATCGCGTCGTGGCCCTCCTCGGAAGCGGCGAGACGACGCTGAAGACCTTCTTCCACGAACCCGATGGACGCATCCGACTTCAGCCGGCGAACGAGGCGTTCGAGCCGATCTTCGTGAGGGAGTGCAAGGTGCAGGGGGTGGTGATTGGAGTTTTGCGGCGGTATTGATTGGAGCGCTCCGTTCGGCCCTCCGGGCCGA
>CAYXKH010000414.1:0-1341 GCA_964465255.1 uncultured Isosphaeraceae bacterium
GCCGCTTTCGCCGATTTCGGAGATTCTGGAGGAGCTTCGCGCCGGGCGGATCATCGTGCTGGTCGATGACGAGGACCGCGAAAACGAAGGCGACTTCGTCTGCGCCGCGGAGAGCGTCTCGGTCGAGATCATCAACTTCATGACCCGCGTCGGCGGTGGGTATCTCTGCGTGGGAATGACCGGCGCCGACTGCGATCGACTCAACCTCGGGCCGCAGTCGTCGGTCAACAGCTCGGTGCGGGGCACACCCTTCACGGTCTCGGTCGACGGGCACCCCAGGCACGGTGTCGGCACCGGCATTTCGGCCCGCGATCGGGTGAAGACGATTCAACTCCTGATCGATTGCGCCACGCGCGCCGAGGATCTTGTTCGCCCCGGCCACATCAATCCGCTGCGGGCTCGTGACGGCGGAGTGCTGGTCCGCACCGGTCAGACGGAAGGCTCGGTCGATCTGTGCCGACTCGCGGGGCTTCGCCCGGCGTCGCTTCTGATTGAGGTGGTCCGCGACGACGGCGAGATGGCCCGTCGCCCCGATCTCGAGCGCATCTGTGCGCAGCACGGCATCAAGATGTGCTCGGTCGAGCAGATCATTCACTACCGCCTCGAGCGCGAGACGCTGGTCGAGCGGCTCGATCCAATCCGCGGGAGCGCCATCGAGACGCCCTACGGCACGTTCACGTTGATCGCCTACCAGAGCGCCGTCGACGCCGTGCCGCAGTTGGCCCTGACCGTCGGCGGCGTCGGCGAACTCGGGCCCGACGGCACCGCCACCGTCCGCACCGAACCCACGCTCGTGCGCATGCATCGCCGCGATCTGCTCGGCGACATCTTCGACGAGCGCTCCCACCCGAGCGGCGAAACGCTTCGAGCCTCGCTGCGGGCAATCCAGGCCGCCGGTGCCGGGGCGCTGGTCTATCTGCGTCCCGAGGGCCTCGGCGACGACTGGCGCTCGCGACTGCAGCGCATCCGCCGCACCGGCGAGCGCGACTGCAACGTCCCCGACCTGGTCGGAGCGCTCGGCGCCGCGGCCCAACCGATGGATCAGCGCGAATACGGGATCGGCGGCCAGATCCTCCGCGATCTCGGCGTGCGCAAACTCAACCTGCTGACGAACACGCCGCGACACCTTCCGGGGCTGGCGGCGTTCGAGCTCGAGATCGTGGCCCACACGGCGATCTGAGGCGGGAGCCCGATCAGGTGCGCTGTATGCCACGGTCGGCCTGCCCGACCGTGCCGCCGTGAGTGCCAGGCGTGGACGGTTGCGGCACGTCACGAATGGGGAGATCCGGATGGTGGTCGGCGGTGTCGAGCTTGGGCTCGGTGGGCCACGTTTGGCCGAGC
>CAYXKH010000415.1:0-1308 GCA_964465255.1 uncultured Isosphaeraceae bacterium
GAAGGCGCAGCCGGAGCGGCACACCGCAGGAGTCGGCTTCGCCGACGAACCGGTCGGCAAGGCCGACGCCCTCCCTCGCGTCATCCGTATCGGTCCACGGCCTCACGCACGACGGCGCTGACTTCGTGGGGACGGCGGACCGCATCCCAGGAATGTCCCGAAATGCCGAATGCGGTCGCGAACATGATGGTGCCAAGCCCCAGCAGGCGCTCGCGCGGTGCAGCGAGCACGACCGTGTGACGGATGTCACGCAGCGGAATCGACTCGGAGTCTGGGCGGAAGACCCCGCTGCGGCGGACGAGTCGGCGGTCGGTGAGCACGTAGAGCCGCTGCGACCAGTCGATGGCCTGCCAGGCGAGACGACCGATGGTCAGGATCGCACCGAGCCCGAAGGCCACGGCGTCAGTCCACGGAGCCACTGGGAATCGCGACGACCAGGCCATGAGGAGCGTGATGAAGGCAATCGCGGCCAGCGAGCCGAGGCAGGAGAGCGGGATGTACCAGGGGCTCGGCTGAATGAGCAGGATGATGATCTCGTCATCGTCGAGGATGTCGATTGCCTCCGGAGGCGCGATGGCGCGGACCGCACCCGGAGCAGCGAAGCTCGCACCGCCGGGAGCGACTCGCTCGCAGTGCTCGGGGTGCGAAAGTCGTTCCAAAGCGCAGCGCGGTGCGAGCCCATCGAGTTCGTAGGGCAGACTGGCTGCATCCGCCCCATCGACCGATGCCCTACTTCGCTCCTCGGCCAGGGTCACGCTCATGTGGCCTCCGGGCGCAGAACGCCGACGTAGGGCAGGTTTCGATAGTGATCGTCGTAGTCGAGCCCGTAGCCGACGACGAACTCGTCAGGGATGTCGAAGCCCACGTAGTCGCATGGTGTCGACTGGGCGTCGCGAGTCGGCTTGCGCAGCAGGACACAGGTGCGGACCGACGCCGGCTTCTGGGCTTCGATCGCGTCGCGCAGCAGTCGGATCGTGCGCCCTGAATCGAGGATGTCGTCGATGACGATGACGTGTCGACCAGTCAGGTCGGAGGGAAGCTGGCCGACGATCGTCGCCCCTTGACTCGAGGTGCTCTTTCCCGGATAGCTCGAGACGGTGGCGACGCCGATCCGCAGCTTGAGCGGCAGGTGACGCACCAGATCGGCGACGAAGATGACGCTCCCGGTCATCACCGGCACCAGCACGATTCCATCGCTCGGCCCGAGTCGCTCCAGATCACCCGCGATCTCCCGCCCGAGCGCCGCGATGCGGGTCGCGATCTGCTCGGCGGTCAGCAGGACCTTGGCGATGTCGCTGTGCACGGAGG
>CAYXKH010000416.1:0-1306 GCA_964465255.1 uncultured Isosphaeraceae bacterium
GACTCGCGGCCAGACTCGGGCGGGCCGACCGGTCCTGATCGCGTCACGCCGATCGCGGCTCGCGCCGCTGCCTGTTGCCGAAAATCGCGAAGAACCCATGCAAGCCTGGGCGGTCGAGGAGCGACTCACTCGGGTCGAGTCCGCGCGGGCTCGTCGCTTCTCGTTCCTCGAAGAAAGGTCTTCATGCAGTTCAGTCGACTTCAACTCGTGTCTGTGGCGCTGTGCGTCGGATGTCTCGGCGCCGTCGCGTCCGCCGGACCGGTCAAGATCCAGGTGACCGTCACCAACATGGCGCCGACCAACAGCGTCTCCTTTGCGCCACTTCGGGTCGGGTTCAACAACGGAACCTACGACTCCTTCAACAACGGCCAGGCGGCCGGTCAGCCGATCATCTCCATCGCCGAAGGTGGCAGCGGCGCGGACTGGTTCCCTGACTTCGCCGCCAACGACCCGACGGCGACGCTCGGAACAATCGTCCCGAACCCCGCGGGACCGCTGTTGCCCGGGCAGACCGCGTCGTCGATCTTCACCGTCGATCCGTCCCTCAACCGCTACTTCACCTTCGCGTCGATGGTCGTTCCAAGCAATGACCACTTCATCGGCAACGACGATCCGATGGAGTACATGCTCTTCGACGAGAACGGCAACCTCGCCCTGAATGCGATCTCGGTGCTTGGGCTCGACGTCTGGGACGCCGGCAGCGAGGTCAACGGAGTCTTCGGCGCCGCATTCCTCGTGGGGTCGAACAACGACGACCGGATCGCCGAGAACGGCGTCGTCTCCTTCGACTTCATGGGGCTCGACGTCTTCAACGGGGCGCTCACCGGCGGCGGATACCTCTTTGATCGACAGTTCGGCGCCTTCGACGAGATCTATCGCATCTCCTTCACGATCGTCCCAATCCCCGCTCCGGGTGCGATCGCGCTGTTCGGGCTTGTCGGCATCGCCGGGCCGCGCCGCCGCCGCGGCTGACGCTCTCGACCAATGCTCGATGAACCCACGAGACCGGCGCGGACGGACCCCATCCGTTCGCGCCGGTCGTGGCGCCGGTCGCTCGGAGTTGGGCGTTCCGGCCCGCGACGATGCCGCACACCTTGGAAGAAATCGGGACAGCCACCAAGTATGTGGTGCCGAGCATGTGGAAGGTCCACTTCCGGCTGTTCACCCCGTGGGCGAAGCTGGTGCCGTCCCACAGGCCGCGACGGGCTCCCTTCAACCGGTGAAGGCCATCGGAGAGATACTGGTGGCTCAGTTGAAGCCGTGAACCGGGACGATCGTCGTAGGCGAAGGTCCGGCTGCTCGCCCG
>CAYXKH010000417.1:0-1293 GCA_964465255.1 uncultured Isosphaeraceae bacterium
GTCGAACGCCGGGCGTTCGACCTGATGCTGGTCGACGCAGGAGGGTTGTGGTCGAAGATTGCCGAGAGCAGAAAGAGCGTGTCGACTGCGGCGCGGTAGGCGCGTCCGCTTCGCCGACAGGTCGTCGCCGGCTGCGCCGACTCCTCTCAAGGAGTGCCGCGGGCACGGCACCTTCTCGTCGCTCGGCACGATCGACGCGGCGCTGGCTGCGCCAGCGTGGTCGATCGAGCCGAGCAGTTCGTGGGGGCCGTCGGCGCCACCCCCTCCTCCCTGAATCGCCGGAAATGCCGCCGCTCGCGCGGTCACATTCCTCACTCCCCGTATCAACGGCGGCATTTCCGGCCTGCAAAAAGGTGCCGCGCACGCGGCACTCCTCATGAAGCGGAGGCGCAACCGAAGCTGACCCAGTCGGCGCCAGCCGACGACCCAGTCGGCCCAGCCGACGCCGCCTCACTCCCTCTCCAACTCCATCACCACATCCCTCCTTGCCATCAACTTCAACACTCCACCTTCGATCTTCCAGCCGGTGACGCGAGTGAGCCCCTTGACGAACGACTGCTCCTGTTTGGTCAGGTTCTCGGGGCCGGCCATCATGGTCATCGGGCCGGGCGTGATCGAGAGCGAGTCGCCCTTGAGGGTGTAGCCGCCGGCGAAGTTGTTGATTCCGGTGTTGCCGGCGAACGAGCTTGATTCGGACATGAACGAGATCCCCGCGTCGGGGGCCCCCCTCTCGCGAATGACAGCAGTGCCGCCGAGCGACTTGAGGCGCCACCGCGGTCCTTCGAGCGCGGCAGTCGTGGCGGTCGGCTCGGGAACTGCGCCACGTCGCGCCGGTTCGAGGGTGAGGGCAACACGTCCATCCTGCACTCGACCGTCGGTGAACACCGGATAGGACCGAGTGGTCGTGAAGAGCATTTCATCGGCGCGACCGTCGGGTCGATGGATGGTTGCCCGCAGGCTGTAGCGACGACCTGACTGGATCTTCGTGGGGTCGTATTCGAGAGCGAAGGGAATCGGCACCTGGCGACCGTCGCTGGTCATTCGCGTACCGGCGATGAGGACCGCCGGGGCGTCGGCGCGCGAGACATCCTCGAGCTTGACCGAAATCATCGAGTCGAGCGGGATGGCCCTGCGGGAGAGATAGGTGACGGTGCCGTTGATGGTCTTCATGGATGAGGTGGATGTAACGCCGGATGAGCCCGCAGATGTGCCTGTCGTGCCGACCGAGTTGTTCTGCGATTGGGACTGCGGGCGTGACTGGCTGCCGGCCTGGTCGCGAGTCTGGCCAGTCGT
>CAYXKH010000418.1:0-1256 GCA_964465255.1 uncultured Isosphaeraceae bacterium
CAACCCCAGTCACAGCCCCAGTCGCAATCCCAGTGCGCCGTCCGCGCACCCCCAACTGAATCGCCGGACATGCCGCCTTTCACATGCGAGAAGAGTTCGTGCGTCCCCTCTCGGCGGCAGAATTTCCGGCCTCACGAGGGTGCCGCGCACACGGCACACCTCAGGAGTCGGCGCAGCCGGCCCCCACGCGCCACCTCACTCACCGCGCGCCAACCCCACCGCCATCTCAACTGCGTGTCGAAGTTGGCGCGGAATGTCAGGGGCGTTCTCGGCCTCCAGGGCTTCGACGATCTTGCGGGCCAGGTGGGGTTTCGAGGTGGCGTCGATGGCCCGTCGGATGATGTGCTGGGGTCGGTCGTCGCGGCGGGAGCGGCGCGAGATCGAATCGCGGCCTGCGGCGGCGCGGCGATAGACGTCGTGGAAGCCGCCGCGCCAGAGGCAGAACTCGATGTCCGGGGCGTCGAGAGCGGTGATCCGGCGATTGCGCGGCTGACGCTCGAGAAGCTCGCTCGCCGACGCGTCGTAGGTGCGCCCCGCGACATCGCCGTCGGTGAGCAGATGCCATTCGATGCCCAGATCGCGGGCCACGCGAATCAGCGGCTCGACGCCGCACTGGGCGAATTCGACCAGCGCCACCGACTCCAGGGCGAGGTCGTAGCCCAGCCGCTCGGCGATGGCGGGCATGAGCCAGAACTCGCTCTCGCCCTCGATGAGCAGCCAGCAGCGGGCGAAGAGGACCACACCCCGCCGGGCGCGGATGTGATAGGCGATCTTGCGGGAGTCCTCGGCGCTCAGGTTTCGCTCTCGCAGACGGGCGTTGTGAATGTCGCCGCCCACGCGGTGCAGGCGGCGAATCGAATGAAGATCGACGGCGGTGAGCACCTCGCCCGAGTGCGTGACCACGAGCTTCTGAGCCCGCACGCTGCGCAGCACCCGTCCCAGGAAGGCGAGCGTGGTGGGATGCAGATGGGCCTCGGGATCATCGATGATCAGGAGTGGTTCGCTGAGCGGATCGTCCGCCGCGGCGTGTCGGGCCGCGACCACCGAGGCGACCAGCAGCACCATCACCAGACCGTGCATGCTCACGCCAAGTCGCAATTGGCGGCCACGCCGGGTGAGGTCGGTGGCTTCTGCAAGCCGACGCGAGAGCGCTTCGAGAAGTCGATCGGGCGAACCCGACGCGGCGGGCAGATCGTGGCTCTCGGCGAGTGCGCGGCCCAGCTCGACCAAACGGGCATGGATGTCGCTGTCATCGA
>CAYXKH010000419.1:0-1254 GCA_964465255.1 uncultured Isosphaeraceae bacterium
CGCCCCCACTCTGACTCCCCTCTTCCCCGCCTCATGCGCATCGACACGATCGATCTCCAGTATCTCGGCCTGCCGCAGTGCGCCGCAGCGTTTCTGGTCCGCACCCACGATGCTGCGGCGCTCATCGAGTGCGGTCCACAGGTCTGTCTCGCGAACCTCGAGCGCGGCGTGGCCGCCCTCGGCACCTCGCTCGAGGCAATCGGGCAGCTCTTCGTCACCCACATTCATCTCGATCACGCCGGTGCGGCGGGGGCGCTCACGCACCGCGGCCTCACCGTTCACGTCCATCCGCGAGGGGCGGCCCATCTGATCGATCCCACCAAGCTCATCGACAGCTCGCGGCGAGTGCATGGGTCGCGATTCGACGAGCACTACGGCGAACCGCTCGCGGCACGGGCGGATCGGGTGCGAAGCGTCGCCGACGGCGAGACGATTGCGCTGGGATCGCTTCGGCTGACGGCACTCGATACTCCCGGCCACGCTCGCCACCACCACGCCTGGCTGGTCGAGGACGGCCCCGAGCGAGTCTGTTTCGTCGGCGACGTGGCCGGCATGCGGGCCCCGGGAAGCACATTCATCTCGGTTCCGGCACCGCCGCCCGAGTTCGATCTGGAGGCCTGGCGTCACTCGCTCGCGCGTCTTCGCGAGCTCGGCGCCTCGGGCGACCTCCCGCTTCTCCTCACCCACTTCGGGCGCATCGACGACGGGCAGACTCATCTGGACGAATTCAGTCGACGGATCGAGACCGAAGTCGCCTGGTTGCTCGAGTCCTTCCAGACCGAGCCCGATGACGCGCGACGCCTCGACGCCTACCGCACCTGGCTGCGCCCCCAGGCGCTCGACAGTGCCGCGACCCACGCGCTTCTCAATGCCTTCCTCGGCGAAACGCTCCTCACCATGAATGTCAACGGGGTGCGCCGCTGGGCGGAACGCCGCTGATCCGGGGCGATGCCACGATCTGATCGGCGCGCGGGCATTCTGCCCGCCTCGGCCGACCATTGGATTCGAATCAGCGAGACAACGGGCACGCCACTCCTCCGGACGTCGCAATGGCGAGGATGTTCATGGAGGATCCGATTGCCCTGGCCGCTGATCAGCGCGAAGTTGCCCGCCGACGAACCCTGGATAGCATGGCCGTTCCCGCGGGCGTAGTTCAGCGGTAGAACGCCAGCTTCCCAAGCTGGATGTCGAGGGTTCGATCCCCTTCGCCCGCTTTTTGAGCGCTCCGTTCGGCCCTTCGGGCCGACACTCGCT
>CAYXKH010000420.1:0-1251 GCA_964465255.1 uncultured Isosphaeraceae bacterium
CTGATCCGCCTGATCCGCCTGATCCGCCTGATGAGGGGCACTCGCCCCACGCCGCGAGCAGCAGCCCCACATCGACGCCGTCCACGATGCCGTTCAGATCAAGATCGGCGAATTCGTCGTCGCGACCCCACGCACCGAGCAGTGCCCCAAGATCAGCCCCATCGATCTGATTGGTGTAGTCGAGATCGCCGAGGCACGCCCGCTGGGGAGTCTCGATCAGTTCAACCGTGAACTCCGTCTCTCCCTCGTCATCGAGCACTTCGATCTTCACCAATCCGATCTTCGGCGCGTACAGCTTGTTCTCGGCAAGGCTGGGACCGTCGAAGAGATTGCCCTCCGACGTATTGAGAACGCCCTTGAACACTCCAAGTCCGATCGTGACGGTGTCGTCGACGCTGGTCACCAGTGCGAAATCAAGAGCAACCGACGGCGCGTACTCCTGAAAGTACTCATCCCCGACCTGGGGATCGGACAGCATGATCGCCCCGGGGAGGTTGATCACCCCATCGGCGATCCATGAGCCGTTGTTGTCGACCTTGATGAGAACGCCGTCCTCGTCGTAGGTGAAGTTCTCAACATACTCGCCGAAATACCAGACCGTTCCGTCGTCCGCCTGCGCGTACCAGTCGAGGGCCACTTCGACGAGCACGCCGTCCACGAAGGAGGAATCGCGCACCACGCGATTCTGAACGCCGAGGATCTCGACGGTGTCGAAGGTGACGAACGTCTCGATCCGCTCGATGGCCCCATCCTCGACGACCCCCTCATACACCCGGAAATCACCGGGATCGAGCGGAAAGAACGGGTTCTCGCTGCGGGTGCTTCGCGGGCCGAAGGTGGCCTCGGTCCAGTCGGGCAGCGTGATTCCCGCGTGCGCCGACATGGCGATGGCCAGCACACCAATCGAGAGAGTGATGGGGGAAGCAGGGGGAAGGCAGCTGGGTGGGTGACGATGCGGTGATGTGATGGTCATGACAGAAACTCCTCATTGGAAGAGCGATCGCTTTCAACCCCGCACGATGCGAAGGATGACGACGCGCCGTCCATTGTGTCGCTTCTGGGATCACCAAGATGATGGCTGCATGAGCGCATCCCTGAATTGCTTGTCGACGCCTGCGTGCTTCGGTCCGACGAAACGGATGCTCATGAAGTGCGCTGTGCCGGGCGTGTTCGGCGGCGTGTTGCGAGCCGCGATCAACCAGCGCCATGTTGTGATGTCACGGAGCAGCGGTCAGCGGGAACGCGGAGCCG
>CAYXKH010000421.1:0-1226 GCA_964465255.1 uncultured Isosphaeraceae bacterium
GTACTTCAGCCTCCCCCTGACGGCCGCGGGGTTGTCACGGCGCAGGACCGTCTTGGCTTGGTCCAGCGTGAACACCGGATGGCTGCTCAAGAAGGTCTCGAGGGAGACTTGACGATTCTCCGACATGAGGGTTGTTTTTCTTTCCCTTACGCGTCGAGTCGTCAAGTGCAGGCGTCGAATTGATTGCTGTTTCGGCGCGATCAGGGGTGTTCACTACCCCGGAACGCGTCGAATCAGCAAGTGGTCAGCTTCACCCGCAATGGGTGGTGTTCCTGCTCAAGGGCAGTCGCGGTCTTCGTCGCCGCGCCTCAGCCGGGCTTCGAGCCTGCGGCGTCGCGGGTGATCTTCCGCGAGAGATTGCCCCAGGGAGTCTTCATGGCGATCTCGGCGTCGAGGCCATATGCACTCGCTCCCAAGCCCGCGCCCGAGCCCGCGCCCGCGCCCGATCCCGCGCCCGAACTGGTCACGCCATACGCCGCCCGACCCATGTTGAGGAGCGACATCCCGAAGTCGAAGGTGAGATCCTTCGACACGCCGGGCTCGAAGCGCGTTGCCTTCGAGAGGCGCCCGGTCGCCACCGAGACGCCGCCCAGCGAGAGGGTGTAGCCGAGTTTGGAGAGGTCAATTGGAAACGCGTTGCGGTTGACCACCTGCAACGTCACTCGTCCCTGCGTCCCGAACAGGGTTGGTTCACCCATCTCGACGGCCTTCACGCGCACCTCGGGCAGCACCGGCACGGGAATCTCGCCATCGCGGGTCGCGGGAAGCTCGAGGGCCGCGGCGTCGGGGCCGGTGGCGGTGACGACGATGTCGGCGGCGTAGGGCAGCACACCTCCCGGCTGGGCGGTGCTGACGGCCCCGAGCACATCCAGAAATCTCGCTTCAATTGGCACCTTCAGACGGCGCACGCCGCGGGCCGGAATCGTGCCCTCGATGGACGCGCTGCCACGCACGATCGGCGACGGCCCGCTCCGCAGCTCATACCGCAGTTCATCGACGGGGAGCGCGACGGTGTGCGGATTGGCAAGCTCAACCTCGAGGTCGACGACCACCGACTCGAAGGAGAGCTTCGAGAGGCTGAGCGCGGTGATCTCGGCCTGCGGTTCGGTGATCCCCGGGGGGAGCGAACTGCAGCCGGCCAGCAGGAGCAGGGCGAGCGCGAGCGCACCCGCCCAGAAGGGTGACATGCTGGACATGCTGGACATGCTGGACATGCTGGACATGCT
>CAYXKH010000422.1:0-1191 GCA_964465255.1 uncultured Isosphaeraceae bacterium
TCGCAGGTAGTCGGCAAGTCCGCGCATCGCGGCACGCTGCGGTTCGCCCGACCGCTCTTCGGCCCCCAGGTCCAGCCGCGCGATGAACGCCATCGCTCCGGACTGGATCAGACGCATCGTCTCCGCGTCGGCCCACGGCCCCGCCTCGGGCGCCTTCGCTCCGTACAGGACCTGGCCGCACGCGTGCACGTGCTCCTTCACGTGGTAGATGTCGACCGTCCGTTCGGCCAGCGGAAGTGACGTGTCGACCTGGCTCCCGATCCATTTGGCGCCGTCGGCCAGGACGCTCAGTTCGCAGCCCTCCGCCACACCCAGCCGCTCCGCATGGCGGGCCCACCACGGCCCCATCTGATCCGACGACGCGATGCGGCACATCGCCAGCCTCGAGTTCACGAGCGGCAGCTTTCGGCGGCGCACATCGTCCCATGAGACCGGATCCACGCCATCGCCGGACTCGCGCTTCGCGAAGATGCACAGGCGCATCTCACGCCAGCCTTCCCGCGTGTTGATCATCGTGCCGTCGACGTAGAACTCGGCGTTTCCCGGAGCGTCGCGCAGCGGCCGGGCCGCTGCGTCCGAATCCTCCATCCACGCCGCGGCCTTCGTCCCCTGCTCGTCGCACACCCGTCGGATCGTCTGGTCGCTCACCGACAGGCCGCACAGCTCTGCGAGATTCCGGCTCGCCTCGTCGAACGACCAGCTGGCGCCGACCAGGCATGCGAGGCGGCGGGCACCGGAAGTCAGATGGCCCTTGCATGTCCCTGCCCAGTCGTCCCAGGGGACCTGTGCGACGCCGCAGCCCGGGCACCGCATGCTGCGACGCAGCACTCGGATCTCGCCCACCACCGTCACGAAGCCGCGCGACGCATGCTCCTTGAACTTCGTGGTTCCCCCGCACCTGCACGGCACGACATGTCGCCCCCTTTTTCCGCCGCCATCCGGGCGTCGGCCAGTTCCTGCATCGTCAGTCGCATCTGCTCGCGTCCGTGCTCGAGCACCGCATGCTCCAACACCTCCAGTCCGTGGCCGTGCGGTGCGGCATCCATCACGCGGTGCAGCTCCCGGAACGCGAGCAGCGCACGCTCCGCGATCACCTGCTCCCTGCGGTTCTGGCACTGAACGTTCAGATCAGACATTGTCCGGTCCTCCATGACCTGTGGTTGGCTTTCTCTCCCGCACCCATCCGTGGGT
>CAYXKH010000423.1:0-1186 GCA_964465255.1 uncultured Isosphaeraceae bacterium
TCGGACTGGCCTTGATCGCCTCCTGCGACTTCTCCGCCGTCGCGACCTGCCCACCATCGCCGGCGGCGTCGCACGCGGAGCACGCGTCGATGTGGCGGAGGTGATGCCAGCGCTCGAAGTGGCCCGGCACGTACTCGACCTGCCAGCTCTCCTCGTTGCCGATGCGGCGCTTCTGCCCGCCGCAGCATGAGCATTGCTTCTCCGCCTCGGGCAGGTCGTGCTCGATGGTGGTTGCGGGAAGGTGATCGAGATCAGCGATGCGGCGTCGACCGTGGCGGCCTTTCGCGCTGACGCGACGCGAAGCCTTGGCGGGTGCCTCGCCGTCGGTGCCGTCCTGCTTGCCGTCGGCGTCCTCGGACTGCGCAGGCATCGCTTCGAGCTGCGTCGCAAAGCCAAGCAGCATCTGACCGAGACCGGCCGTGGACGTGAGCTTGTCGGCGCGAGGGCCGCAGAGCTGCTTGCGCAGCCAGAGGATCTCCCTTGCCAGCTTGGAAATCTTCGCGTCGCGCTCCGCGAGGTGGAGCGAGAGCGCCGTGCAGAGCGCGCTCAGCGCCGCAGGATCCTTCGGAAGCTGGATCACGGGGGCGTCGTCCATGACGGCGACATGTTCGACGCGCGAGGCGTTGAGATGTTGCATGACGACGCGACACAGTTCGAAGAAATGTCAAATGCAATGCAGCGCGCATGCGAGCGCGAAGGTCGCAAGTCGATGCACGCGGTCACACGTGCGATCACGTGCGCGTGTACCGCTTCGTGCGGCGCAGCGTGCGCAGATCGATCCCTTCGAGCAGCATCGCCATCTCGCTGGCGCGAAGCTCCACCGACGCGGCACCGGCCGGCACGGCGGGCAGCTTGAAGGCGCCTTCCTCAAGACGCTTGTACCAGAGCGCGTAGCCATCGCGATCCCAGTACAGCACCTTGAGGCGCGAGCCGCCGCGCCCGCGGAACACGAAGAGATGTCCGCTGAGCGGATCCTGCCCGATCACGGTGCGCGCGATCTCAGCGAGGCGGTCGAATCCGCAGCGCATGTCGGCTGGCTGCACCGCCAGCCAGATGCGTGGCCCCATCCCATCGATCTGAGCGAGCGACGGAAGCGAGATCATGGTCTGACCTCTGCGCACCAGGACACGGCGCGGCCCTTGGTGCCGACATCGGTTTCGACTCCGGCGTCGACATCGACATCGAC
>CAYXKH010000424.1:0-1184 GCA_964465255.1 uncultured Isosphaeraceae bacterium
CCCCCCTCCCCCATGAACCTTTTCGACACCATCGTCCGCCACGGTCACGAGCGCGTCTGCTTTCATCAGGATCCGGAGACCGGGCTGGCCGCGATCATCGCGGTCCATTCGACCGTGCTTGGCAACGCCCTCGGTGGAACTCGGCGCTGGGCCTACGCGACTGAAGACGAGGCCCTGTACGACGTGCTTCGGCTCTCCGAGGGCATGACCTACAAGGCCGCCGCCGCCGACCTCAAGATGGGCGGAGCGAAGTCGGTGATCATCCTTCCCAAGGCTGGTCTCGCGGGGACTGAAGCAGAAGCGCGGGCGATGGGCCGCTTCGTCGACACCTTCAGCGGCACCTACATCGCCGCCGAGGATGTTGGAGTGAACACCCAGTACGTCGACTGGATGGCCCGCGAAACCAAGCACGTGATGGGTGGCGTCAGCGTCTCGACCGGCGGCGATCCCTCCCCCTTCACCGCCCAGGGCTGCTTCAACTCGATGAAGGCGTCGCTGGCCCACCTCGGCCGATGCGTCGACTTCTCCGGCCTCACCGTGGCGATGCAGGGCCTCGGAGCCACCGGGTTCCTGCTCGCGAAGCTCCTGCGCCAGGCGGGGGCCAGCGTGGTCGGCACCGACATGAACGAAGTCGCCGTCAAGCGCGCCGTCAGCGAGCTCGGCGTCTCGGCGCTGAGCCGCGATCAGGACCTCTTCGCACTCAAGTGCGACATCCTCGCTCCGTGCGCCCTGGGTGGCGTGCTCAATCCTGCGGTGATCGGCAAGCTGAAGTGCACCGTCGTCTGCGGCACCGCGAACAACGTGCTCGCCGACCCCGACGCCGACGGCGCCCTCCTCAAGGAGCGCGGCATCCTCTACGCCCCCGACTTCGTGGTGAACGCCGGCGGCCTCATCCGACTCGCAGGTCTCTACCTCGGCATGACCGAAGCCCAGGTCGACAGGAAGGTCGCCGACATCGAGGAGACCACCGCCGCCGTGCTGCGACAGGGCGACTCGATGCCCTCGATGCACACCGCCGCGGTCGCCTACGCCAAGCAGCGCATTGAATCCGGCCGCAAGCACAAACGAGAAATGGCCCGGGCGTAAAGAGGCTCCCATAGCGTGCGGTACCCATCGCACGCGACACCGGCCCCCCCACCCCGCGCACGCACCCAATCGTGCAACCCGCTGCTGCTCCCTGCTCC
>CAYXKH010000425.1:0-1173 GCA_964465255.1 uncultured Isosphaeraceae bacterium
TTGGACAGACGGGCCGATCTGATGAGCCGATCCCAAGCGACCTGGCACCGGGCGGACACCGCCCGAGGACCAGACACCGCGACCGAACGCCCCGACCAGAAGCTCGGACTCAACCTCCAGACCCCGAAGGTCTGGCGCGGCCGAGCGCCGCCGTGCGTCAGTCGTTTCGACACCAACAGACCGAGATCCATTCCCGACGACGGGTCGGAAGGCCGGTCCCTTTCGCCGCGGCGGTCGGCCCTGATGCCCATGGACTCCGAGCGGTCCAGCATCGAGTGGGCGTCATTCCGCCGCGGAAAGCAGCGATCGTAGGCCTTCCCGCAGGCTCGTCCCGGCGGGGAGGCCCAGCCGCTGGTTGACATCGGGAAGGATCTCGTCCGAGGCGATCTCAAGGAGCGGCCGAAGCACGAACACCCGCTCGGCCATGCGGGGATGCGGCAGGTGAAGACCCGCTTCGTCGACCAGCCGATCCCCGAACAGGAGGAGGTCGAGATCGAGGGTTCGCGGCCCATTCCGCACCCCGGGGTGGCGCTGGCGACCGAAACGAGTCTCGATTGCCAGAAGCGACTCGAGGAGGGCCCGCGGCGAGAGCGTGGTCTCGACCGCAGCGGCCCCGTTCAAGTACCGGCCCTGGCCCGCGGGCCCGACGGGATCGGTCTCGATCAAGGCGCTGCGGCGGAGGAGCGAAACGCCGGGTGTCGAGGCCAGCGTGGAAAGCCCCGACTCGATCGTCGCCCGACGATTGCCGAGGTTGCTGCCGACGGCGATGTACGCCGGCTCCGCACTCGCCGCCCGAATAGGTGTCATCCCTGGGGCCTTCGACTCTCGGTCGAGCCATTGCGGGCGTGCTCCATCGACGGCGCACTCGAGGGCTCGCGGAGCTCCCAGATCAATGGGGGGACCTCCGCCTCGAGAAGCGCCAGCCGGAGCCACTGCAGGGCAATCAACGCCGATCGCTCGCGCACATCGCGGCGATCGCCGGTGATGCGGAAGTGTCGCGCCGACGCGCACAACTCGGCTGACTCGGCTGACGCGGCTGACGCGGCCGACGCGGCTGACGCGGACGACGCGGACGACGCGGCCGACGCGGACGACTCGGCCGACGCGGACGACTCGTCCGGCAGGGCCCTGCCGCGTGAACTTCGCTGGGCGAGGGCGATGAAGACCGTGCCG
>CAYXKH010000426.1:0-1172 GCA_964465255.1 uncultured Isosphaeraceae bacterium
GAGCGCTCCGTAGCGGGCTCCGCCTGCACACTCGCTCTGGCGGGTGCGGGGCATGCGGATCGCTCTCCTTTGAGCGCTCCGTAGCGGGCTCCGCCTGCACACTCGCTCTGGCGGGTGCGGGGCATGTGGATCGCTCTCCTTTGAGCGCTCCGTAGCAGGCTCCGCCCGCACACTCGCTCTGGCGGGTGCGGGGCGGTCGAATCGCTCGGACGATCGTGGCCTCCAGTCGGGCGTCTGCTCTTGCGAGCATTGGACGTTTCGACACTGAACGCAATTTCGCCCCGCCTTTCGACATTCGAAGGGCGGGGCTTTTTCGTGCGCTTCGCGGGGGAGCGTCCGGGCGCGAGCAGCGCTGGTGCCGGCGCCGCTCTGCGAATGCTGTGACAGGGGCCTCCAGCCTGGGCGGTGCGGTCATCGCGGTACGCGGCGGCGCTTCTCGGCTGGTGGCCGACCAGCCCCAAGGAGTTCGAACGGGTCCACGGCGTTCCGCAGCCCCACCTCGATTGGTGACCTCGGTGGGTGATCTCTCGATTGCCAGTTCGCACGAATCTTCGGCCCGGGGCATGACCCCTACGACACGTGTGGTACGACCCGACGACAGTTGTAGTTGGCCCTCGCCCGCTCCACGCCTGTTCACCCGCAACCCCCTTCCGCCGCACGACCCGTCCCTCCTCACGATCGAAGTTCGAACTCGGCGATGCCGAGCTCGCGGTCATGAAGGTGCTCTGGGATCACGGGATGTTGACTGTGCGAGAAGTCATGGAGCACCTTCATCAGCGCGGCCGCAAGGTCGCCTACACGACGGTGCTCACCTTCCTGACCCGACTCGCCGCCAAGGACGTGGTCGCCCAGGACAAGACCGACGTCGCCTACATCCATCGCGCCAAGACCTCGCGCGAGAGCGTGACGCGAACGCGAGTGAAGGAACTGCTGGAACAGCTCTACGACGGGGCCGCAGGACCGGTCGTCATGCATCTGGTCGAACACGAGCGACTCACGCCCACCGAAGTCGAACAGTTGCGAAAGCTGATTGCGGAACTCGACCGAGGTTGAGCGCCGCGGATTCAAGGCAGTCGTCATCGCAGGGCGTATTCGGGATCGGCAGGGTCTTCCATGCCACACTGGCCACTCGATCAATCGCTGATGGATCTCCCCTGGATCGGTGGCCTCGC
>CAYXKH010000427.1:0-1156 GCA_964465255.1 uncultured Isosphaeraceae bacterium
CGCACGCGGGATCGCTACCGCGTCCGCGCGGTGGCGGCGATGGCGGCGGCCTCGAGACGTCGACGCCACCGTTCCCCACCGAGCTGCGGATCGAGCAGTCGCAGTTGAGCCACCCGCGGAGCGATGTCGCCGGTGTTGCGACGGACCCGCAGCAGGATCTCGAGCATCATCGTCTCCGACTGCCAGAACCAGCGGTCGAGGGCCTTGCGGCGGCCTGAACTGATTCGCTTGAGGATCCCCATCGCCTCAGCGAGTTGGGCGTCGCTGCCGAGACAGACCAGCGCCTGAGCCTTCGCCGAGAGGTATTCGAGGGTGTCAGGCGATGCGGCGAGGACCGGTCCCACGGTCGCCAGGGCCTCGGCGCACCGCCCGCTCTCAAGCAGGGCGCTGGCGGTCAGCCATTCGATTGAGAGGCGAGTCTCAGTGTCGATCTGTGGGGCGGGCGGCGAGGCTGGCCCGCGGACCAGCGGAAGAATGCCTTCGGCCAGCGGGAGCATGCGATCGACGGCCAATCGCCTGGCGTCGTCGTCTCGAGAGGCATCTCGAAGGGCGCGGATCTCGGCCTCGCTCGAGCGAAGCATCGAGGCCACGGTCTGCGCCGCAGCAGCCGGGGCGCGGTCGATGAAGGAGCGGAGCGAGGTCGCGGCTTCGTTGGCTCGCCCTGCGGCATAGAGCGTCTCGAGCCGGGTTCGCTCGACGAGTTCGGCGGTCGCCGTCGGGGGAATGGCGGCGCGGAGCACTTCAAGAGCGCGCAGCGCCGCGTCGACTTCACCCATCCCCGCGAGCGCCTCGGCAGCCCAGGCGCCGAGTTGCAGCTCGGCATCGCGGACGGCCGCGAAGCGAGGGTCGTTGGTGGCGATGGTGTCGAGCGCGTTCCGAGCGGCGTCGGTCGCGACAGTGACGCGCCGCCAGGCGTCGACGACGGTCGCCTGCGGAGCAGTCCCGGCGGCGTCGTCTGCGTCGTCTGCGTCGTGCGCGGCGGCTGCGGCGCGGCGGGCCTGCTCGCGGGCGGCGGCCGCTTCGAGAATGCGGGCCGAGGGCCAGTAGAGCGACGTCTGCGGGACCTCCCTGGCAAGTCGCTGGCACTCCTGCACCCGTCCCTCGACCGCGGCGAGTCGGCCCGCTTCGATCCGCCATCGATTGAGATCAGCATGAT
>CAYXKH010000428.1:0-1151 GCA_964465255.1 uncultured Isosphaeraceae bacterium
CGTCGGTCCACGCCCGTCGGTCCACGCCCGTCGGTCCACGCCCGTCGGTCCACGCTGGACGTACTGCCGCAACGGCTGGGCAATGTGCCAGTGCGGTCAGTGAACAGCGAGCCCGGCAGTAGATCGGAGAACGAATCTGAAGAACACTTCATCTGCTAAGGGGGCTGCCGCGAAGATGACCCTGCGGCAGGAAGCAGGCGCGATCCGCTTCCAATCAACTGCCCAAGCTGGCGCAACATCACCCCGAAGGAACCGACATATGCAGCTCACTTTGGCCTCGGAAACCTCCATCGCTCTGAACGCAGGGCTTTCGGTGGAGGGTGTCACGATGTATCTCTTCTGGATCAGCACCGTGGCCATGGGTGCGGGCACCGCGTTCTTCTGGCTGATGGCCGGCAGCGTGCCGCGACCGTATCGCTCGGTCATGGTCGTCGCGGGCATCATCACCGCTGTCGCGTGCTACCACTACTTCCGCATGTCGGACATCTACACCGGGCAGGTCGCGAGCATGTTCAACGCCGACGGCGAGAGGATCCCGGGCAAATCGATCGCGCAGTTTCCCGTGGCCTACCGCTACATCGACTGGCTGATCACGGTCCCGCTGCTGGTGCTCGAGATCCCGCTGATGCTCAACCTCGGCGGACGATCCAGGGGGCTGTTCCGCTCGCTTGTCGGAGCGGCGATCGTCATGCTCGTCTTCGCGTGGATCGCTGAGGTCTCGGTCATCGGCTCGCAGACTTGGTGGGGGTTCTACATCGCCTCGTGCCTGGCGTGGGCGTACATCGTCTTCGTGCTCTACACCAAGCTGAATCAGCAGATGGCCACGCAGCCGCCGTCAATTGTCAAGTCTCTCAGGACGCTCCGCCTGTTCGTCCTGGTGGGCTGGACGATCTACCCGGTCGGCTTCCTGATGGCGCTTGTCGGTCCCTCGGGCGAGTCCCTGCGAGAGATCTGCTACAACATCGCCGATGTGATCAACAAGGTTGGCTTCGGGCTGGTGTGCTATGCCGGCATCAGCGCCCTTGCCCAGTACAACACGACTGAGGGCGGTCGCTTGGTCGAAGCTCGCAACGCGTGACAACGGGCGTGTGCACCGGATGCCGACGACCTGATGCCGACGACCTGATGCCGACGACTGGGAATTCGCTTCC
>CAYXKH010000429.1:0-1147 GCA_964465255.1 uncultured Isosphaeraceae bacterium
CGGCTACGGCGAGGCGGTCTTCGGAGCCGATGGCCCGATCTCGGAGTTCGCCGCGGCGCTCGAGGCGGCGCAGACCCCGGGCGCGAGCGATTCGGGAAAGCTCACACTCACGCTCCTGCGCGGCGAGGAGACCCGGGAGGTCGTGCTCGAGGTCGGCACCGTGTACGGCGCCTTCGGTCCGAACTATCCCGCCCGATGCCCGAAGTCGGAGCGCATCCTCTCGGAGCTGCTCGACTTTCTCGCGAAGAATCAGCAGCCCGATGGCTCCTTCGGCAATCCGATCCACAACACCTTCGCACCGCTGGCGCTGCTCGCCAGCGGCGACCCGCGGCACCTCCCGGCTGTGGAGAAGTGCGTGCGCAGGTTGTGCGCCTCCACGCATGCGTCGGACGAGGGGGCGAGGGACGCGCTTCCAAACTGGACGTACATGGGCGCCGCCCTCGTGCTGAGCGAGTACTACCTCGCGACCAAGGCGGAGTGGGTGCTCCCGGAGCTTCAGCAGATCCATGACTTCATCGCCGCTGGTCAGTACCTCGACATGTCCCAGATCAATCCGAAGGCCAGGGAATCGCATCCGGACTCCTTTCCAACGGGCCCGCTCGACTCGCATGGCGGATGGGGCCACAACCCGGGCTTCGAGGGCTACGGGCCGATTGCGATGATCACCGCCCAAGGCGCACTCGCGTACTCGATGATGGCTCGCTGCGGCATCACCATCGACCGCGGGCACCATGACGCCGCGTACCGATTCCTGAAGAACGGCAGCGGGGCCAACGGGTATGTGTGGTACAGCAGCCGCGTCGGAGGCGGGCCAGACGGCTGGGCGGACATGGGAAGGACCGGTGCCGCGGCGATTGCGTACTTCCTCAGCCCGTATCCCGAGGCTGCGTATCGCGAGCGCGCTCGGATCCACTCCAACGTGATCGCCGCCCATCCGCAGAGCTTCCCCGACACGCATGGCTCACCGATGATGGGGATGGCCTACACGGCCTTGGGTGCAAGCATCGAGCCCGCGAACTTCCGCACGCTGATGGATGCCAATCGCTGGTGGTTCGCGCTCGCCCAGTGCTGCGACGGGAGCTTCCACTACCAGCCCAACCGGGACAATGCGGGCTATGGCGACGACGCCCGGATGACGGCGTCGTCG
>CAYXKH010000430.1:0-1145 GCA_964465255.1 uncultured Isosphaeraceae bacterium
CGTGGGATACTGTCTGCGTGGCCGCCGCTGACGCGAACTGCGGTGGTTGCGGTGGTGGTGTCAGCACCTGCTGCTCTGCCCAGACGACTCCCGGCTGCGACGACGCGGCCTGCCAGGCTCTGATCTGCGGCCAGGATCCCTTCTGCTGCGACACGCAGTGGGACGGCATCTGCGCCAACGCTGCTCTTGCCCAGTGCGCGGTCTGCCAGTAAGTGAAGTGAACCCATCGAACTGATCGCTGGTTCGAGTCGTCTGTTGTTCTCTGAGCCCCCCGGCCTCGCGCCGGGGGGTTTTTTCGTGTTGAACCGTCAGTGGTCGCAGGGTCGCCGGTGGAGGCATGACGCCGGGGAAGTCGCCGGAAAGTCGAATGGGCACGAGAGACGACCCGAGCCTTCCGGCCAGCCACGCTCTCGACGGTCCGCGCCTGACAGCGAGGCTCCCGAACTGGGCCTCGCACCCCAAAGTTCGGGCGTGACTTGAGGAGGCCCCGTGGTACACTCGCTCCGCCTGCGGTGGGAAATGGAACCCCCATCAGGGCATCGTTTGGCCTTGCGGGAGAAGGTGACTCGACCAGAGTCGCACCGAGGGCCATGGGTTCAAGTCCGTTTTGGAAGGAGACCAACGTGACGAATCGCTTTGTTCTTTCGTGTACAGGCCTCGCCCTCTTCGCGAGCCTGTCTGTCGCTGCCCCGGCCCTCGCGGGCGGGTGCGGCACCCCCGGCTGTCCGGCCAACCTCGACAACAGTGATGGTCTGTTTCAGATCGACGGCGCCGACCTCGGCGCCCTTCTCTCGGATTGGGGCCTGACCGGCACCTGCTCCGATCTCGTCGGTGGCGGCGATGGCGTCGATGGCGCAGACCTCGGCGAACTGCTCGCCAACTGGGGCGCCTGCCCCGCCTCGCTCTGCCCCGCTTCCGATCACGACTGCTGCACCACTGGCGGCGTCGGTTGCACCGATCTCGCCTGCTGCGACATCGTCTGCGGCCTCGATGCGTTCTGCTGCGAGACCGCGTGGGACGGCCTCTGCGTCGCCTCCGCCAACGACAACTGCGGTGATGCCAACGGCACCTACTGCGGTGGTGGTAGCGACTGCCCCGCTTCCGATCACGACTGCTGCACCACTGGCGGCGTCGGTTGCACCGAT
>CAYXKH010000431.1:0-1132 GCA_964465255.1 uncultured Isosphaeraceae bacterium
GCTGAGGGCAGGGAGCAGGGAGCAGGGGGCAGGGAAAGAGGGCAGTGGTTTGCACGTCTTGATGCGTGCGCGGAGTTCTGGAGTTGAGGGCATCGGATGCAGCGCTGGCGTCAAAGCGTGCAACCCACTGCAATTCCCCCTGCCCCCTGCTCCCTGCTCCCTGCCCTCAGCTCGACTCCCTGTTCAACTGCACGTACGTCTCCCGCTCGCCGCGGCCGCGGAGGGGGTAGTCCTTGCGGAGCGGGTGACCGGGGTAGTCCTTCCAGAGAAGGATGCGGCGGAGGTCGGGGTGGTTTCGAAAGCGGATGCCGAACATGTCGTACACCTCACGCTCGAGCCATTCGGCGCCGGGCCAGATGTCGGTGACGGTGTCGACCACGAGCTCCGGGTCCTCGACGATCCCGCTGGTGTCGAGCGAGGGATTGAGGAAGGTCTTGACGGTGAGACGGCGGGAGTGAGGGAGGCTCGCCAGCGGGTACGCGACGGCGAAACGACCAGGCATCTCCACCGGATACTTCAGGTAGTCGATGCCGACCACGTCGACCAGATAGTCGTACGCGCAGCGCGGGTCGTCGCGCAGGTAGCGCATCACGTCGTGCAGGCTCTCGCGGGGCGCGATCAGGGTCGTCTGCCCGCGGAAATCCGCAGCCTTGAACTTCACGTCGGGGAACGCGGCCTTGATGATCGGAAGCGTGGGATGGTCGAGAACGGGGGCCATACGCGGAGAATAGGGGCGCGGAGAGGAGGGGCGTCGAGAGTGGGGGCGCGGAGGGGAGAGTCGCGAAGGGGAGAGTCGCGGAAGGTACTGGCGAGAGCGAACTCAGTGTCGGAAGTGCCGCACACCAGTGATCCAGCAACTGGCGCCGCGCTCGCGGCAGAGGGCGATGGTGTCCTCGTCGCGCTTGCTGCCACCGGGGTGGACCAGGCAGGTGACGCCGCCATCGAGGAGCAGCCTGGGTCCATCGTCGAAGGGGAAGAAGGCGTCGCTGGCTGCGAGTGGGGGAGCGCCATCGCCCCGCAGCCGCGGCCCGGCCTTCTCGAGTGCGATCCGGCAACTGGCCACGCGATCCATCTGCCCGGCGCCGGCGCCGATCAGCGTGGTGCCGCGCACGATGCACACGGCGTTGCTCTT
>CAYXKH010000432.1:0-1128 GCA_964465255.1 uncultured Isosphaeraceae bacterium
TACTTCTTGACCGCGTGCACCGTGACCTGGCGGCCGATTGCGGCAATCGACTCGGTGAGCGGGATCTCCTTGGGGCAGACCTTCACGCAGTTCTGGGCGTTGCCGCAGTCGTTGACGCCACCGCGACCCATGAGGACGTCGAGCCGCTCGCTCTTGAGGACCTTTCCAGTCCCGTGGGCGTTGAACAACCGCGCCTGACTGATGGCGTGGGCCCCGATGAAGGCGGTATCCCAGTCGGCTTCCTCGGGCTCGATATTGAACTGCGGGCATGCCTCCAGGCAGCAGCCGCAGCTCATGCACTCGCTGAGCTTGTAGCGCGTGGCCTGGGATTCCTGGGATTCCTTCGGGCCCGGACCGAGGTCGTAGGTGCCGTCGATTGGGACCCACGCCTTGATTCGGCGGATGGTGTGAAAGAGCCGGGAACGATCGACCAGAAGGTCCCTGACCACCGGGAACTTGCCCATCGGTTCGACCGTAATCAGATCGCCCTCGTTGGGAGCATTGTCCCGCACCAGGCACGAACAGCTCTGCCGCACCCGGCCGTTGATCACCATCGTGCATGACCCGCAGACCTCTTCGAGGCAGCCGGAGTCGTAGACCACCGGAGTGGTCGCGGTGCCGTCGCTCACTCGCGGATTCGCGGCAATCCACTGAAAGAGCGAGATCAGGTTCGCTCCGGGCGGCACCGGCACCACGAACTCCTCCCAGCGGGAGGGAGCGGTGGGCGTGTCCTGTCGCCGGATGCGCAGGCGAATCGAGTGGGAGTCGGTACGCTGACCTGCGGGAGGGATCATGGATTGAGTCAGGTCCAAGGAGTCATGTCCAGAATGCGATTGACCGAAGGGACGACATACGACAAAGCGGGGGATGCTCGCGTTGCAATGGGCAGGGGGGCGGCGCCGGTCGAGCGGTCGGCGATCGTACCGCGAGCCGGCTCCATTTTGTGCGAGAGCGTGGATCCGACGACGACCGGAGAGTCAACCGAACTCGGCTCGCCGGGCGGTGCCGGCGCCAGTCCTGAAGGCGACCCCTTTGTTTTCGGGAACGAGTCCCCCGCGGATTCGTGGCCCGCCCGACAGACTGATCGCTCCGGGGTCCCTTCGCTCCGACGCACCACGATCGTGGTGC
>CAYXKH010000433.1:0-1099 GCA_964465255.1 uncultured Isosphaeraceae bacterium
GGGGTGGGGACCTGAGGGGTGGGGACTTGGGGGATGAAGACTTCAGAGGTGGGACTTGAGACGTCGACGAGGCTGCCGCGCCGCGGGGACCTCGGCGTCGAGCGCCACTCGATCGAGCGGCAGTGGCAGGGGCCGCGGAACCCGCCGCAGAACCGGATGTTGAACTCTCGGCGGACTGCGCCGCGACATCGCTCGCCTTCCCCAGCAGGTCGCAGAGTGACGCCAGGTCGCGCCGGGTCAGCGGACCAAGCTGGGCGCGATGCAGGGCAACGACCGGGGCATCGAGAGAGGCGAGGAGCTGCGTTCCCACGGCGGTGAGTCGAATGAGCACCCGGCGTCGATCCTCGCCCTCGCGACTCCGAAGCAGCAGGCCGTCGCGCTCCAGCCGATCGAGCGGGCGGGTCATGTCGCCGCGAGTCAGGGCGACGTGACGGAATCCTGGTCCTGAGCTGTCGGTACTGCGACTCCGGCGCCTGTCGACGGCGAGCTAGTAACTCCAGCCCGTCGCGAGGATGCCAGCAGTCGGCGTCCCAATCGACCCACCAGCCTTGGTCGAGATGAACCAGGGCGTGTCGGAGAGCTTGTAGATGACGACGGCATCGCCCTTGGTGAGGCCTTCGATGGCGTCATTCTGAATGGTCGCAGCGATCGCCGTCGGCTTCCGGTCCACACCGTCCGCCTTGCGGGCCTCGCCTGCGATGCTCTCCCAGTGGTTCCACGACGTCGGCGGCACCCACGCGACGCTGGCCGTGGATGCTCCGACCTTCTGAATGGCGACCTTGATGACCGCAGCTCCCTCGCCCTTGATGACCGGAGCCGGCGAACCGCCGGGCATCGGGATGGCGTACGCGGACCGGTGCAGGCCCGCAATCGCCAAGGTCACGAGAAGGGCCGAAGCTCCCGCCACGATGACGGACCGAGACAGTGTGTTGCGACGCATGACAGACACCTCCAAAGGGGCAAGGAAACCGAACCAATCGCCGCAGCGCAGGAAACGCCGCGGCTCACTGCGGGCAGGAAGGTTTGACGCTCCCGCTGCTGTGGCGCCACGGTTCGTCGTGACGAACGTGATGACGCGGAGTGGGTGACGCGGAGTGGA
>CAYXKH010000434.1:0-1093 GCA_964465255.1 uncultured Isosphaeraceae bacterium
CGGCCTGCCAGGAGGAGCGAGTCCCATGTCCAGCCCCAAGATCAACACCAAGCAGCAGCGAAGCTACACGCCGGAGTTCCGCCAGTCGGCCGTCCGGATGGTGAACGTCGAGAAGCGCACGCTCAAGGAGGCGTCGTCCAATCTCGGGATCCCGTACCACACGCTCGCGTCGTGGACCGCGCAGGCACGCAACGCCACCGGTTCGTTCACGCCGCCGCCGGAGCGAGACCAGGCGTCGCGCATCCGCGAGCTGGAGTCGGAGAACCGTCGGCTGCGCATCGAGCGGGACATCCTAAAAAAAGCGACGGCGTTCTTCGCCAAGGAGCTCCCATGAAGTTCCGCTTCATCCGCGACCATCTCGTGCCCGAGTTCGCCGTCGTCGACTGCTGCCGCGCCCTCGGCGTCAGTCACAGCGGGTACTACCGCTGGCGGAAGGAGCCGATCGGGCGACGCGAGGCGACTCGAGACGAGCTGGTCGAGGAGATCAAGGTCGCCCACCAGAAGAGTCGCCGCACCTACGGAAGCCCGCGCATCCGCCGCGCGCTGGTCATCGGCGGCCGCAAGGTCAGTCGCACCACCGTCGCCAAGGCCATGCGTTCCGCGGGAATCCGGGCCAAGACGGCTCGTCGGTTCCGCGTGTGCACGACCGACAGCAACCATCCGCACCGGATCGCCCCGAACCTGCTCGAGCGCGACTTCACCGCAGATCGCGTCAACGAAGTCTGGGTCTGCGACATCACCTACGTGCCAACCCGCGAGGGCTTTCTCTACGTGGCGGGGGTGCTCGACGTCCACAGCCGAATGATCGTCGGCTGGAGCATGGCCGACCACATGCGCGCGGAGCTGGTCGGCGATGCCCTGGAGATGGCGATCGTCCGCCGCGCCCCGCCTCGCGAGCTGGTGCTGCACAGCGATCGGGGCGTGCAGTACGCCTGCGACGAGCACCGCCGGATCGTCGAGCAGCACGGCATGGTCCACAGCATGAGCCGCGTCGGCGACTGCCTGGACAACGCGATGAAGGAGAGCTTCTGGGCGACGCTGAAGAAGGAGCTCGTCCACGACGCCGACTTCGCCACCCGCGCGGAAGCCAAGG
>CAYXKH010000435.1:0-1093 GCA_964465255.1 uncultured Isosphaeraceae bacterium
CGCGAGTTCCACCGTCCCTGATCGCGGCGAAGGTGCTCCCCGGCCGCGCGGCCGGCGGGAACTCCGGTCGGCCTGCGGCCTCCCTCCGTTCCCGCCGGCGACTTCCGTGTCTTCCTGGTCATGCTGGACATTGTGTGTTGGGCTCCAAGATGCTGTCCAACCGAACCGTGCACCTACCCAGCCTGACGCGAGAGAACTTTGCACTGGAGCTCGACCCGCCGTCCATCCGACTGGGCGCGGCGGACACGAAGAACCGGCGAGACACGCTTCAACCCGTGCGGCCGGACCTTGCGGAAGCGGTGGCGTCCTGGCGTGGTGGCAAGCGTCCTGGCGAACCGCTGCTCTCGATTCCTTCCAAGTCCGCGAAGATGCTCCATCGCGACATGGGAGCGGCCCGGCGGCGGTGGATCGAACAGGCGAAAGACGAGGCGGAGCGGGAGGCCCGGGAGCGCTCGCCCTTCCTGCGCCCGGTGGACGATGGCGGCCGGCGAGCCGACTTCCACGCCCTGCGGCATACGTTCGTGACGCAGCTCGTGTCGAGTGGTGTCCCGATGAAGGCGGCCCAGGAGCTTGCCCGACACTCTGACCCGAAGCTCACACTGGGCGTCTACGCGCACACGCAGCTTCGCGACTTGTCGACCGCTCTTGAATCGCTGCCCTCGTTCACCGAACGACCGAGGCACCCAGAGGCGGCTCGAGCGACAGGGACGCACGGCCAGGAGCACCCGATTCCGGAGACTCCAAAGGGCGCCTCTCCACAGAAACGCCCACAGTCACGGCGCGATTCCTCGCGATTGGTGGCGACTCCTTGCGACTCAACAGAGGCGTCCCCGGCGACCTTCGCGAGCGAGAACACGCGGAAACGCCGGAGAATTGTGGCTTCTTGCGAGACGGTGCAACACTCTGCGACAACGCGCCCGGTTGGAGTTGAACCAACGACCTGCGATTTAGGAAACCGCTGCTCTATCCAACTGAGCTACGGGCGCTTGGGAAGGGCGATCGTACAGCCCCGGTGAGACGGGGCGATGACAAACGCGGCCCCGGTCTTGACCGGGGCCGCGTCACGTGCGTCTGCATGTCTGCATGTCTGCAT
>CAYXKH010000436.1:0-1088 GCA_964465255.1 uncultured Isosphaeraceae bacterium
GAACCATGTGATCATCGAGCCCGCGATGCTGCGAGCGGCGCTCGATCCGCTGCCGATAGCGGCGCTGCGGCTGCCCGCCGAGCAGGTGGATCTCCTCGCCGCCGTCGAGGTGCGACGGATTGCGCATCTGCTGTGTCTATCGCGAGCCCAACTGGCCATGCGCTTCGGTCTTGGCCTGCTGCGCCGGATCGACGAGGCCCTGGGTGTCGCTCCCGAAGTGCTGACGCCGCTGCGCGACGAGTCGCCGCCGCGGGCCGAGCGGGAGTTCGAGAGCCCGGTTGCCCAACCCGAAGCCATCGCCATCGCCACCCGCGGCCTGCTCGAGGAAGTGGTCGCCCAACTGCACGCCCGCAACCACGGCGTGCGCCGCCTGGTCCTCGACCTTCGTCATGCCGACAGCAGTCGCTCGCAGGCCGCTCTGGTTCTGGCCAGACCGACGCGTCGCAGCGCCCATCTCTGGACCCTGCTGGCCCCCAAGCTGGAAGCGATCGATCTCGATGACGACACCGGGGCGCGGGGCTGTGATCACCTGGCGCTGACCGCGGCGGTCACCTCGCTCCTGCCGCCGATTGAGTGGTCGTGCTGGGTTGACGATGGCCTGCCCGGCCCGGACGGTCCGGACGGGGCGGAACGCGAGACGCTGAATGCGGAATCGGCCGAAGCGGAATTGATCGATCTCTACACCGCCCGGTTCGGCGCGGACCGCGTCCAGCGCCTCCAGCCGATGGCGGCTCACCTGCCCGAGCTGACCATGCAGATGCGTTCGGCCCTCGAGCGCATCTCGGCGCGGGCCCTGGCGGTGCCACTGGAGGAATCGCCGCGGCCCACGCTTCTGCTACGAACTCCGCAGCGAGTGCGAGTCCTCTGCCGCGCTGATGGGGTGACGCCGCAGCAGCTCGAATGGCGAGGCATGACCCTCCCGCTCGAGGTCCTCAGCGGCCCCGAACGGATCGACTCTCCCTGGTGGGTTCCGGGATGCGGGCCGGGATGGGATTCGCAGAACAAGCCCGGCTCAAGAAGTCGCCAAGAGCGCAATTGCTCCCCCAACCAGTCGCGTGACCAGTCGCGTGACCAGTCGCGTGACCAGT
>CAYXKH010000437.1:0-1083 GCA_964465255.1 uncultured Isosphaeraceae bacterium
GGCACCATCCGTACCCGTCGACGACTCGTACTCACTGTCCGGTGCGTGGTCCGCGCGGTGGCGGGTGGGCTGCGCCGCGGGTGCCGCGGCCTTCGCGAGCGCAGCGAGCGGGGGCGTGCTCGCGAGGGTGACATGACCACGCTGCTCGCGACGGTCACGCGACTTGAGCCTTGATCCGCAGGCCGAGGGCCCGGGCGACCTTCACGATCGTCTCGAATCGGGGCTTGGAGTTTGTCGCGAGCGCCTTGTACAGGCTTTCGCGGCCGAGGCCCGAGTCCCGAGCCACACGGACCATTCCGCGGGCCCGGGCAATGTCGCCGAGGGCCTTGACGAAGAGCCCGGGATCATCGGCCTCGAGGATGGCATCCAGATACTCGGCCGCAGCCTCCTTCGTTCCGAGGTATCGCGAGGCGTCAAAGGCCACAAGCCGAGTGCGGGGTGCGGCTCGCACCCGCCTCGAAGTGGTCTTGTGGGTGCGCTTCGAGGAACTCTCAGGGGCCGTTTCCTTCGATCGACGTGTCATGATTCCTCCTCGATGGTCGCGGCAATGCGAACGGCGCGCTCGATGTCTCGCTTCTGTGACGACTTGTCACCGCCGGCGAGCAGCACCACGATGGTCGTGCCCCGTCGAACGAAGTAGACGCGGTAGCCCGGACCAAAGGCGATCCGCAGTTCCGATACTGGACCTCTGATCGACTTCCAGTCGCCAAAGTGTCCCGCTTCCAGCATGCGAATCCGCGCAGCAATTCTGGCCTGCGCTCTGGCATCGTCGAGTCGATCAAGCCAGCTCCGGAACGTGGTCGTCTGCGACACCCGAAGCACGGAGGAGTGTATCCGAATGGATACGACAGGCAACCGGGTCTTCTAAAAGATGTGACACGGGGCAGGGAGCGGGGAGCAGGGAGCAGGGAGCAGGGAGCAGGGAGCAGGGGGCCGCAGGGGGTTGCACGATTTGGAGCGTGCGCGGGGTGGCTGGCGGGTGCGCTGCGCCGCGGGTGCCGCGGCCTTCGCGAGCGCAGCGAGCGGGGGCGTGCTCGCGACAGCGACGGGATCGTGTCGCATCGCCCCCTTGGACCGCCGAGC
>CAYXKH010000438.1:0-1066 GCA_964465255.1 uncultured Isosphaeraceae bacterium
CCGAGGTCTCTCGGCGGCGTCTCCATGATCCAACTTGCTGAACTGGCGGGCCGGTTCGGTTTGCAACCGGCCAAGAAGTAGTGACGGGGCGACCCTGTTCGAGTGGCTTGGGGCACCGAACAGAAACTCGACGAAGGCGATGGCAACTTGCAGATAGCAGCGCGGCGGTAAAGGTGCGTTCTCTACGGCACCCAGAGTAGCCAACCGATCTGCTGAATCCTCGAGCCCTGCGGGACGGACGGCCAAGATGGGCTCACGTCTGATTCCGTGGCATAAGGAGTCTTCCGGTAGTAGTAGTTTACAGACCCAAGATCAACCTGTTTCTTGGTGATCAAGAATTTTCGGAATGGTGACAACGACACCTCGCCCTCTTCGGCGATCTGATGTGGCCACCGAGAAACGGTGAGCATCCCGCCGCTCGAGACGCTGAACGTGCAGGCGCCGACCTCGGGCTGATATCCGAAGCACGAGTCTCGACCGACAGGGCTTACGACGCCCTTGATCGGTCCGAGGCCACCAGTGATGCTCGCGACTGCTGTCCAGTCGGTCGATCGAAGAGAGACGATCACCGTGTCATCTCGCTCGACCAAGAGAAACCGGCCATCCTGCCGCCAGATGAGGTTCCGAATCGTTCCGCTCAGCGGAATAGACGCGCCTGATACAGAGCCGGGGATGTCGGAGGGGTTGAATTGCCCCGAACTCAGACTCCCGTCTAACGCCATCGCCGCCCACTTGCCGGAATCGGTCACGCGCAACGTGTCGATCTGGTAACCAGAGAACTGAAATCGCGTCGTTGGGCGCCGAATGTCGGCGACGAACGCGGCATACGGGCCACCATCCGGGCTCTGCCAGAGCAGAACATGATTGTTGGAGAGGAACCGAACTTGAGACACGTCGCTAAATGCGACTGTGGCATCGGCCACCTGCCAGTCGGGCCAGATCGTCACGCCGAACGGTGTCGCGGGATCGGCCCCGGCCTTCGCGCCAGTTGCTGCGACGCTCCGACCATTTTCGCTCACCAAGACCGCGGGGCTCGCGTGGCCCAGTGCGACGATAGCGGCCCGCA
>CAYXKH010000439.1:0-1058 GCA_964465255.1 uncultured Isosphaeraceae bacterium
CTCCTGGATTCAGCACTCGACGCCCCGCGGCGCTACTTCTTCGTGCTCCCTCTATCGGCCGCGCTGAATCGGCTGAGGAGGACGCCGAGGTCGCGGGCGAAGGGTGCCGCGGCGGCGCTTGCGGCACTCACGGCATTGATGCCCGTCGTCCGCGGTGGCTGGACCACACCCTGCGGCGTGTCGAGATCGACGAGCTGATTGCGGAAGAGGTGGACCGCCAATCCGCTCTTCGGGCTGAGCCAGATGCCGCTGGTGTCCGACTCCCAATCAATCCCTGCGGTGTAGGTGTCGGTGAGCCGCAACTGGTCCGCGTTGTCGCGTGCGGAGACCGCGATGAAGGCGAAGTTCAACTTCCAGGAGTCGCCGCCCGTCGGGTGGTAGCGGATGTAGGCGGGGAAGAGGGCCAGATGAGCGGTGTCGATGGGGCGGAGAGTGCGCGGGTCGTTGAGCGTGGGTTCGGTCGACGGCGGGGCCAGCCCGTGGTCGCCCAGATACAGGTGAGTGAGCCGTCCGCGCTCGAAATCGTCCTTCGACGTATCGAGGTAGAACTCGCGTCCGCCGAGCCCGAGGTACACGTCACCGTCGGTGCCGGCATCGGAAGTGTCAGCGGTCCAAATCGCCACCTGGATTCGTTCAATCTGTGCCATGAGGTCACTGCTCCTGCGGAGGGCCTGGCGCTCGTCGGGCTCGCTCGGCCCAGGGACGAAGATGCGAGCGCCGCGTCGCACCCAAGGGGATGGCGGGGCCGTCCCTGCGCTCGACAAAGTCGAGTTTGTTGGCAACGCACCAGCCTTGGAATCGGCGACCGGCGCTTCCGCCCAGCAGTGACATCCAGAGATCGAACTCCCCCGGCAGAGCGATCGTGGTCAGCGCGATCTGCGAGAGCGACCTTGGACGCGCGAGAGCGACCTTGCGCGACCTTGGACACGCACATTCCGGCGACCTTGGACACGCACATTCCGAGGCGCGACCCTGCGCCTCCCCGAGGCTGGATACGGCCCTCGGCACCACCATGCGCGACCATGCGCGACCATGCGCGACCATGCGCGACCATGCGC
>CAYXKH010000440.1:0-1055 GCA_964465255.1 uncultured Isosphaeraceae bacterium
TGCTGTCGGCGGTGTTGTCGGCGGTGTTGTCACATCCACCGGGAGCGGTGAAAGACAGGCGAAGAGGATGATCACAGCGAGTGTGCGAGAGGTCATGGAGCGAGTCCTTCCTTGGAGTGAGCCGCGCCGTAGTTCGCGCACCGGCCGAAGGCGACCGTCGCCATCGAGGCGGCAAGCACTGCGCCGGCCACGGTGGCAACGGCGATGAGGTGCGCTGGATCGAATCCGCCGGGGACCAGGCCGAAGGCGAAACGACTCTGGATGTCGGGGCGCGTCGAGTCCTCACCAATGTCGGAGAAGCCGACGTCGGCGAGGAGATCGAGCTCACCCGCAACCGGCGCCGCGTCGGCGTTCGCCAGCCGTTCATTCGGCCAGCGGGTGAATCCCTCGGCACCGGTGGCGTACCAGAGCACGAGCGAACGTGCCGCAAGCGCGGCGGCACTCGGATGCACCCAGCGCGACGGCCTCACGGTCGGCTCCGTGTGGTTTCGACGTCAACGCGAAAGGACGTGCGCGTGAGGTCCATCGCGCGAAGCCCGAAGAAGCCGGTCTGGTCGGCGAGAACCAACTCGCCGCTGAGGTGGAGGGCCTGCGACTCCGGCTCGAGGGGCGGCGTGTCGAAAGGCGTTTCGAGAGTGAGCGTCGCGTGGCCCTTCTTCGGCAACTCGAGTTCGCCCGACCACGAACCGTTGGCGACGGGGAACGAGCTTTCGCCGTGGCTGACTTCGTACTCGAGCGTCGTGCGCGTGAGATTCCGGCCCCCTGGATTCTGAAACTCGAGCTCGAAGATGGCACGTTGGCCATCGCTTTCCGCGGACCGGACGACGAGCAGCGGATTCGAACTGTTGGCCACGCATCCGGCGAGTGCAAGAAGCAGTACGCAAAGGGACAAAGCCACGACGGGGCGGCGGCATCGCCCCGTCAGCGGGCGACAGTCTGTGGGTGTCATGCAACGCCGTGAACGAATCACGGCCCCAGCGGCCCCGAGCGTGGAACTCAGCGAGCTGGGGCTGGGCGAGACGCTGGTGGCCGCAACATCCGTGCACGTCGACCAT
>CAYXKH010000441.1:0-1045 GCA_964465255.1 uncultured Isosphaeraceae bacterium
CTGCTCGCCCGCAGCCCGAATGACTTTCGCCACAGGCTGGTAGGCCAGGTCCACCACCGGCGGGACGTTGGGGACGGTCGCGAGCCAGTCGTGGACGGTCAGGTTGCCGTCGACCCACGCGTGCTGCGGCATGTCCAGCCTCCTGATGGCGACCGCGAATTGCTCCACTCGTCTCACGCCCGATTCCGACGGACATTTCGGGACGGGGGACAGGATCGTCTCCTGCCGCGGTGGCCAACTCGGCCACCTCGAGACTACTGCTGAGGATCCAATGCGGTCGCGTTCCTGCGACCAGACGGCCTCGGGGCGCGAATGGCTCTGATCAACTCACCGGCGGCGATGACTCCCCAGATCGCCGCCGCGGCGCTGGCGGCGAGGGCCAGGGCGGCGAGATCTGGTCGCTCGATCGGCTGTGGGCCTCCACCCGAGATGGCGTGGACCAGCGAGAAGGGTGAACTGCGGGCAGCGACCGCGCTGAGGTCGACGCTCGAAGGCACGCCGACCGGGTCGATCATCGGCATGAGCCCGTTCAGAAGTGGGATGGACCCGACGAGGACGAGGCAGACGACCATCCCGATGGTCCGGCCGCGACCATTGAGCGCCCCGAACCCGACGATGACTCCGCCAATCAGAACCGTCCACGCGACCAGGGCGAGATCAATTGCCGCGGTGCGGGCGAGGCCCCACGGAGTGACCAGCCGAAGCGGCCACACCACCACCTGAATCAACGCAATCAACACCACGAGGTCCAGCGCCACACTGCGCATCGCCCGCGGTCCGACGCCGCGGCTCAGGCGCACGAGTGGCCAGGCCACCACCAGTCCAAGGGCCAGCGACAGCAGCATCCCGCGCACACCCGGGGTGTAGCTGGCCGATGAAGGCTGGAGCGGGCGCTGAGCGCCGATTGTGACGATCCACGAACCGATGAGCCACAGCGAGGCGAGCAGGATGAGCCCGCGCGGCAGGGGAGGAGCGTTCTGGTCGAGGTCGTTCGACACGAGCCCGCAGGGTACGGGAAGCCGGCATCAGGCGGACCGGACCGACC
>CAYXKH010000442.1:0-1043 GCA_964465255.1 uncultured Isosphaeraceae bacterium
GGATCATGGGATCATGGGATCGTGCGCGGCGGCGGCCGAATTACCAACGACCGGTGGCTGCGGGCGCTGCCACCGGTCGTGAAGTTCAATTCGTGGACTCTCGCCGCTCAGTTGCGACGACGACGACGACCTCCAAGTGCGCCCAGCGCAAGCACGGCCACCACCGACGGCGCCGGAACCACCGTGCCGCCGAAGTAGATGTTGTCGGCGCCGGGTAGGCCAAATTGGCTGTAGATGATCACGCGATTGAAGGGAGTGCCGCTGACTCCGCCGAAGAACTTGATTCCGGATCCAGTCAATCCAGGCCCGTGCCAGATCTCCGTTTGTCCATCGAAGAGGTAGAACCCTCCCCAACCCGGGTAGTGCATGGCGAAGGAAGTCTGATAGGCATCGAAGACGAGCTCGATCGCGGGAGTCTGTGGACCGCTCATCTGCACCCCCCAGCCATCCAGAGTGAATCCACTCGCAGTTCCGGCGTAGTCATTTCCCCCGATGAAATGGACTCCGAGGTGCGCATACTGCTCGCTCAGAATCTGCTGTGTTGGGAGGACGAAGTCGATCGTCGCGAAACCTGGCGTCGCGTTCTTCCAGCCTCCGAAGTCGTTGTAGAGAGTCATCGAGGCGTGCAGACGGGTGGTCAAGGCGACGACCGCGCCTGCTGCAAGGAGAGTCAAATTCAGTTGGTGCGGTCTCATGGTCATGACTCCTCCTGGGCAGCGGATGCCGCAATGTGCATGACCGACTCCGCGGTGAGCGCCACCTGCTCTCCAGAGGCGCCCTGAGCCCAAGTCGCCAGCGCGTCGAGTGATCCGAAGCCGAGAGTCGATGCGCCCCATATGAAGTCAGCGAGGTCGATGCCTCCTCCGCCGACCAGACTCTGGCTCTCCTCCTCGCAATGCTCGCAAGGAAGGCGAACCGTGCAGAAGGCAGACTCCGACCAGGACACGAGCACGGTCGAGAGGTCGTCGCCATCGACGATTCGGTCGCAGTTCAGGTCGCTGGCAAAGCTGTGGGTCGTCGTGCTCGATCCGTAGGCCTCGATG
>CAYXKH010000443.1:0-1041 GCA_964465255.1 uncultured Isosphaeraceae bacterium
ACACATCCCCACCCCTCACGTCCCCACCCCTCACGTCCACGGCACGCAAACGATCCGCTCGTCCCACGTGACACAGCACGATCGACCCCTCGTTACGATCTCTCCGTCACTCGTTCACCTCTGGAGAACCACACCATGAATCGCATGCTTCTGCTGACCTCGCTCGCGCTCGCCTCCGCTGCCGGTCTCGCCGCCGGAACCCTCCCGGGACGGGCCGCTGCCCCTCACGCCGCCACGACCACCTTCGGGGCCCAGTCGACTCCCCAGTCGGCGGCGCCGAAGGCCTACACCGTCGATGCGGTCCACTCCGCGGCCCTCTTCCGCGTGAAGCACCTCAACACCTCCTGGTCGTACGGACGCTTCAACGCAATCGCCGGCACCTTCCTGCTCGACGGCACCACGCCCGCCAACAGCACAATCGACGTGACCATCCAGACCGAGTCGATCGACACCGCCAGCGAGGGTCGCGACAAGCATCTCCGCTCCCCGGACTTCTTCTCTTCCAAGGAGTTCCCCACGATCACCTTCAAGAGCACCTCGGTGAAGAAGGTGAAGGACAACACCTTCGAAGTCGTCGGCGACCTGATCCTCCGCGGGGTGAAGAAGTCGATCACCACCACCATCGAACAGACCGGCGCCGGCCCCGGCATGCGCGGCGGCGAGATCGCCGGCCTGCACACCACCTTCACCGTGAAGCGCTCCGAGTTCAGCATGAACTACATGCCCCAGGGCCTCGGCGAAGACGTGGAAGTGACGGTCAGTTTGGAGGGCGGGCGGTAGAGGAACGAGCGGGATGGGGAATGAGGAATGAGGTGCCCGTTCAACTTCCGTCGCCTCACTTGCCTTCCGGCGCATGGCACCGGCAGGCACGTGAGGCGCATTCCGTCTATACGGCCCCTCATTCCTCATTCCTGATCTCCCCCTCCCATGGACCCCACCGTTCTTCGGCAACTTCTCCTCGGTGTCGTGCCGCCGGTTGTGGGCGGGGCGGTTCTTGTTCTCGTGCTGTGGTGGGTGGGGCGACGCCGAGGGAGCGTGGGT
>CAYXKH010000444.1:0-1035 GCA_964465255.1 uncultured Isosphaeraceae bacterium
GCGCTCGGTTCGGCCCTCCGGGCCGACACTCGCTTTCGGACGCCGCGCCGGGCAAAGCCCGGCGGGCTGAGCCACGCGTGGGCTTCGCGCCGCCGCACACATCGCTACGACGCGTCGGCGGAGCCGACGACCCATCCGTCGCTCCACAGCATCCCCGTCGGCACCGCCGCGTCGGCGCTCTCCTCGATCATGCTGGAGACCGGATAGGCGCAGTAGTCGACGCTGAAGGCCGCGGCGGGGCGATGGTTGCCGCTCTGGCCGAGTCCACCGAATGGAAGCTTGCTGCTGACACCGGCGGTGCCGGTGTTGCGATTCACGCATCCGGCGCGGCAACTGGCCATGAACTCCGTCCATTCCGCGTCGTCACGCGTGAAGATCGAGGCCGCGAGCCCGAAGCGGGTGGCGTTGGCCTGGACGATCGCCTCCTCGAGCGAGGGGATCACCGCAACCTGCAGGAACGGGCCAAAGAGCTCCTCGTCGCGGTCGAGCGAGAACCGCTCGACCTGGACGATTCCGGGAGTGACGAAGTGGCCGGGTCGGTCGAGCCGGGTGCTCTCGAGGAGCAGACGTCCCCCCGCTTCGATCTGGCGACGTTGAAACGAGAGGACCGCATCGGCCGCCGCGGCGCTCACCGCCGGGCCCATGAAGATCGGCTCGGTGGAGCGTCCGGGCCCGATCAGGAGCGTGCTCGCGGTCTTCTGGAGGAGGGTGATGAACCTCGGCGCGATCCGCTCATGGACCAGCACCCGCCGCGTGCACGTGCACCGTTGCCCGGTGGTGGCGAATCCGGCCCGCACGCACTCGATGACGGCCTGCCTGAGATCCGCGCTCGGCATGACCACCGCGGGATTGCTCCCGCCCATCTCGAGAGCGACGATCCGACCGGGCCGATCGAGGTTCGCTTCGAGAATTCGCCGACCGACCGGCCAGGAGCCGGTGAAGAGGATTCCGTCGACGTCCTCGTGTCCGACCAGCGCCCGGGCAATGTCGGCGCTGCCCTGGACCAGATTGAAGACTCCCGCGGGCATGCCCGCG
>CAYXKH010000445.1:0-1029 GCA_964465255.1 uncultured Isosphaeraceae bacterium
CCCGCGCTCACGCGTCCCGCGCTCTCGTGTCCGGCGCTCTCGTGTCCGGCGCTTACGTGTCCGGCGCTTATGTGTGAGGATCTGCCATGCTTCGAGAGGCCCTCTTCGCCAAGATCCACCGGGTGCGGGTGACCGAGTGTCAGCCCGACTACATGGGCTCGATCACCATCGACCCCGATCTGCTCGACGCCGTGGGCATGCGGGTCAACGAGAAGGTGCTGGTCGCCGACTGCAACAACGCCCAGCGGTTCGAGACCTACATCTTCAAGGGTCGTCGTGGCAGCGGTGAGATCTGCGTCAACGGCGCTGCGGCCAACTGCACCGGCGTCGGACACATCGTCCTGGTGATGTCCTTCTGCCAGCTCACTGCCGAGGAAATGCGAACGCATCGACCGAAGGTCGCCCTGTGCACAGCCGACAACCGCGTGGCCCAGGTGATCGAATACGTCGCGGAGTGAGCCCCCGCGAGAGCGAGTGTCGGCCCGGAGGGCCGAACGGAGCGCTCCAAATGCCCACTCAGTCGCGTCGCCGACGACGCCCAGGCCCGATCAGCAGACCGGCGAGCAGCCCCGCCGCTCCCGGCGCCGGGACCGTCACCGCCACCAGCGCGGCAGTGACGAAGTTGTCGACGATGGCGCCGTCGGAATCGGTCCCGACTCGGACCATGTGAATGCCCTCGGCGGTCACCGTGAGGGTCGTGAGCATGCTCGCGGGAGTGATCGCCTCGGCTCGCCCGAGCAGGGTGCCGAAGACGTCGTAGGCCTCGACCCAGCCGGCGAGGGTGCCGACGTTGGTATCGAAGAAGAGCAGCGAAACCGAGTTGGTGGTCGCCGCAGTGTCGGTGTCGGGCACGACGAAGCGCATGTCCAGGGTGAGCTGTCCGACGGTCGAGCTGAGGATCAGGGCCGAGGGCGGGGTGCCGCCGGCTGCGAGGTACTGCTCGTAGGCGTCGGGCTGAATCAACTCCACGTTGCAGAGCGTGTAGGAGGTGTTCGCGACCATCCCGAACTTCCGCAGGGCGTCGGCCGC
>CAYXKH010000446.1:0-1026 GCA_964465255.1 uncultured Isosphaeraceae bacterium
GGGGGGAGGGGGCAGGGGGGAAGCGGACCGGGTTCGAGGCCACGCGAGTCGTGACTCGCACCAGAGCGAGTGTGCGGCCGCAGGCCGCTACGGAGCGCTCGAACCCCGCCGCCGCATCACGATCCAGCCGCTTCGGAGCGGACCCGAGAGGGCATAGGCGGTGAAGCTGATTGCCAGCGTCGCGTGCAACCACCAGAGCGCGATGATCAGCGGAAGGACGATCCGCACGATCGAGGTGAAGGACTTGGGGCCGCGCAGAAAGCGATTGACCAGATGCACGTATCGAACGCTCGAGACCATCGCGAAGGCGCAGAGCAGCGTGATGAGCGGAATGCCCAGGGCCGTCCAGCGCTCGAAGGCCGGGGTCTCGCCGGCGTTGTAGTGCGTGGCCAGCAGGTGCTGATGGAGCAGAATGAGGCTGGCGACCGCACCTCCCGCTCCGGGCGAGGGAAGACCCTTGAAGTAACGATGGTCAACCGCCTCGTGCGATCCGGTCTCGACGTTGAACCGCGCCAGCCGCAGGGCGGTGCAGCAGATGTAGATTGCGGCGATGGCCCAGACCAGCCGGGCGTAGGCGTTGTCGAAGGGACCGAGGATGGTGGCGTTGAGCGAGTCGGTGGGTCCGACGTACTGGCTCACCAGCCGCAGCATCATGAAGGCCGGAGCGGCGCCGAAGGTGACCACGTCGGCGAGCGAATCAAGCTGGGCACCGAGGTCGCTGGTGGTGCGGGTGAGTCGCGCCACCGAGCCGTCGATGGCATCGAAGAACATGCCCAGGAAAACCAGCATGCCCGCGAGGGTGAGAGCGGTCCAGCCGAAGACGCCGGTGGCCTCGATGGGCTTGGCCGCGTAGTGGATCGCGGCAAACCCGCAGACCAGATTGGCGAGCGTCATCAGCGTCGGCAAGACCGCAATCGGGGCCAGTTGCCGCCGTCGAATGGTTCGTCGACGCAGAAATCGCCTGAATGTGCCGCGCCTGCCGCCGGACTGGAACGCGTCGGTCTTGCTCCCGTCAGACTGGCTTTC
>CAYXKH010000447.1:0-1010 GCA_964465255.1 uncultured Isosphaeraceae bacterium
CTCGCGTGGTGCCTGATGTCGAATCATGTGCATCTGGTGCTGGTGCCGAAGACGGACGACGGACTCGAACTCGCCGTGGGACGGACGCACTGGCGCTCCACGCAGACGATCAATCGGCTCCCCATTCCTCATTCCGCGGACTCGCTCGGCGAGTCCGGGCGAGTCCGAAAGAACCTCCCCATCACTCGATGCAGTTCCGGGCGTTCGGCCCGCAGGGCGTCGGGACGTTCGAAGAAGACTTCCGTCGCAACCGCGAAGAACTCGGCGGGATTGGTGAGGGCGTAGGGGCGCAGCACGCTGGGAGCACCGGCGAGTCCTGGGTGTTGCGGGGAGTTGAGCAGGGACTCGCGCAGGGCGGCGAACTCGCGGGACATGACCTCGCGCCATTCGCGGGCTTGTTCGCGAGTGTCCATCGGCGGGGTGCCGTCGACGGGGCCGTTCATCATGTCGAGCTTGTGGGCGAACTCGTGGTAGACGAGGTTCTCGCCGTCGTCCGCCGCGGCACCGTCGCGGGCGTGACGCCACGAGAGGATCACCGGACCGCGGTCGTGGGCCTGTCCGAGCACCGGCATGGTCCCGCCATGCGTCACCCGCGGCGCCCCGAAGATCGACACGGGGCCGGTGGGTGCGAAGTACCCGCTCGGGTACATCAGGATCGAACTGACGTTGGAGAAGCTGTCCTGCGGTCGATGGAGCAGGAGCAGGCACGCCTGCGCCGCCACCAGCACCTTCATCTCGTCGGTGATGGCGAGTCCGCCGCAGCCCTCCCAGTACCGCTCGGCGATGAAGAAGCGAAGCTCATCGCGCAGACGCGAGCGATCCGCATCGTTCAACGAGCGCCAACGGGCGAAGTCCCGCTCCAGGATTGCCTCCCAGGCGGCAGGAAACGGCTGACGACGAATCGATCGGCGACGGAGCCAGCGGAGAAGCATGGAGGACAGAGAAGGCAAAGAGTGTGCCAAAGGGCAGGGAGCAGGGGGCAGGGAAGGATCGCAGGGGGTTGCACGACT
>CAYXKH010000448.1:0-1009 GCA_964465255.1 uncultured Isosphaeraceae bacterium
TCGGACCAGACCCGATCGGCCCGTCCACCATCGGGAGCGTCAGGCCGGCCTGATCCTGGTACTTCCCACCCTTGTCGGCGTAACTGCGGGCACAGACGCGATCGGCCTTGATGAAGACCATCTGGGCGATGCCCTCGTTGGCGTAGATCTTGGCCGGGAGAGGTGTGGTGTTGCTGATCTCGATGGTCACGCGGCCGCGCCACTCCGGCTCCAGCGGCGTGACGTTGACGATGATGCCGCAGCGGGCGTAGGTCGACTTCCCGACGCAGATGGCCAGCACGTTGCGCGGGACGTTGAACTCCTCGATCGTCTCGGCGAGGGCGAAGGAGTTGGGCGGGATGATGATGTGATCTCGACCATTCTGGGAGGTGTCGACGCTGATGAAGAGCTCCGGATTGAACGACTTCGGATCGATCACCGCGGCCCCACCGGTGGTGGCGTTGGTGAAGATCTTGAAGCGGGTCCCGACCCGGACGTCGTAGCCGTAGCTCGAGACTCCGTAGGAGATCGAGCCGGGCCGCTTGATGCCCTCCTCAAAGGGCTCGATGCCAACAAGTTCCCGGATTTGAGTGTCACACAAAACGCCCATGGAAGCGACCTCCTCGACGGGGATGCTACCCCAACCTGTAGTGGGTTCAAGAGTCTCGACCACGGAATGTGGTGGAAGTTCACCATTTGTCGACGACTCTTCCTCAACTTCCGCAGGACGGGGAGGTTAGCGAAGCAACGATTCGAGGCAACCCGCTAGGTATGGGGGTGGACAACCTGACGTTCGCCGTCAAGAACACAATCTATTGTGGTCGGGGCCCGCGGCAGGTCGAGTGCCGGGGGGACGCTGCCCGGAAATCCCGAGGTCGGACTTTGAGGGTCGCAGGGAGGAGGATCGAGGGGAGATGGCGGGAATTGATGGTCGGATGGGGTGCGTTGGGCCGTTGGGGTGCGAGGAGGCGGACCGGGGGCCAATCGTCCGGGACCCAATTCGGCCGCGTGAGGGACCTTGCGGGAGCGA